>NZ_NTZO01000640.1 GCF_002559405.1 Bacillus sp. AFS001701 | reverse complement strand
ATGCGTTAGTTACATAAGGAATTTATAGTTTCATTTTGAAAGCAACCAGTAGAAAAATTAAGAATATAACTAATTGAACAATATAATCTGTATATTCTATCCCCTTACCTACTAAAAACATATGGATAATATTGGATTTGAAATAGTAGTATATAGCCTAAGAAATACTATCTAAAATATTTTTTAAAGTGTTTTTCAAATTTTCCTTTTCTTTTTCGCTACTGCTTAATCCAAATTAAAAAGGCATAGAACTAATATCTATACCCTTGGATGATCATTATTTAAATATTAAATGATTTAGAATTTTTACCCTAAGAAGCTTTTGATGTACTATAACTATTTGCATTTCCGATCTTTTGTTTATTTATTTTAAAGAGTTTTTCAATTCCAAGATAACGGTCAAAACTTAAAACAAAACTACGGTTTAAAAATAGCAATAAACAAAATGCACTTGTATAAAGAGTTAAACTAATTAAATTCATATTTCCTGAAAGTATAAAATTAATATGCATAAATAGACAAATAAATATAGAAGGAACTATCATTAATCCTAATATTAGAAGAATACCAATAGTAATCTGAACGATTGGAATCATGTAATTAAAAAACATGATATGTTTTAATGCAAAGTGTGCAATAAAGTACTTATAAAATTCTGGCACATTTGGTTTTTCGAGTGCCATTATTAAATAATTTTTAATAAAAACCCCGGGTTCGATAAACCAATGTTTCTGTGTAATTTTCGTTATACCTGCCAAAAGCCAGCCAATGCCAAAAAGAAGACGCATTAAAGTAACTAATGATTGAAAGGCTAGTACTTCAAATCGTTTTGATAATTTTTTCATAAGCTTAATTATCTCCTATGCTTTAAGTTAGAAAGGGAAACTTTCCTTTATACTTAATTTTTATTTTTCAGACCCATCATATTTAAATTTCCATTTCAAGCTCATAGGTTCATAGAACTCTTTGACATCATCAACGTGACGAGCTAAGTCAGGTTTACTTATTTGATAAGTTAATTCGTAATTTCCTGGTTCAGGTATTAAAACATTAGATGCATAATGTGGGTCACCTGCTACCATTTGATACAATTTTCCCTCTGCTACATTTTCATTTGTATCAAGATTATGTATATTATATTTAATTGTTAAATAAGGAATCCACGAACCTTTCGAAAATCCAAATGAATTGTCCTTTGTTGCATGAATATCAGCTTCTAAATGAATGTTTCCTTCTTTCCCTCCATGTTCAACAGGTGCAACTTTAACTTCATGGGGCATATAAACAGCCTTAATTTCCATTCCATTTTTAATCACCTGACCTATTTCTACATCTTCACCCATTTTTTCATGATGTTTAGAAACCTTATCTTTCTGATTAGTACAGGCTACTGAAAGTGCTAAGATTATTATTAGTGCAAAAAATTGTAATGACTTTTTCAAAAGCTTTATCCTCCTTGTCATCGATAATGATAATCATTCCTGATTGATAATATCAATAATGATTATCATCGTCAATGGTATATTTAGGTAAATTCATACATTTTAGTATTTATAGAAATTCCCATAAAAAATGGAGTGGTTACAACGAATAGTTGACCACTCCACTTTTATGATTATTTAAAAGAAGTTCTTTTCTTATTTAAACTATACTGCCATTTAGCTTAATAAAAAAATCGACTAAAC
>NZ_NTZO01000639.1 GCF_002559405.1 Bacillus sp. AFS001701 | reverse complement strand
GTAAATTTGAAAAAAATAAAACTTTACTAAATATTTATTAATAATTTATATTTTTGATTAAACATTTTCTTGATATATTTCCGTATGCATGTGCTATAATGTTTTAGTTAATAATGAAAATAGATGTGTAGACATTTTAGGAGTGAATATATTTTGAAAAAAAGAGAAGATTTACGCAATATAGCAATTATTGCGCACGTTGACCATGGAAAAACAACGTTAGTTGATGAGTTATTAAAACAATCAGGTACATTCCGTTCAAACGAAAACGTTAATGAACGTGCAATGGACTCTAATGATATAGAACGTGAACGTGGAATTACAATTTTAGCTAAAAATACTGCAATCCAATACGAAGGTAAACGTATTAACATCATGGATACTCCTGGACACGCCGATTTTGGTGGAGAAGTAGAACGTATCATGAAAATGGTTGATGGTGTTCTTTTAGTTGTAGATGCATATGAAGGATGTATGCCACAAACTCGTTTCGTATTGAAAAAAGCTTTAGAACAACATTTAACACCAATCGTAGTTGTAAATAAAATCGACCGTGACTTCGCACGTCCTGATGAAGTAGTTGACGAAGTAATCGATTTATTTATCGAATTAGGTGCAGATGAAGATCAATTAGAATTCCCTGTAGTATTCGCATCAGCTATTAACGGAACTTCTAGCTTAGAGTCTGATCCTGCTAAACAAGAACCAAATATGAATGCTTTATTTGATACAATTATTGAGCACATTCCATCTCCAATCGATAATAGTGAAGAGCCTTTACAATTCCAAGTAACATTATTAGACTACAATGACTATGTTGGACGTATCGGTATCGGACGTATTTTCCGTGGAACAATGCAAGTTGGTCAATCAGTTGCTTTAATGAAACTTGATGGATCAGTTAAACAATTCCGTATTACAAAAATGTTTGGATTCATTGGATTAAAACGTATTGAAATCCAAGAAGCAAAAGCTGGTGACTTAGTAGCAGTATCTGGTATGGAAGATATCAACGTTGGTGAAACAGTATGTCCTGCTGAACACCAAGAAGCACTTCCAATCTTACGTATTGATGAGCCAACTCTTCAAATGACATTCTTAGTAAATAACTCACCTTTTGCTGGTCGTGAAGGTAAATTTGTAACTTCTCGTAAAATTGAAGAAAGATTATTACAAGAACTTCAAACAGACGTAAGTTTACGTGTAGAAAATACAGATTCTCCTGATGTATGGATCGTTAGTGGACGTGGAGAGCTTCACTTATCAATCCTAATTGAAAACATGCGTCGTGAAGGATATGAGCTTCAAGTTTCAAAACCAGAAGTTATCATTCGTGTGATTGACGGTGTAAGATGTGAGCCAGTTGAGCATGTTCAAATTGACGTTCCTGAAGAATATACTGGTTCAATCATGGAATCAATGGGTGCTCGTAAAGGTGAAATGAGAGATATGGTGAATAATGGTAACGGCCAAGTTCGCTTAACATTTATGGTACCAGCTCGTGGATTAATTGGTTATACTACAGAGTTCTTAACTTTAACTCGTGGTTATGGAATCATTAATCATTCATTCGATAGCTACCAACCAGCTATTCAAGGTCAAGTTGGTGGACGTCGTCAAGGTGTATTAGTATCAATGGAAACTGGTAAAGCTTCAACATACGGAATTATGGGTCTAGAAGACCGTGGTATAATTTTCCTTGAGCCAGGAACAGATGTTTATGATGGTATGATTGTTGGTGAACACAACCGTGATAATGATTTATCAGTAAACGTTGTTAAAGTTAAACATGCTACTAACATTCGTTCAGCAAATAAAGACCAAACAACAACAATGAAAAAACCACGTATTATGACGCTTGAAGAATCTTTAGAATACTTAAATGATGATGAGTACTGTGAAGTTACGCCAACATCAATTCGTTTACGTAAAAAGCTTCTTGATAAAAATGAGCGTGAGCGTGCAGCGAAAAAGAAAAAATTCGCTGAACAAGACTAATTAAATTTTAAAATAATTA
>NZ_NTZO01000638.1 GCF_002559405.1 Bacillus sp. AFS001701 | reverse complement strand
GGTTACTCATAAGGCGTTCATGAGTAAGTAAAATAGCAAAAAGATGAAATATGGTTACTCATAAGGCGTTCATGAGTAAGTAAAATAGCAAAAAGATGAAATTTGGTTACTCATAAGGAGTTCATGGGTAAGTAAAATAGAAAAACGATGAAATATGGTTACTCATAAGGAGTTCATGAGTAAGTAAAATAGGAAAACGATGAAAAATGTACTCATAAGGCGTTCATGAGTAAGTAAAATAAGGAAAACGATAAAATATGGTTACTCATAAGGCGTTCATGAGTAAGTAAAATAGCAAAAAAACAAAAGATACTAAGTCTTAAAGGGCCATGAGTTAGTAAATAAAGCAAAAATAAGAAAATACTCCACCCATCAAGGATTCAGAAGTACCTAAAATAAAAAAATGCACTCACAATAATGAGTACAAGTTAAAGTTACTAAACAAAATAACTATATTTTCCATGTCCATTCTTAGTAAAATTTTCACGAAGTACTTTCCAAATCCCTTTTTTTGATTTATAAATTCCACACCACTCATAAACAGCATTAGTTGTAATTTTTCTATTCGGATAGAGAAATTTAAGTTCTTCAACACTCCTTAATATTCCATTAGACTGATCTTCTATATAGCCACAGGCTTGGCATACAAGTTTACCTTTTTTAACTTCAGTAATATACGTATTACAGTTAACACAAATGATGCCCTTTAATAGTTGTTCATATTGATAATTTGGATATTGTTTGTACTTAGACTCTGATTTATGAAGTGATAATAATTCTTTGGTGAGTTTGAAATGATTAACATTTAATTTGAAATGTTGCATGTTTAATTCGTTTATTAGGCGATTTAGTTGTGATGGGAAAATAGTGGGTAGGTTCATAGGGGCATTGTATAAAAAAATCCGGGGTTTACAAAGACTAAATGAGGTTTTATTTTGAAATGAATCTTTTGTTCAATAAGTAATTTTCGTAGCATAGATTCGGTTCTTTTAAGTTGTTCGTAAGGATTTTTTATTTCGGTTTTTGGGGTTTTATACCATCGATCACCTTCTATATAATAATCTCCATCAAAATTTTTCACTTCAAATAAATAGATAGTTTCTCCGTTGATACCAATGGAATCAATTTGGAATTCGGATTTGTTACATTCGAACAATAAATCGTTAAGGAAAAGCCAGTTATCTGAAAGTGTTGAAGTCCATTCATCAAATTTCTTTTCACCTTTGAACCCTTTTTCTAGATAGGATAAGTATGCTTTATCCTCATCAAATAGTTCGCTTCTTGCATTTAATATTTGATAAATCCTTAAATCCTTGGATTCAAGTCGTTCTTTTTGATTTTTCATATTTCACATCCTTTTAATCTATCTTACATTCAAATTACACAAATTAATCGTTGAATTTCTAACTATTTTATGAAATGTGAGTTGTTTAGGCTTATTTCACAAAAATTTTACACTTTTTTAAGATTTATATGATATAGTTC
>NZ_NTZO01000637.1 GCF_002559405.1 Bacillus sp. AFS001701 | reverse complement strand
GCATTTATCCCATTTGGAATTTATATCAGTATGCTAAAACCAAATTGGTCTTTCTTGAAAAAGATTGCAGTAATAGCAGGAGTTAGTTTGGTATTTGAAGTATTACAATTTATCTTTGCTATAGGAGCTAGCGATATAACTGACTTTTTGGGAAATACATTGGGTGGAATTATTGGAATTGGAGTTTATATTGTATTTTGTAGGCTGTTTAGTACAAAGGCAAATAAAATCCTTAATGTTTTAACTTCAATCGGAGTGATATTCCTTGTTGCATTAGTTTTAGTATTAATTAGTGGTGTTATTAGGTTTAAATAGTAATTGGAGATAAGACATCTATCTTAGGGTGGCTTTTTTGCTAATCTCCCATGAGTGCTACCCCTATAGGGCGCGACAGTCGGTGGTACACCGTGGTGGTCGGAGTCAGACTAAATGATGG
>NZ_NTZO01000636.1 GCF_002559405.1 Bacillus sp. AFS001701 | reverse complement strand
AAACAAAGTTTTCAAAAAAATTAAAAATATTATCAAAAAAACTATTTGAGGTTCTTCATGCTTAGTTACGAGGGATTTACTTTACTAATTATGCTATTTATTTTAGCTCCTATTATGGGAGCTATTGCTTTATTATTTTTGTTTATCTTTGAAAAAAGAATTGACTTACTTGAAAATAAAAATAGAGAAATTCGGTTAGAACATGCATTACAAGAAGCTCAATACAATAAATTAAATCAGCAAATTCAACCGCACTTTTTATTTAATACACTTAATGTCATATTAAGCCTAGCGCGTTTAAATCGAACTACGGAATTAATCCGGGCCCTAGAAACGTTCTCTCAATTTTTAAGATTTAAATATAAATCATCCGAGCCCTTAATTCCGTTAAATCAAGAAATACAATATACTCAATATTATTTAGACATTCAAAATCTAAGGTTTGGAGATCGTCTTAAAACACAGTTAGATTGTCCAAAAGATTTATATAATGCGCTAGTCCCTCCTTTTATTTTGCAAACCTTAGTAGAAAATTCATTTAAACACGGTTTAGAAAAAAAGGTTGGAGAGGCTTTACTGCATATTCGATTTTATCAAGATTCCGAGCTAGTCTGCTTAGAAGTAATTGATAATGGTTTAATGGGAATGACTAATTCTTTTTCTAATCAAGAAGGCCATGGATTAGACAATATAAAAAAGAGATTACAACTATATTTTGGTAATAGTGGACATGTACTGATTACTTCAAATGAATCAGGAACAAATGTTAAGGTCGTTTGGCCACTTATATATGAGAGTAAAGGAGGGAAAATAAATTGAATGTATTATTAGTAGATGATGAACCATTAGAGCTTGAACAGATGGAATATTTGATAAAAAATATGTTTCCATTATGGAAGTTTTTTAAAGCTGCTGATGCATGCCAAGCAATCACAATTAATCAAAATCATAAAATTAATATTGCTTTTCTAGATATCAATCTACCAGGACGCTCAGGACTAGAGTTTGGTGAAGAACTTAGAGCACTAAATAAAGACGTTGATATTATTATGGTTACAGCATATCAAAGTTTTGATTATGCCCAACAGTCAATCCGAATCGGAGTACTAGATTATTTAACAAAACCTATTATAGAAAGTGAATTATATAAAGTTTTATCTAAATATAGTGATACCGACACATCAAACCAATATTCTAGTTTAATACACCAAACTCTTTTATATATTCATGATCATTTCGCTGAAAAACTTTCTCTTTCTGACGTTGCTAGAGAAGTTCACACGAATCATACTTATTTAAGTAGAAAATTTCACGAAGAAGTCGGTGTTTCGTTTTCAGAATATTTAATAGACTATAGAATACAAGCAGCCAAGCGATATTTAACAAATAATCCAAATTGGAACATATCCGATGTAGCAGAAAACTCAGGCTTTAATAGTCAGCATTACTTTAGTACTTTATTCCGCAAAATTGAGGGCATTACTCCAAAAGAGTATCGTGAGAAAGGAAAATAAACAGTGAATTCACGTTCATTTAGAGAATACGTACAAGGTCCTATTCAAATTGGAATGGGAATGGGAATTATTTCTCTCTTGGCACGTTGGGTAACAGGAACTACGATATTATCTTCGCCAGAATCAATGATTAAATATGGCGTATTTGGTGGAATCGGATATGCATTTTTAGGTGCGATTGCTTTATTTGTATTTAGTTTTATCGGGAAAAAGGTTCGACAGGAGTACCCAGATGGTTTAACAATTGGAGATTATTTGAAGAAGAAACTACATCCACTTGGTTATTGGATTATGATTTGTATTTTAATATTAACTAGTTTACACATATTATATATACAGTCGATGACTGCATCTACGTTATTTCATTTTCTTTTTAATTTACCGTTGTACATAGAAATAATCATTTTTATAAGCTTTTGTGTACTTTTTGCAGGTTTTGGTGGATTAAAGATGATACATGGATTAGCTGGATTCCAAGTCATTACAATGTTTGCAGCGGCAATTTTAATTCCGTTGTATTTTTTCGTAAAAGAGGGCGTTCAACCCGTATATGATGGGATTAAATTATACCATCCATACATGCTAGTCATTGATCATTACGATTTATGGGGTTTTCTATTTTCAGGATTATTAGTAGGATTTGGTCAGTTTTTCTTTGACATTACTTCATGGCACCGATTATTTATGATTGAATCGAAAAAACTTCCTTTAACATTCTCAATATCCGGGTTAATATGGTGTATTTTCCCCCTTTCATTTTCATGTCTTTTTATTATTGTTATATTTACAGGTGGATTTACAGATATTCAATCAATTTTAGTTGGTTTAGCAAATAAAATTACAACACCATTCTTTTTCATACTTTTCGTTTTATGTGCATTTAATGCGATTACATCAACATTTGGTGCGGTTTTACATTCTCTTTCTAGCTTAATTATTATCAATATAATTGAGCCATTTCACACGATAAAAAATGATCAAAGAAAAATAAAACTTGCTTATCTTCTATCCGTGATAATTGGGGCGATCATCTTTTTCGCTACAATTATTCAATCAAAAAAAATTATTGAACTATTATTTTACTCAGGAAATGTATATTCTGCATTGTTATTTCCAATTTTAGTTATTGTCTTTAGTAAAGGTAAAGTCGGTAATTACATTCCAATTAGTATTGTAATCAGTATCATACTTTCCTATATTGTTCAGCCATATGTAGGTGAATTTCAAAGCATTTGGTTGAGTTTATTATTTTCTATTGTAATTATTATTTTTGGTTTTACAATCCAGTTTTTTAGTAAGAAAGAGTCTGTAAATATGTCATAAGGAGAGCTAATCAGTTGACTTGATTAGCTCTTTTTTATTTTGAAGTATTTATTAGCTGAAAATTTCAGTTTTAAATTGCTTAAAAA
>NZ_NTZO01000635.1 GCF_002559405.1 Bacillus sp. AFS001701 | reverse complement strand
TAGGTCTTTTTTATTTGTAATAAAAAAACCCAATTAAATTTTCATCAATTTTTCATAAAACTTTTATATAATAATTTCCGATCAAAAAAATGGAGGAAATTTTAATGAACTACTCAATCTTTAAATTAATAAATAGTTTTGCTGGCAAATGGCCTGCATTAGATAATGTAATGATATTTTTATCTAAATCTGCCATTTTATTAGTAATAGCACTTTTATGTTATTTATGGATTCAAAAAGGTAGCGAACGTAAGTATACAGCTTTTTATATCGGTTTAACTCTTATATTAGCACTAGGTGGTAACTTTATTATCCATCAATTTTATTACCACGCGCGACCATTCGTTAATCACCATGTGACGAAACTGATTTCACATTCATCCGACTCATCTTTTGTAAGTGATCACGGAACATTAGTATTTTCTACTGCGCTTATTTTATTGTTTAGAAAAGATCGTTTCGGTTTGATTTCATTTGTTTGGGCGATATTAGTTGGTATTTCAAGAATCTATGTTGGAGTACATTATCCATTTGATATAATTGGTGCATTTATTTTGGCTGGTGTAGTTGCAATTGTTGTTATAAAAACATCATCAATAACGGAACCATTAATGGAAATATTATTAAAAATTTACGAAAGAATAATAAAGAAGCTACCATTTAATACGAAAAAGAATTTAAGTTCCTGATTAAGAACTTAATAGAGGAGACATCTTTTGAAAATTTTATTTGCTGAAGACGATCAAAAATTAGGAAAAATGACAACCCATTTGCTAAAAACACAAACTCCATTTCAAATCGAATGGACTACTAATGGGAAGCAAGCATTGGAATTAGCAACTCACTATGATTTTGATTTACTTATTTTGGATTGGATGTTACCTGAAATTAGTGGGTTAGAAATATGCAAAAAGCTTAGAAGCGATGGATTTAAAGGACCTATCTTAATGTTAACAGCGAGAGATAGTATTAACCACCGTGTTGAAGGATTAGAAGCTGGAGCGGATGACTATTTAATCAAACCATTTGATTTTAGTGAACTTGCCGCAAGAATTAAAGTACTCAATCGTAGGAATTTTGCGCCACTTCAAGATGAAATAATCACGATTGAAGACTTAACATATAATCGGACAAATTTTAGTTTATATAGAGGTAATGAACAAATAATTTTAACCCAAAGAGAATTACAATTATTTGATTTATTAGTAAAAAATAGAGGGATTGTGCTAACTAGAGAAGTTATTTTTGAAAGAGTTTGGGGAATCGAATCCGAGGTAACTAGTAATGCTGTAGAAGCGTATGTAAAAAATCTAAGAAAAAAAATTGATCCACCAAATCAGACTTATATAAAAAGTGTTAGAGGTGTTGGTTATACAATCGAAAAATGAGATCTCATTATTTCAACAAATTAGCAAGCGATTAACATTTTTCAATCTTAGAATTTTAATGATTTTTATTATTTTATTTAATA
>NZ_NTZO01000634.1 GCF_002559405.1 Bacillus sp. AFS001701 | reverse complement strand
TGTCGGCACGCAGGGTGGCAGTGTTCACAGAATAAAATTGTCTAATAAACGTTAAAGTTAATAACATATAAAAAAACTCCCCTTTCGCTTAATGAAAGGGGAGTTTTTTTATATGAACTTTTATGAATTAATCAAAATATTTTCAGTTCCTCCTACATCAAGACTTGTCAAGTTTACATATGCAACTAACAAGTCAATAAAATTTCTAGCAGCAGATCCAATATACTTTTCTTTATGATGTACAATAGCAATTTCCTTAGTAATTACAGGATTCACTATTTTAATTACTTTAAGGGTTTCAGAATTCTCAGAAGTGAGAAGAGTATTGGGAAGTATGGTAGCTCCAATACCTGCTTTTACTATACTCAAAATGGAATTTACATCAGTTAATTCTATGATTGGCTTGAAGACAAATCCCATAGATGTAGCGGTATCATCAATTAATTTTCGGCAATTGTGGTTTTTAGGACTTAGGACAAGTTGAATGTCCTTAATCTCTTCAAAATCAACTTTTTCTCTTTCAGCTAAATGATGGTCAAAAGGAACAACTAAATAAAATTCTTCATTATATAAAGGGATATTTGTTAACTGTTCATTCTCTAAAGGCATGTGTGTCAATGCTATGTCGATTTCATTTTGAATAACTCTATCCTCAATATTATCTGACATAATGATCTTCATTTGTAAATAGGGATGCATTCGATGAATCTCTAGGAAAATTACAGACGCAAGCTGACTTAACTCTTCCGACATTGCACCAATGATCAGTTTACCCCTTTTTACTTTTTGAAGCTCTCCAATTTGTTCATAGATATATTTTATATTAGAGAATATTTTTTCGGATTCTTCTTGTAGAATTTTACCAGCTTCTGTAATGGCGATTTTTTTACCTAAGCGATCAAATAAACGAACCCCTAATCTATCTTCTAGGGCTCTCATTTGACGGCTTAAAGCAGGTTGTGAAATTCCTAATTTCTCTGCTGCCCTTGTAAAATGTAATTCTTCACAAATAGCTATAAAGTATTCCAATTCTCTTAATTCCA
>NZ_NTZO01000633.1 GCF_002559405.1 Bacillus sp. AFS001701 | reverse complement strand
ATTATGAATTATTTTCCTTTTATTTTAATAATTTTTATTTTTAGATTTTACAAATTCAATAAGCGAGTCTAGATTATAAAAAATATTAGAACGAACTTGTTCAACTTATTTTTTTCAATATGTCAAAAGGTAAGTAACAGCTAAAATAAAATTTAAAAATTTTGTGAAAACTACTAGATTTTTATAACAAAAGGAAGTAATATATACTAATTGCTTTTTACGATACGATAAATCCATGATATAATTATCACATCTACTGTGAATCTAGGTTGTTGCGAAAGTGACTTCGGCATTGGGTAGAACCAT
>NZ_NTZO01000632.1 GCF_002559405.1 Bacillus sp. AFS001701 | reverse complement strand
TTTTTTTTGAAGAATTTTTTATTAATTAATTTTTACTCAATTGTTAAATGATTAAATTACTATATAGAATTTGTTATTTAATAAATTAGTTAGTATTTAAACTGAATTGATTTTTTTTGATCTAATTATTCATATTGATGATTTTTTTCGTTTCATCTCAAAACACTAAGAATACTTGCTAATTGAGATGGTTTATAGTGATTTCACTTCAACTTCCTATAATATATATTATGTAAACTAGAAAAAAGTAAAGAGTACCAATAACTCCAGGTACTCACTTCCGGTAATGACGGATGACACAAAAGTACATAAATTATTGACACAAAAGTTTAGAAATCATTTTACTTGTTTCTATTCCCCCATATTTGTATTCTAATTGACATAAAAGTCCATAAACAAAATGACATAATAATGCATAAAAATAACTAGCCCCATAAATGTACGACTAGAATTATTGTTTCACAAAATATCTTGTCGTGGACAAAGACATGCATTAGTTGATCACCAATCCTTATTCCACTAAATTGCCATTAGCGCAATAAAAAAGGCTGCCAAAAGCAACACATTTTGTTCAACTAATGCGCCAGTTAGTTGAATAAATGTTTTTAATTTTTTAAGTAGCTAATCTACATTAATTATCAAAATGCTTCCTCAAGGTTATTTTCCATCTTGATCATAACCGGAACAACATCCAAGTGTTCGAATTAAAGGACATTTATACAAAAGATAAGCAGCTTGAAATTATCAAACTGCTTAATATTTATTTACATTTTCAATTTTGGGTTTATGAAATGAGGTAAACTCTTCTTTTAGTATTGAGAATATTTTTATATCTTGATGTTTTCCCTTTACAAACATACCTTTTCTAATTATCACTTCAAAAGACATTCCCGTTTTTTCCATTACTCGTGCTGATCCATTATTTTCTACAAAACATCTTGCTTGAATACGAACCAAATCCATATTGTTAAAACCAAATTTAATAACTTCATTTGCGGCTTCTGTTACGATACCTTTATCCCAATAATCGTGAGCAAGAACATAATAAGCGTTTTACTACTTCGTCTAATACCGCTTCAAGTTCTTCTTCAATATCTTCTTGCCTTATCGAATGGTAAAGTGTAGCTTTCTGCTACGCGTAAGGCATCAGCCCTCTCGATTTACTAACATTTCGGAGCTCAATCCCTTCAACCATTTGGCTATCGGCCCGCTACCTAACTGTCTACGCTTAA
>NZ_NTZO01000631.1 GCF_002559405.1 Bacillus sp. AFS001701 | reverse complement strand
TCTTTTTTTATTTTATCTAATGATTTTTCTAAAATCGTTTTTGCTTCCGATTGAGGGATTACAACCACTCCATCTGCATCACCGACAATGATATCACCTGGGTTAACTGATGTACCTCCACATGATATTGGAATATTAATATCACCTACCCCAATTTTTCCACTTGCAGCTACGGTAGTTCCTTTACAGAATACTGGGAAGTTTAATTTTTTAATACCGCTTATATCCCGGATTACCCCATCAACAACTATTGCACTAACACCCATTGTTTGTGCCATTCCAACAACAAAGTCTCCTGCAATTGCCCGGTATCGATCCCCTTTTGCATCGATTACGATGACATCGCCTGGATTTGCTTCACGAATTGCCTTCAAAACAGCTAAGTTATCGCCAACAGGGATTTTAACAGTCAATGCTCTTCCAGCAAATCTATATTCTTCTTTTAAAGGCTTTATTGACGGATCCATATTATTCAGTCCATCCATTACGTCTGAAATACAAGTTGTTGGTATATTTTTAAATTGATTAATAATAGAAATCACTCCTTTATAAATCATTTATTTAAAGAAATTATATAAATAATATGTTCG
>NZ_NTZO01000032.1 GCF_002559405.1 Bacillus sp. AFS001701 | reverse complement strand
CTATTTCGTTATTAATGAAGCAATTGATACCGAAAATGATTGATAATATCAAACAAACTGATGTAGTTAGTGAAAAGGAGCAATGAACTAAATGCAAAACTAATACTGTTCGAAAGTTTATTAGAAGTCTGCGATGAAAAAGTTAAATTTGCTATTCAAAAGAAAATAAGCTTGATTTCAGATGTTGTATGATTATTTACTGAATTGGTATATCAGGGGAAAGCTAAAGAATTATTAGACTTTCTTTTCCCCATTCTATTTTCACTTTCATTTAATTCACATTTTTTTACCATTATTTAGCTTCAACTTTTAATGCCAATTAATTTATGTCAAATTTTTAACCAAATCACCTACAGTGTGTTTTATTAAACTATTTGCTTTAAAATAAATTCTCGTCAGATTACAATAAGTACATAAGAAATATTTTGTAACTAAGTAATGGGAGTGAATATTTTGATTGAAGAACGGGCTAAATTATATATGTTTTATTAAGTGGCCCAAAACGTTTTAGTGAGAGAGATTAATACACTTATCCCGGACTTAAGTAAACGGATGCCAACGGAAAGAATGAAAGAAATTAGAAGAGTATGGAGTTGTTTTACGCAATGTGATCCCTGAGTAGCCAGTCAAAATAACAGAAAAAGGTAACGAACTTGGGAAATTTCTTGGGCCTATAAGACAGTGGGCAATTAAAATTTATTTTTAA
>NZ_NTZO01000630.1 GCF_002559405.1 Bacillus sp. AFS001701 | reverse complement strand
CCCAAATATTAAACAAATTAAATTTTTGGTATTATAAAAATTTTCTTAATTTCATAGTATAATCTTATGACAATCTTTGATGGCCAATCGTTTTCCAAACACTAAACAAGTATAAATACGAAATTATAAAGTGTCTGAAAACATTTTATATATCTGCCATCTCAACTATAGAACACTTTATTGTTCTATCTTACTAAAGGTTACTTTAATTGAAGGGAGTTTATAACTTAATATGTCTACTGTTTTGCAACAATCAAAAACTACAGATCCTAAAGCGAATCGTAGTAAGGAAATGAAGGAAGGATTTTTAGCGTCTGTTCCTTTAATTATTGGCTATTTGCCTGTTGCTTTTACATTCGGATTAATTGCAAAGCAAGCTGACATTAATGTGCTAAATACTCTTTCATTTAGTGTGCTAGTTTATGCAGGTGCCAGTCAGTTTATGGGTTTATCGATGTATTTGGCAGGTGTGAGTTTTTTCCAAATCTATATCGCTACATTTATTTTAAATTTTAGAAACTTTGTTATGAGCCTATCATTTAATCATCAATTTAAAACTCTACCATTTTGGCATAGAGTCTACTTATCTATCACACTAACTGATGAAAATTTCGCTGTAACTACTTTAGGTAAAAAAGGCAGTTCAGCTAGTTATTCGTCCATTTATCTGATTACATTACATACAATTGCTTATTGTACTTGGATAAGCGGTACTATTTTAGGAGTAGTTTTTTCAAAACTTATTCCAAAGATAATTAGCGAAAGCATGGGAATATCTTTATACGCTATGTTTATCGGTTTATTAACCCCAGCCATTCGTACAAATTGGAAAGCATGTTTAATCGTATTAGTGAGTATGCTATTAAATTTCATCCTTTCATCTTTTTTAAGTCAAGGCTGGTCATTAATTTTGTCTTCCATCCTTGCTAGTTTATTTGCAATTGTTTTAATGAAAGGAGATCACAAAGAATGATTGTCTTTGTACTTGTTTTAGGTATGTGCTTAGTGACAATGATTCCCCGAATAATTCCGGTATTTATTGTTGATCGGATTCAATTTCCAAATTGGGTATCCTCTTGGTTAAAAGGAGTTCCATATGCTGCATTGGGAGCATTAATTTTCCCTGGAATATTAAGTGTTCAAAAAGGAAATATGAGCGTCGGCTTGATTGGTGGATTAGTTGCAATTATCTTATCATTACTTAGATTACATATCATTTTCGTTGTTTTTGGAGCAATCGGAACAGTTTTAGTGATGAAGCTTTATTTTATTTAGTAATTTTTCTATATTCATAGGC
>NZ_NTZO01000629.1 GCF_002559405.1 Bacillus sp. AFS001701 | reverse complement strand
TGCTAGATCGATTTTTTCATACTCACCTAATGTTTTCATACCCCTGTATAATGCAGTATCACCAGCATGATAAATTGTTTTCCCAGCTATTTTTAATAAAACACCTGATGGTGGTCCTACATTAATTATTTGTTTATTTTCTTCATCAACAATACTTGAACCATGGATTGCTTCTACTAATTTTAATTTACCAAATGAAAACTCTTTTTCTCCCCCGATATGCATAGGAACAACTTTGACACCTTGCCACGAGATCCAAGTTGCTAATTCAACAGGAGCAATAACAGTTGCATCATTTCGTTTTGCTAGTTCAACTGTGTCACCTAAATGATCGCCATGACCATGTGTTACATAAATATAATTCACTTTAATATTTTCTACTTTCACATTAGTATGTGGATTACCGTTAATAAACGGATCAATAATAATTGAATCTTGACCGTGTTCTACTAAAATAACACTGTGCCCAAAATATGTAATTTTCAAATGAAGTCGCTCCTTTATAATAAAATTAGTCTCTACCACATTTTAACAGATTATTTTCTATTACAAAAATAAGAAATAAGTTAACTATTTTACGTAATTCGATTAAAAATGCTAAAATAAGAGTGTTATAAACTGTAAAGACTCTTTTTGTTTATTGCAGTAATTTGTTTTTTAAGAAAGGATGTTACAAATGGAACACCGTATACAAAATCTATCAACTTGGTTAAAAGAGCAAGATATACAACTAGGATTTATTACATCTACTGAGAACGTATTTTATTTAACTAATTTCCATTGTAATCCACATGAACGTCTTTTAGCTTGTCTTGTATTTCCAAATGATGAGCCAATTCTTGTATGTCCACAAATGGAAGTTGGACATGTACAAAACGCAGGC
>NZ_NTZO01000628.1 GCF_002559405.1 Bacillus sp. AFS001701 | reverse complement strand
GAGGCTATCATAACAAAGGAGCAATTTTTTGCCGTCCAAACCTTATTAGAAAATAATAAAAATGTTTATTTTCAAAACCGAAAAGAGGTACGTAGATTACAAAATTTAATATATTGCAATTGCTGTGGGCGGAAGCGATATATTCAAAAAGATAGTTCAAATATTGATTTTATAAAATCATGTTCATATAAAATATCAAACAATCTATGTAAAGATCGCGGCTATAAATATCAATTAGTTGAAGAATTTGTTTTAAAAAGCATTAAAGAAAAAAAATCAGAGCTAGAGAACGCGCTAAAAATGCTAGATTCTCAGAAAACAATCGAACTAGAACAAAGATTAACGACTGAACTCGTCTCATTAATTAAACAAAAAGATAAAATTAAAAAACGACAAAATAACTTAAGAGAAATGAGAATGGATGGAGAAATTACTAAAAAGGAATATGAAGAACTAAAAAATGAACAAATCGGCCAAATGAATCAATTGAACCAGCAAATTGAACTCTATCAGACTCAAATAGAGAATTTAAGTAACAAAAACGATGATCGTCAAAAAATTGAGAAGATCATTGAAACGCTAGACGATTTAGAAAGAATCGATCCTGAAATATGTAATCAATTTTTAAAATCATTTATTAATAAAATATGGTTTAGTAGTAATATGGATTCAAGTCATGATACTACTCGTAGTAAGGAAATTGCCACAATTAAAATAGAATGGATCTAATGCATGGAACGAGAAATCTCATGTTAAACAACCATGTTAGGTTTTAGAATCTTAAAGTTAAAATAAAAAGTTCAGTTTACCATCTTCGAAAAGATAGAACTGAACTTTTTTTGTTGTATTGCAAACTTTAAAAACTTATCTTTTATTAATCAATCGAACTAATTCATTAAAATATTTTTCTGCTTCCTTGGTACTTCTTGCACATTTTAACCTTTTCATTAAAATATTGTAATGAAAATCAACTTCTTCATTTGTTGCATTATTAGTATTGTCATCTTCATTTTCATTATTTAATTCTATCCCATCGACGACGCCAGTATCTGTTTGATGCATATTTCCCATGTTATTTGAGGGGGCACTTGTCTTTTTGTTCTCAGTTTTCTCTTTCTCCATTTCTTCCAGCGTTGAACTAAAATCAATGATTTTGTCATTAACGTTTTTATCAACCAATCTTTCTAAATAAGCGCCGCCGCTAACTCCACAAATAAAAGCATAAATGATAATAGATACAGGAGTTTGATCATTTGTCGTTAGTACAGCAATAAGGTATGAAATACAACCTGCCATAGCTCCAAGAATTATTTCACGCTTAGAACCGAGTGAATATCGTTCTCTACCATCAGAATCTTTAAACCGATAACTTCTAATGTAGCCCTCATTAGCTAATAGTATATTGGCATAACCACCGATCGCACCAATTAATATTGATAGAAAGGTCAGAAATAAATCATTAGATGATAATGTATCCAGCCAATTCTCGTACATATTTGTACCCTCCCGTTTTTTTAAAACTATATGGAGGCTTTTTTTAAAATAGTACAATTAGATGCAATACTTTATAAAGGTCAGTTTTAAGATATTTATAAAAAACTTTAACAGCAAGCAAGGTGAAATAGGTTAATCTAATTTGTTATGATTTTAAATCTCAACAAGTTCTTGTTTATTTAAAAAAGAGCGAATCGTTTGATTAAATTTTTCTGCAGCTTCCATTTTGGTTACATGGCCAGTATTTTTGAAAATAACTAATTTTGAATTTGGGATACTTTTATGCATTACTAATTGGAGCCATACTGGCGTAATTGGATCATACTGACCACCAATAATAAGCGTTGGTACCTTTATATTTGGTAACAATTCTCTATTATCAACCTTAAAACATTCTCTCATAGACCTATCATAACCTTCTGGATTTGGACGATAATATTGTTTAAATTGTTGTAATGATTCTTCTTCCCATGAAAAAAGGCATGTTCTTGCTGTCATCTCTTTTATCTGTTGGGGTGTGAAAATTTTTGAACGAAACTCTTTATAATGAATAAACCATAATCCTAGTAATCTTGGAGCAAAATGAAATGTACTTACTAAGATTAAAGAGCGACATCTTTCAGGTGCTTGGCGGTACATCTCTTGTGCAACAGTCCCACCCATAGATAAGCCTAAAATATGCGCGCTTTCAATTCCTAACTCATCCATTAAATCAAGTACATCTTTTGCGAAATTCTTAATTGAGATGCCTTCAGTTAAATCATTTTCTCCATGGCCACGCAAATCAGGAATAATTAAATCGAACTCATTTGCTAGTTCATATTGTTTAAACCAGCTTTCTTTTACTTCTCCAAGACCATGAATTAATACGAGAGGTTCTCCAGTACCTAACCGGTCATAATACAGTTTGATCCTTTCGGTTTTTATAACGTACAACTTTATCACTCCTTTGTATTTTTTTACTAAAATATTTAACGAATAAACGCTATGTTTGAAGTTTTTTGAAAATTTATAATAAATTATATTTACTGTATTGACGCTATATTCATATATGTGTAAAATACACCTATTAGATTTTTAATAGAGGTGTTACCAATGAACAACGATAAAGATAAAAATATTACTCCTTCAAAAAACTTTATTATGCCTTTTATTCTTCTACTCCTTAGTCGGATGACACTTCATGGCTATGATCTAATTCAAAAGCTCCACGCATTCGGATTTCAAACACTTGACCAAGGAAATTTATATCGATTATTAAGACAACTAGAGAAAGAAAATCTTGTACAATCAAAATGGGATACGAAAGGAAGCGGACCTGCTAAGCGCTGTTATTCAATTACAGAAGCTGGGAAGGCATTCTTAACAAGTAACGCTAGACAACTCGAACTTTATCAATCAATGCTTGATCAATTTTTCAAAATGTACACTAGTTTTCTTGAGCTCTACATTCCTCCATTACAAAGAGAGGATAAAATAGAGAAAAATTCGAAAACAAAAGAGAAGGAAGAAGTTTGACGCTACAGAAAGCTTCAAAATCAAAGGCAGATGTTCAAAAAATTAAAGACGAGAAAGTAGAAGAATATTTAATGGATCCTTTTTTTAATACGCTCTGAGATCAATACGAAAGTAGTTTGACATACATAAGAGATGGAAGAGAACAAAGGTTAAATTCGTTTATTAAAGTGTTAAAAGAAACAAGGAAATTTAATGAGGAATATCGTAATGCAGTAAATGGTTTATTTGATGAAATAAAGTACTTTAATAATCATATAAAAGCAAATACATTAAGAATTAAAATAGATGAATCTTCAGAAATTCACTCAAGTGTTAATCTATTTGAAGAAATGGTAAATAAATTTACTGAGTTATTATCTACTCCGTTCAAAGCCTCAGTTGAGCTAATTGAAAGGGTAGAAGAGCAATATGAACAGGCTGGAAAATTCTACATAGAGAGTTTAAGGGAAAGAGAGCGAGTATGGTCATCATTAAATGAACACTACTTGCAATCTTTTAGAGCAGCACATACAAACTTTAACCATCGAATAGAAGATAGCTTTATAATGTTTACATCTTTTAGTAAATAAGTAAAGTTTAGTCCTTTGTCTTCACACTGAAACAACTCCTTAAAATAAAAAGGGTTGTTTTTTTATGCCTTATACTAGTTTGGTCGATTACAATACCTACCTCAGAGAACTATAGACTAGACCTTTGAATAGTCTATAGAGGGGTGTTTCTTCATGGATCAGTTTAAATATGAAGAAATTGGAACATTAAATGCAAAACTCGCTGCAGAAGCATTACTAAAATTAACTTTAAAAATAAAAAATGAGGATATAAAAATAAAGACATCTAATAAGCCACTCACTTAACTTGAGTGGTATTTTTGTTTCATTAGTCTTTAAAAATAGAAAGCCAATAAAAATAGAAAGTTAATAAATATAAACTTTCTATTTT
>NZ_NTZO01000627.1 GCF_002559405.1 Bacillus sp. AFS001701 | reverse complement strand
ATTCAATTATTTTATAATATAAATTTACTAAAGATAATCGTAATAATTTTTAGTTTTGTAATTGCATCGTTATTGTATGTTTATTAAAAGACGAAAAGAAATCAAAAAAAGTATTAAAAATAGTAAATATAGCTAAATCTCTTTTTAAGTAAATGATTGTAGCTTTTTTGTTGAAATTTGTCATTTATTGAACAGTTTATAGTACAATAGTTATTAGAATTTACTGTTAATTGAACGTTTTATTTGACTAAAATGTGTTTTTCCAAATGATGAAGTCTAATTGAACAACTAAAATATGGTAAAAACGAACGAAAACGAATTTTTTATAAAAAACGTTCGTTTTTTTGTTGACACGCATCAAAACTGATTGTAATATAAAGAGGTAAATTAAATAAATTATTTGTCATAACATGTCGTATAGGCTAGTAAATATGGACTAGCGTCTCTACCCGCCACCGTAAAAAGGCGGACTACGAAGTAATGATTTCTGAAAGTTATTAACCTACTATTTTGCTATTATTCTACTATTCTAGGGTTAATAAGTTCGGAATGAAACTGCTCGTGATAGGCGCTTTTACCATTGTGTAAAAGTGCCTTTTCTATTTTAAACAATAGAGACCGACTTTTAAGACTAAAACATAGGAGGATCACATGAAAGAACGTATCAGTAATTATTTTGAGTTCAATAAGTTAGGCACATCATATCGTCAAGAAACAATTGCTGGTTTAACTACATTCTTAGCAATGGCTTATATTTTATTTGTAAATCCATCGATTTTATCATTATCAGATATAAAGGATTTCCCAGAAGCTTTAAGAATGAATAAAGAGGCAATCTTTGTAGCTACTTCTTTAGCTGCAGCATATGGATCGATTTTAATGGGTATTTATGCGAAATATCCAATTGCTTTAGCACCAGGTATGGGATTAAATGCATTCTTTGCTTTTAACGTAGTTCTTGGAATGGGTATTCCATGGCAAACAGCATTAGCTGGCGTATTCGTATCAGGTATTATTTTTATCATTCTTTCATTAACTGGTCTTCGTGAACAAATTATAAATGCAATTCCAATTGAATTAAAATTAGCAATTGGTAGCGGTATTGGATTCTTTATTACATTTGTTGGTTTAAAAAACTCAGGTATTATCGTAAGTAACCCTGCGACATTCGTATCACTTGGTAAATTAAATGAACCTGCTGTTTTATTAACGATTTTCGGTTTAGTTATTACTGTAGTTTTAATGGCTAGAAAAATAAAAGCCGGTGTATTTTTAGGTATGATCATTACTGCTATCGCAGGTATGATTTTTGGAATTATCGACTTACCATCTTCTGTTGTTGGTCCAGTACCAAGTATTGCTCCAACATTCGGTCAAGCAATTAAACATATTCCAGATGTTTTCTCTTCAGGTAAAATGTTTGCTGTAGTACTAACTTTCTTTATTGTAGATTTCTTTGATGCAACTGGAACATTAGTAGCTGTAGCTAACCAAGCTGGATTATTAAAAGAAAACAAACTTGAAAGAGCTGGTAAAGCATTAATGGTTGATGCAACTGCTGTAGTAGTTGGTTCAACTTTAGGTACAAGTACTACTACTTCTTATATAGAGTCAACTGCTGGTGTAGCTGCTGGTGGACGTACTGGATTCTCAGCAGTAGTAACAGGTATTCTATTCTTATTAGCATTATTCTTCGCACCACTTTTAGGAGTAGTAACAGCAGCGGTAACTTCACCTGCTTTAATCGTAGTCGGAGTTTTAATGGTTTCATCAATTGGTCAAATTGATTGGAAAAAGTTCGAAATTGCTGTTCCGGCATTCTTTACAATTATTGCAATGCCTTTAACTTATAGTATTGCAACTGGTATTGCAGTTGGTTTCATTTTCTATCCGATTTCAATGATTGCAGCTGGAAAAACGAAAAAAATTCATCCAGTAATGTATGTATTGTTTGTAGTATTCCTATTATTCTTAGCATTTTTTAGAGAATAGGTAAAATAGAACGTTAAAAACCAGCCTCCCAAAATAGGAGGCTGGTTTTATTTTTATCATAATATATAGAAGTAATGTGGATGTAGACTACTTCATCCTAATGATTCTGAATAGTAGTATTTTTATTTTAGTATTGTAATTAACTTGAATAGCTGATATATTATTCTATGTTGTCCCAAACGAGGGAAAACAAACGAAATAAAAATCAAAAAACATTTAAAAAGTTGTTGACTAAAACAAGCTTTAAATGATATGATTTAAAAGTCGCTTCTGAAGCGATAAAGTGAACTTTGAAAACTA
>NZ_NTZO01000626.1 GCF_002559405.1 Bacillus sp. AFS001701 | reverse complement strand
GGCCCGTTGGTCAAGCGGTTAAGACACCGCCCTTTCACGGCGGTAACACGGGTTCGAGTCCCGTACGGGTCATCCTTTTTTATAAAATTATCTTGGTCCCGTGGTGTAGCGGTTAACATGCCTGCCTGTCACGCAGGAGATCGCCGGTTCGATCCCGGTCGGGACCGCCATATAATGGCTCGGTAGCTCAGTCGGTAGAGCAGAGGACTGAAAATCCTCGTGTCGGCGGTTCGATTCCGTCCCGAGCCA
>NZ_NTZO01000625.1 GCF_002559405.1 Bacillus sp. AFS001701 | reverse complement strand
CTAAATTCAAATAAAAAAACTGAGTATCTTTTAGAAACTCAGTTTTTTATTAAATAAATAGAAAATCTTTTTACTTAAACGCAAGTTTTATTTCCCTGTCAAAGTTTCAATATCAGATAAAATCTCATCAAATGGTACATTACTTACACCACTATAATCTTTAACGATTTTTCCATTTTGATCAATTAAATAAAATTTAGTACCATGGATAACTTGTGAATTGTTTTCAGGTTTTTTAACAATCGTTTTAAAGTTTTCAGATGCAAATTTTTCAATGTGTTTTTGAGAATATCCCGTTAAGAAATTCCAATTACTAAAATCAGCATTAAATTTATTTGCGAAAGTAGTTAATAATTGTGGCGTATCAACTACAGGATCAATACTAAATGAGATGAAGTTTACATTCAACTTCTTCTCTGCAGCCTTTTGTTGAAGTTTTGCCATATTTGCTGTCATTGGCGGACAAACTGTTTCACAACTTGTAAATATAAAATCTGTTAGCCAGACTTTTCCTTTTAAATCTTTTGTCCCAAAAGTCTTACCGTCCTGGTTAGTGTATGTAAATTTTTCTAAATCCCAATTTAAAGGATTATCAATTTTATTTCCACAGCCACTTAATAATGTAAGACATAAAATCATTATTAATGTCACAACTACCGTATTTCTCTTCATACTTTTCCCCCTATGTTGCATTGTACTTGTCCATTGTATCAAAAATAGATCGTTTCTTTCTAATAATTTAAACTAATTGACATATATATTTAAAATTTTTCAAATGATACTTTTACAAAGTAAAGTTAAACTAAACATATTGAAAAAGAATCTTGAAAGGATGACTGATAATGGCAAATAAAAAATATGAAAATTTAGACACGAGTTATCGTAAAACCTTTAAAGATTTGATCAAATGCGGAATCGAAAGAAGTAAAACGAAAAAGGATTATAGTAGTGTAATTCAACAATGTAGTCATAAAAAAATCTCCTATTTAAAGGAAAATCGTGATAAAACAACAATTACTTGGATTGGACACTCTACTTTTTTAATTCAAATAAAAGGAGTCAATATATTAACTGACCCTGTTTATGCTAATCAAATGGCTTTAAAAAAACGATTGTCCAAACCAGGAATACTTATTTCAGAATTACCTCCAATTGACATAATTTGTATTTCACATGGTCACTATGATCATCTAGATTTTAATACATTGCGCCATTTCCCTAAAAAAACACGATTTATTTTACCAATCGGCTTGAAACAAAAATTTGTTAGTAAAGGCTATAAGAATGTCCATGAAATGAAATGGTGGGAGTCAAAAGATTTTTTAGGGATCAATATTTCATTTGTACCTTCTCAGCACTGGACGAAGAGAACTTTATTTGACAGGAATAAGTCACATTGGGGTGGATTTGTATTCAAAACGTCCAATGACTGTCTATATCACGTTGGTGACAGTGCTTATTTTTCAGGATTCAAGGAAATCGGTAAAAGATTTAAAATTGATACAGCAATTATTCCAATCGGAGCATATGAACCTGAATGGTTTATGAAACACAACCATATGTCACCTGAAGAAGCTGTTCAAGCGTTTTTAGATTTAAACGCGAAGTTATTTATCCCAATGCATTACGGAACATTTAAACTTGCAGATGATACTCCTTTAGAAGCTCTAGAGCGATTATGTTCTGAATGGAAAAGGAAAAAAATAAAACCCGAAAAGCTTAAAATTTCTTTACTTGGTGAAACAATTCATCCCTCAATCGTAGGAAATAAAAAAGAAGAAGCCATTATCTTTTAAGC
>NZ_NTZO01000624.1 GCF_002559405.1 Bacillus sp. AFS001701 | reverse complement strand
GTCTAAATATTTTAATTGTGGATGATCTC
Source organism: Bacillus sp. AFS001701 (assembly GCF_002559405.1). Taxonomy (GTDB): domain Bacteria; phylum Bacillota; class Bacilli; order Bacillales; family Bacillaceae_G; genus Gottfriedia. The sequence goes on along the minus strand of NZ_NTZO01000624.1, from coordinate 896 downwards.
CTTTAAGTAATTTTATAAATCCAATAATTGAAGTAAGTGGATTTCTAAATTCATGAACAAAACTAGCAGACATTTGTCCTAAGATTGTAAGTCTCTCTTTGTGCGTCTCGTCAATAAATTGTTTTTTCTCTTCGATATCTTGTGTAATGAGATATGAATATTGCTTTACAGTAAAATAAATAAACTGGTCAAAAACGTAATTTATTTTATTAATGAGTGGCTGAAGTAAACTAATACTTTCTTCAAATTCTGACAAATGTTTAAATAATTCACTTCTACCTATATTTGAGTTATACACAAAATCTCCGATGTTAGCACTTGCTTTAGCTCGTTCAAGGGCTATTTTATGTGCCAAATCTTTGACTTGATCCTCATTTATTTTGCCCTCAATAAATAATAATGTAAAGTCAATCAATCTAGTTCCATTAATGATAATCTCGGATTTAAATGGATCATTATCGCTTATTACCGCTTGAGCGACCCAATTCTTTGTTAATGTAGGCATACTTTCCTTTATGAAAGTGCTATACCTACTCTCTATTGACATATCAATAAGGAACACCCCCAATAAAAAATCTATTAATTAAATAGTAACAAATTTTTAAATATTCGTTAAGTAAAAAAATAAAAATTTGTCGAATTTATTACGACAAAGTAAAATTTTTTACAATATTCTGTTAAATTGTAAATTAAATTTATGAATATTTCCTTCATTTCATTCAGCAACTGAACTTTTACGATTGTCACTAGTTCTAGTAATAATAAAACTAAAAGTATACAATAATGTCAATAATATGGTGTGTAGAATAGAATAAAGTTAGATACAATTAAATTAATAAACTGAAGGTAGGTATTTTTATGGCTGGAAATAAAGTTGAAGATTATTTAATTAAAGG
>NZ_NTZO01000623.1 GCF_002559405.1 Bacillus sp. AFS001701 | reverse complement strand
CCTGTTTTCGTATTTAAAAGGGGTAATTTTATTATTTTTTAATAATGTTATTTTCGATAGATTTTGCAATCTCTTGTAGCGTTTCATTTGTGTATTGATTTTGGTTTGAAAGCCATTTTACATCAAAGCCATCATTATTTCCGTATCGTGGTAAAATATGCATATGATAATGAAATACAGTTTGCCCTGAAACTTCACCACTATTATTTAAAATATTTACACCTTGGACATTAAAAGTTTCTTTCATTGCATTAGCAATTTGAGGTACTTTTCGGAAGTATGTACTAGCTGTCTCTTCACTCATTTCGAATATGTTTTCAACATGATTCTTTGGAATGACTAATGTGTGTCCTTTAGTAACTTGACTTAGATCTAAAAAAGCTAAAATATCATCATCCTCGTATACTTTTGAAGCTGGAATGCTACCTTCAACAATTTTACAGAAAATACAATTAGCGTCATGTGCCATTTTTTATACTTCCTTTCACTTTTTTCCTTATTTTAACATAGGCGGAGGTTAAAGGGAAAATAAGGGGTCAGGAAAAAATAAACAAGAAGCAACCTATGTTGCTTCTTGATGAAGGAGAAAGATTTTATTGGAGTAATTATAAATT
>NZ_NTZO01000622.1 GCF_002559405.1 Bacillus sp. AFS001701 | reverse complement strand
AGTCCCTCAGATAAATTGGTCCATGTTTTTCCTCCATCCACACTCATTATTACACCGCGACCACCCTTAAGAAGTCCAGTTTCATAATAAGAACCAGTGATTTAAGGAAGAATAGGATGACTCTGATAAAACTTAATTAAACCATTTTATTTAAATTCTAAAAACCACAGTAATTACGTTGATATTTAGATTCTTTTGATAATAATTCCAAAAAAATTAAAAAACCTGCTCCGATTTGAGAACAGGCTTGAATTAACATTTCGTATTTTTTAATTTCTCTCTTTTGTATGGAATATTACAAAATACCAAAATTGAAAATAATCATTTCATTCCAAAATAAAATTTTGATTGCAGCTATGAAGCTTTGCTTAGTCTAGATGAAATCACTGATTTTTTGAAAACTTTTTTATAACGATAATAGACATAAGTTGCTAGTGTAATACTAATCAATGCAATTATAAAATCTAACCAGAATACTGCAGTTACACCGATATTTTTTACTAATAACCCTGTAATATATGGGATTACTATGAATGCAGAACTTGATGCAGTGCTTACATAAGCCGATATTGTCGCTTTATTTTTAGGGAAGAACTCGACTATGACTGTAATACACAATTGAAATAAACCTGCAGTTGAAAAACCTATTAGAAAAGAACTTATTATTAACAAACTTGGTTGTTGGCAAAATAATAAAATCAATAATGATAATGAAGTTAAAAATGGATACAAAATTAATATTAATATTGGACTTACAAACCGATTGATAACAAATGCAAGGATTAAAACTGAAATAAGAGAACCAATGTTGAAATAACTCAATAACTGAATAGATTCAGTTCTACTCATATCAAGAAAACTTAGTCCATATGTTGGGAGCCAAACTTGTACAACCATAAATAATGTCGTAGTTGTAAATCCCATAAAAATGGTAGCTAATCCTTCCTTCCAGATGATTGGTTTTGCTTTGAAACGATGTTCTTCTTTGATGTAATTTTCATCATTTTTATTAGAATTATTAGGAAAACGTACTGAAGATAAGAAACTTCCGTTAATAAAAAAGATAAAAGCAAGTACAAAAAATGAATATCCGTAATAAATATTATGATTAATAATATATGAAATTATGATTGGTAGAATCATGGCTCCAATTGATATAAAAGCTTTAATTAATACTGTTGATAATCCTGTATTTTTTGGAAATGCTTCAATAAGTGCAGGATAGGCTCCTGAGTCTAATATTGAATTACTTATCCCAGCAATAATGGCAAAAATAAACGCTATTTCATAAGTAGCTGATAGTGGTATTCCAATCAAAAATATTAAATATAGAAATGAAGCTGTTACTACAAGTGGCTTTCTCCCGAATTTGTCTGAAAGCCTACCTGATACACTTAAAGTGATTAATTTTCCAATCCCAATACCTGAAACTAAGATACTTATTCCAGTATTATCCGTATTTAATTGTGTTGTTAGAAAACTCATATTTGATGAAAAAATGATATTAATCATACCTAACAGGAAGTAATCAATATATAACCCTATTGTCATACCTACATGTTGAGTTTTCATAAGATCCCCCAATTTAATGTTATACCTTCAATTATTAAAATCTCGTTAAAAAACTAGCTAATCTTTTTTATTATGTCAAGATAATCCTTTTGATTGGCACATTTCTAGTTCACTTAGCTATGCTGCTTGAATATCGATATTGGTCTAAAGATTGTAAAGAGAAGAGTAAAAAAACTGGTCCCAGATGCACAAAAAACCTTTAATTAAAGATATATTTTTTAAAAAATTCATCAGTAATATTTCCATAATTATCTGCAAGGTAGATTTTCAAGATTATTTAATCATTAATACACTTTGATATCTATCTTACTGATCTCTTATTTTATTTCAATTAATGATTACTTTTAAATATTATCT
>NZ_NTZO01000621.1 GCF_002559405.1 Bacillus sp. AFS001701 | reverse complement strand
CACTATAGTAATAAATTTTTTCCTATTAATTTTACGTTCTACAATTATGAATTTCAGTTTTTAAATAATTTTTCCTTAATCTAATGTTGAACCAAATTGGAAATACGGAAAAACCGATACTTGATTAAGTATCGGTTTTGTCTATATTGATCATAAAACCGTCTTTACTTTGTTTAATTGTAATGCTATCAATTGAACTATTATCAATTACAATACTTTCGGCTGTGTTACTGTCATTTGAATTGATATCAATTGAAACGTTATCAGTAGAAATACGATCACTTGGATTGCTATCATTTGAGCTAATATCAATCGAATCAATCGAACTATCAGTTATATTACCATCAATTATATTACTATCAGTGATACTGCTATTCGAAATAGTACTATTCATTGTAGTGCAATTCGATATTATACTATTTGTAATCATGCAATTTGTAAGTTTACAATT
>NZ_NTZO01000031.1 GCF_002559405.1 Bacillus sp. AFS001701 | reverse complement strand
GCCTCCTCGGCAAGCCTGCGGGGTCTCAGCCTTCCCGCTTATCCCATAGGAGTCGAGCACCCCTTTCGTTCCAATCAACTTATTCATCAAAAAAAGTCTGCAATAAAACCTAATCAAATAGCCTTTACTTCGAGTATCCTAACAGTTGTATATTAATTAGCTTGTAGGTCAATTAATATTGTGAGTAATAATTAAACTAATCAATTGAATTTGTTTTACTAAAAATAAGCTCATAATATTTTTAACTTCTGAAAAAATTATTACTAGTATTATTGGAATCACGAAATTACTAAAACATATTAACATTTAAAACCATTAATAGATTCATCCAAAAAATGATAATTTCATCATTAAATAAATGTACATTTAATGTCCGTTTTCCCTATTAATTATTTTATTTTGTTGAAAGAGGGATTCTGCAGTTAATATCCTAATTAACTGACATATTTTATAAGTGCAAATTATGGGGTTAACTCGTTCTTGAATTTCATTTATCATTTAATTAATAAAATTGAGAATCACTACAAAGAAAAATCTTATGGTCAATACTCATTTTACTTTGATTATTTTAGAATACTTTGTATAATTGGCAGTGGGAGTGATGGGACTATGATGGAGTTTTTATATTTTCCTGAAGATAAAACAGAGTATATACCTGCCGTTATTTCATTAATCATTTTTATGATTGGTGCATTTATTACTTTTTACTTAATTAAAAAGGCATCGCTGAAAGAAGAAAAGCGTATAACAGAATTAATGGAATCAAAAGAAAAAAAATCATTACGTGAATAAAATAATTCAAAATGGGGACTTACTAAGGAAGGTCTCTTTTTTTTGATTTACATCACATTTTTATCACATATCTGTGATAGATTTATTTTTGTGAATTTATTAGCTACATAGACTATCTCAAATCTGCTCAACAAAGCGCGTTTAAAACATTAACTTTATCGATCTGAAATTTAAGATCTGTTTAAATTTAGCAGAATCTTAGGAGGTAATACATATGAAAAAATTATTAAGTCTATTAATTGTAAGCATTATGATTACTGCAGGTTGTTCTAATGAGAAGAAGAAGGAACCCGTAGTTGAAAAACCGGTTGATGTAAATATACTTCTGCCGACATCCGATATTAATTTAAATAAAGAAATTACAATACGTGCTGAAGTTAGTCAAAATAATAAAGCTGTTTCTGACGCTGATGAAGTTCAATTTGAAATTGGTAAAAATGGTGAAGATAGTATTGCCATGCTTGATGCAAAAAATGGTGCCGATGGTATTTATTCAGCTACATACAAATTTACTGATCCAGGTGATTACTATGTAATTGCCCATGTTACTGCTAGGGATCAACATTCAATGCCTAAAAAGGATTTTAAAGTTCAAACTACTTCCTCAACTAGTAATAGTAATGGTGAAAAGAGTGAGCATGAAACTCACATTGGAAACGATCATCATGGAGATGTAATGATTCATTTAATGGGCACTGAAAATATTGATGCAAATAAAGAAAATCTCTTTACGATTCATCTTATGACGAATGATGGAAAACCGTTTGAAAAAGCGAACGTGCGAATTGAAACATGGAAAGATGAGCAAGGAAAGCATGGCTATACTGATGCAAAAGAAGTTGCACCAGGTGAATATGAAGTTAAGTATACTTTTAAAGAAAAAGGAACAAATACAGTAAAGGTTCATGTTGAAAAAGAAGAACTACACGACCATACTGAAAAAGAAGTCACAGTAAATTAAATAATAATGAAGGCTATCCTATGGATAGCCTCTTTTATATAAAAGCTTGAAGTCAAGAGCTACTGACTGATATCGCTTTAATGGGGGTGAATATTTTGAGAAAGATTTCGATCTTCAGCACGATTTTACTTTTCTTATTTTGTACTGGCTGTATGCCAAATAATATGTCACATATTAAGGATTCGGAAAATGTCCTTATTTCAGTAAATAAAAAAGTGGGAAGCTTAACGTTCCTAAATTTAGATGACTTACATAAAGTAACAGATTGGAATTTAAATAGAGATATTAGTGGAGCAGTATTATTACAAGACGGAGAAGATATTGCCTTATATCATCCAACAAATCCAAAAATAGATATTTATCATCTTTCAACAGGGGAACATTTCGATAGTTGGAACGTTGGTACTGGAATTACCAATATAATTTATTTGAAAAGTAATCAGGTGATTGCTGTAACGAATGGAAAAAAGAATAACATTACATTTTTAAATCGTAAGGGTAAGGTTCTTAAAAAAATTAAAATAGGTAGAAATCCAATTTCGATGGTTGAAGATACGATTCATCATAAACTATATGTTAGCTTGTTTAACGAGAGAAAAGTGATTGGTATTAACTTGGATCGTTTTAAAATTGAACAAACGATTGAAGTGCCGTACACATCTGTAGGCTTAATTTTAAACAAAGATTCATCTGAACTATTTGTTGGAGGTCACGGAAATGGTGAAGTGGAAAACGAGGACGTAAAAGTATTTTCAACTATTACTGGTAAGCAACAAAAGTCTCTTCATACGCCATTAATGCCTATTTCGTTTTTTCAAAATGAAGATGGATTGTTTACGATCGCACATGGAACAAATCAAATTTATAAGCTAAATCCGAATGTAGTTAATCAGACTAAGTTTATTGAAGTTGGATCGAATCCATATACGGCTATTGGTTTTAAACATACCGCGTATGTAACTAGCTATGATTTAAACAAGTTGTACCAAATAAATACGACAACGATGAAAATTGAAAAAGAAGTTGCAGTAGGAAGAGGACCTTTTCAATTATTGTTAAGAGAGGGCATTCGTCATGATTGAAAGAAAGATATTAATTGTTGATGATGAACAAGAAATTTGCCAATTGGTTGGAATGTATTTAGAAAATAGTGGATATAGTTGGGACGAAGCAAACAATGGTGAGAGTGCATTGTCAAAAATAAGTGAATCAAACTATGATTTATTAATTTTAGATATAATGATGCCGATAATGGATGGATGGACCCTTTGTAAAAGGATTAGAGAAACATCAAATGTACCTGTGATTTTCTTGACTGCAAAAGGTGAAGAGTGGGATAAGGTAAATGGATTAAAAATGGGAGCGGATGATTATATCGTAAAACCATTTAGTCCTGGAGAATTAATTGCAAGAGTAGATGCAGTTTTAAGAAGAACGAAAAATTCGGATGCTTCCGTTTTACAGATTGGCCACATCAAAATAAATGAAAAGTCTAGGAATGCTTTTGTATCGGACAAACCTTTATCACTTACATTAAAAGAATATGATTTGCTCCTCTTCTTCTGTAAGCACCAAGACCATGTTTTTAGCCGTGAACAAATTTTAGAAAGGGTTTGGGGGTTCGATTATTTTGGTACAGCTAGAACAGTTGATACACATATAAAAACATTAAGAATTAAATTAGGACAGGATGCAGATTATATTTCTACGGTTTGGGGTGTAGGGTATAAATTTGGGATAAATGGATGAGGAAATTACTCCATTCGTTATCGTTTTTACAAAAACTTTGGTTAACGATTTGTTTAATCGTAATTTGTACAACAATCTTTTTCTTTTTAATGTTTCAGTTTGCTTATAAGCAATTATATGTTTCATATGTTCGTTCCACTTTAATCCAAGAAGGTACAAGTTTAGTAAAACATTATCATAAAACGAATAATGTTAATGACTTTTCAGAATTTGTCTCAAAATTTGATGCTGTTTCAAATGCTAATGTTTTATTTATTAGTAATCCTAGAGATTTAAGTGCATGTATCCCCTATAATGTAAGCCACGAATCTTTCATTACTGAAGATGATCGTGAAACTTTATTAAAAGGAAAAGTGATTACGAAGACAGGATTTGAAAAAAGATTTAAGCATCAAATAATCGGTGTTGTTGTTCCAGTTGTAAAAAAAGAAAAACTTGAAGGGATTATATACTTACACTTACCTTTAAGGAGTGTTACTGAATTAATTCAACAATCAAAATGGATCTTTACGATTAGTACATTGTTATTTGCTTTCATTATTCTTTTAATTGGCAGAAGTATAATAAAACAAATGATTAAGCCTTTATCAAGAATGGAGCAAATATCTTATAAAATGGCAAATGGTGATTACACTGAACGGATAAACTACAATAGTGGTGATGAAATAGGAAAACTAGCTACTGCGTTTAACTCGATGTCTGATTCCTTACAAAAAGAAGATGAAAATAGAAAAGAGTTTTTAGCCAATGTTTCTCATGAATTAAGAACGCCATTAAGTTATGTAAAAGGATATAGTGAAGCAATTTTAGATGGTGTAATAAAACAAGAACAACAACTAAAATATGTTGGTATCATTCAGAAAGAGGCTAGTCGGATGCAAAGATTAGTTAGAGATTTACTTGACTTGGCCACATTAGATGGTCAGCAATTTCCACTTAGTCAAGAACCTAACGTAATTGCTCAGTTAATTGAAGATGCAATCGAAACATATTCTCAGATCCTTATTAAACGTAATATTAAAATTCAAAAGAAC
>NZ_NTZO01000620.1 GCF_002559405.1 Bacillus sp. AFS001701 | reverse complement strand
TAATTAGTCTATTTTAAAAGAAAACTATGAATATAAAAAAAGGTTTAAAATAAGTGATGAAGAATTCAATAATTGATTAAATCGAAAGGTGGTATCGTCATGAAATCAACTGTTTCCCCAATTGCTAGTAAAGTTAACTATGTTTTTATCCATGTTAAGGATCTAGAAAAATCAGTTAATTGGTATTGTAAACTCCTTGGTATCACGCTCGAAAGTAGCCGGATTGAATCCCCAGTTTTCAACATACCAGTAACAGGTACTACTGGACTTACATTAGATGATCATACTTTTGATCCTAATTTTAAGTTTGAACCTTCAAAAA
>NZ_NTZO01000619.1 GCF_002559405.1 Bacillus sp. AFS001701 | reverse complement strand
ATTCTACATATTTCTTATCTACATCTATAAAACATCTGCCTTCAGATTTTTCGTTTGCCATGTTAAAGTACTGTTTTGCAGCACTTATATCTCCCGTTTCGTATGCTACTTTTCCAGATAGAAATTCTCTTTCTCCTGAATCAATTCTTTCAAGATCACAAGTATAAATTAGTTCTGACCATTCCTTAGTTTTATTAAAATTATTTATCTGGAGATATGTTTCACTTAAATATAAAGCAAAATGATAACTATC
>NZ_NTZO01000618.1 GCF_002559405.1 Bacillus sp. AFS001701 | reverse complement strand
AAGGAGTGAATTAAAATGAAACAAAGTATTGCAAAACAAAGATGGTTGCGCCTTATTCCAATTGCGTTCATCACTTACAGTCTTGCCTATCTCGACCGTGCTAATTATGGGTTCGGGGCAGCAATGGGGCTCGCGAAGGACCTTCATATTACACCAAGTACTTCATCATTACTTGGTTCGCTTTTCTTTTTAGGTTATTTCTTTTTCCAAGTACCTGGTGCCAGCTATGCCGAAAGAAATAGCGCTAAAAAGCTGATTTTTTGGTCATTGATTTTATGGGGTGCATTAGCCTCAGCAACAGGTTTTATTACCAATATTAAATTGTTGTTTGTGATTCGCTTTGCTCTTGGAGTAGTAGAAAGTGCAGTTATGCCATCGATGCTAGTTTTCTTAAGCCACTGGTTTACGAAATCAGAACGTTCACGTGCTAACACGTTCTTAATTTTAGGAAACCCGGCAACTGTATTATGGATGTCAATTGTCTCAGGTTATCTTCTTAATTCTTTTGGCTGGAGATGGATGTTTATTATTGAAGGTATTCCAGCGATTATTTGGGCATTCATTTGGTGGAAATTGGTTGATGATAAACCTAAGGACGCAAAATGGTTAACAGATCAAGAAAAAACAGATTTTGAAATACAACTAGAAAAAGAACAAGAAGGATTAAAAGTAGTTAAAAATTATAGAGAAGCATTTAGATCAAAACCTGTTATTTTATTAAGTGCCCAGTATTTTCTATGGAGCATTGGGGTTTACGGATTTGTAATGTGGCTTCCAAC
>NZ_NTZO01000617.1 GCF_002559405.1 Bacillus sp. AFS001701 | reverse complement strand
TAAACCAATACAATCGACACAGTACGCTAATGTCCGCGTATAAAAATATAAATGACGAGAAATTTCGCTATTATATTTTAAAGCAGAAGTCAGATGTGTTCCATTCTATGAAGAGCTTTTTTAAGCAGGAATATGAGAAAGCAGCGAAATAGAGAGCGGTTATGGAGAATTATATGGCGTGCGAAATTAGTAGAAAGTGAGAAACAGAGGGACCCCATAGAGGGTTTTTCTGTTTTTTTTTGACATAAACAGTCAAAGTTTATCAATGGCATAGAGAGGAACCTTATGCAACTAAATGGCAGTTTAGTTTAAGTGGAAAACTTCACAAACAAGTATCTATTGTTCGCCATTCAGTTCGAAGACTAGAAAACTTAGGTTAAACAGTAACAATAACAGAAGCCTCCTAATCTATTAATCAGTCCATAAACACCAATGATCAGTCGCTCCTCACTTTTTTAAAAAATGAATGCGCTGCGTCTATTTAAGTATTGCTTTTTTTTCAAGGTTATAGAAGTTTATTTTCAGGATAGTTGCATAAGAACGAAAAAGAACTGTCTAATTTAGACAGTTCTCAGACTGTAGACAAACTCG
>NZ_NTZO01000616.1 GCF_002559405.1 Bacillus sp. AFS001701 | reverse complement strand
TAATGATTTTTAAAACCTTATTTTTGGTAATCGTTTACATTTACATCAAGATTTAAAAGAAGTTTTTTTATATGGTTTAATGCTATTCTACTTATTAATAAATACCTTCATCTATGGTGGGGTCACTAGCGTATTGACTTCAATTCTTTAAAATTAACTTTAATACTTTCTAAACTCCACTAAAAAAGTAATTTGCTGTAAACAGATTTATGCACTTAGTCAAGGTTTGCAAAACGATGTAAATCCCTATTTTCCCCAATCATTACCAATACATCTCCCTCATGTATAACCTCATCAGGAGAGGGTGAAATATTAACGACTCCTTGTGTTTTAATAGCGATTACCGTTAAATTAAACTCTACTCTTATATTTAATTCCTTTAAACTTTTCCCCACCATTTTAGACGGTAACTTAATTTCTTCTATACTGTAATTTTTAGCAAGTTCTATAAAGTTTAAAACATTTGGTGACATAAGCTGGTGTGCTACACGTTCTCCCATATTTCTTTCTGGATAGATCACCCAATCCGCTCCTACTCTTTTCAAAACTTCACCATGCTGCTTATTTAATGCCTTTACGACGATTTTATTAATACTTAGATCATTTAACACTAATGTTGTCAAAAT
>NZ_NTZO01000615.1 GCF_002559405.1 Bacillus sp. AFS001701 | reverse complement strand
CATGCACTATATGAGCAAAATTTATCATCGAATTTAATTGGGACACCATTATGTGAAGGTGCATCGATGGGAATTCACGAGTCTCAATCACTATTCTTTGAAAATATGATTGGAAGAAGTAAAGAATTTTGGGAAGCTCAGTATGAAAATTTAATTGCAAAAACTGGAGATTATTTTAAAAATTTATCGGTAGAAGAATTTTATAAAGCAATAAACCATAGTGAGCCTTCGTTAATACGAATTGAAGCGGACGAATGTACATACCCATTGCATATAATGGTTCGATATGAAATTGAAAAAGAACTGTTTGATGGTGATTTACAAGTAAAGGATTTGCCAAAAGTATGGACTGATAAAATGGAAGAATACTTGGGAATCGTTCCATCAAACGATCGAGAAGGCGTTCTACAAGATGTTCACTGGGCAGGTGGAGATTTTGGTTATTTTCCTTCGTATGCATTAGGTGCGATGTATGCAGCACAGTTTAAGCATAAAATGAAACAGGATTTAAGCGATTATGAAACGATCTTAAAAAGCGGCGAGATTCATCAAATTGTTAATTGGCTAACCCTTAATATTCACCAATATGGAAAACTAAAAGAACCAAAAGAATTATTAGTAGATGTTACAGGTGAAGAGTTAAATGTAAAATACTTTATTGATTACTTAGAAGATAAATACTCTAAATTGTATAATCTAGTTTAATCGGATTCGTGTGGATGGAGGTTGTTAAGAACCTCCCCATACTCATTGTTAAAGAAAAAATAAATAAATGATTAATTCCAAGTTATTATTTTTTTATGTTTTTTTAATAAGTTCAAAGAATAGACATATTTAGATATTTAATAAATTACTTTTTTATAGTAT
>NZ_NTZO01000614.1 GCF_002559405.1 Bacillus sp. AFS001701 | reverse complement strand
TTCATAATAATAGAAAACATAGTTATCTTTTTATAAAATAATCTTACTAAATTAAAGATATATGTATAAGATAATGACATAATTTTTAAAGGATTAGCTTTATGCTTAAATAAACAATTAAAAAGGTTAATGAGAATAGATTTTAAAAATACATACAATTGATTGATTTATCTAGATGATTTTCACAAATATATAAAATTATTTAGACTCGAAAGGAAGAGTTTTATGAGGCATGCTGTCATTACGGCAGGATCAAAGGGATTAGGGAAGAAAGTCACTGAAGCATTTTTGAAGGATGGTTATTCAGTAACTGTTACGTACTTTTCTGATGAACAGGCTATCGAAGAGCGAAAAGAAGAATGGAAGGATTATTTGGACCAGGTTCTTTTTGTAAAAGGTGATATTTGCGATAAACAATTTATAAATGAGATTGTCTCAAAAACGATGGAGAGATTCGGTAGGGTTGATTGTCTTATCAATAATGCTGGCCCGTATTTATTTAACCGTAAAAAACTGGCTGACTACACTGATGAAGAGTGGGAATACTTGTTGTATGGAAATTTGCATAGCGTGTTTTATCTTTTAAAGCAAATTATTCCAATTATGAGAAAGCAGAAATACGGACGTATCATAAATTATGGATTTCAAGGTGCTAATTCAGCTTCGGGATGGATTTATCGTTCTGCATTCAGCGCAGCTAAAGTAGGTCTAGTTTCATTAACTAAAACAATAGCCTATGAGGAAGCTGAAAACGGTATAACATCTAATATGATTTGTCCTGGGGATATTTTTGGTGATATGAAAGAAGCAAATCAAACTGAAGCAAGTAAGGTTGGAAAAGGTCTTGCACCAGTTGGAAGATCTGGTACTGGGGAAGATATAGCAAGAATGGTGCAATTTTTGTGTAAGGAAGAGTCTGATTTTATAACAGGTGATATCTTTGAGGTCACAGGTGGCTTGGATGTCATTAATAAATACAGACATATTCCATTATCATGATAATTAGTGGGACAATTCCATTTTTAAAGCATAATTTATAGTAAAAAAGATTCTGAATTAATATTTATTAAACGAAATTAAGCGTTTTCATTTTCTGCACTATATGTTTTGTGTTAATATAAAAATGTATTATTTATTAATAAATAGAGCTCATCCTAAGAGGCACGAATTAAATATATTTCAGGGGGAAATAACATGCGTATTGGGGTACCAAAAGAAATAAAAAACAACGAAAATCGTGTAGCAATGACACCAGCTGGAGTAATGAACTTAGTTGGACATGGTCATTCAGTTTACATTGAAACAAATGCTGGAACTGGTTCAGGATTTACTAATGAAGAATACGTAAATGCTGGCGCAACAATTGTTGAAACAGCTGAAGAGGCTTGGAATAATGAAATGGTTATGAAAGTTAAAGAACCAATTCCAAGCGAATATGGATACTTCCGTGAAGGATTAATTTTATTCACATACTTACATTTAGCTCCAGAGCCTGAATTAACTAAGGCTTTAATTGATAATAAAGTAGTAGGAATTGCTTACGAAACTGTACAAGTTGGTAATACATTACCGTTATTAACTCCAATGAGTGAAGTAGCAGGACGTATGTCAGCTCAAATCGGTGCTCAATTCCTTGAGAAAAATAAAGGCGGAAAAGGTATTTTATTAGGTGGAGTACCAGGAGTACGTCGTGGAAATGTTACAATCATTGGTGGAGGTGTAGCAGGAACAAATGCTGCTAAAGTAGCTGTTGGTCTTGGTGCTCATGTAACGATGATTGACTTAAATCCAGATCGTTTACGTCAATTAGATGATATTTTTGGTCATCAAATTACGACTTTAATGTCAAACCCTTACAATATTGCTGAAGCGGTTAAAGAATCTGATCTTGTAATCGGTGCAGTATTAATTCCAGGTGCAAAAGCGCCAAAACTTGTTACAAAAGAAATGATCGAATCAATGGAACCAGGTTCAGTTGTAGTTGATATTGCAATTGACCAAGGTGGTATTTTCGAAACAACAGATCGTATTACAACTCATGATTTCCCAACATATGAGAAGCATGGAGTAGTACACTACGCTGTAGCAAACATGCCTGGTGCAGTACCTCGTACTTCTACAATGGCATTAACAAATGTTACAGTACCTTATGCAGTTCAAATTGCTAACAAAGGTTATCAAAAAGCTTGCTTAGATAACTCTGCATTATTCAAAGGTATTAATACACTTGATGGATATGTAACTTACGAAGCAGTAGCGGAAGCTCACGGTTTAGAATATAAAGAAGCAACTACTTTATTACAAGGTACATCTGTTTCTACTAACTAATAAAAAGTAAAATCCCTTTATTGAATCGGTAAAGGGATTTTATGTTATTCTCAATTCTAATAACATTCACTTTATTTTTATAGTATAATTGTATTATAATTTCCATTTTATGTAAAAAGGAGTGAGGGTATTGGAATTTATTTTTATCCTTATTTTTCTGATTGCAGGTATTTTCGGGTTTAACTGGCTAATGGGTTATCGTAATCAAAATATTACATTAGATTTAGATGAGCGCTATTTAAATCTAAATGATTATGCAAAGGCTGTGAAGACTGAATTAGAAAGCCAAGGTAAAACAGTTGATTACAGAGGAAATAAACTTTTTATAATAAATGGTAAACAATATCATCTAATTGAACGAAATGTATCAAAGGGTGGTGTTCCATTACAACATACAATCCTTCAAAAGGTTTAATAAAAAAACCCTTCTTCAATAAATTAAGAAAGGGTTTACACGCTGTTGAAAAACAACC
>NZ_NTZO01000613.1 GCF_002559405.1 Bacillus sp. AFS001701 | reverse complement strand
TTATAAGTTTTTGGCAACGGTTAGTTTAAAAGAAAACAAGAGTAAGAGGGATAGTTCAAGCTAATATCTATATACTTTATGAGAGGGATTAGTTTAGTATAGAATAGAATAATTTTCAATACTCGAAAGGAGATCCCAATGTCAAAAACATCATTATTAATGAAAAAAGTTAGTATCGCATTAACGAGTGGCTTAGCAGTAAGTGCATTAGCCGGCTGTGGTTCTCAAAATGCTGACCGACCAGATAAACCGAAAAATGACGATTGCCGTGATTGGGAGTTTGATGATGACGAAGGTGTTTGGGTTTGTGATGATAGCACGAGTCATTACTACCATAGTTATTATCATGGCGGAATATTTTATCCTACAAGAACTGCACTTCATGCAAGTAGTTCTTATAAGAGCTACAAATCTTCTAATAAATATGCAGGGCATACTTCATCTTCAAGTAAAAGTGGTTTTGGAAAAGGTTCATCTGGAGGATTTGGTGGTTAATAATGGATAATGCGAATTTACAGAATCATAGACGAAAACGTAAAGAAGTATATCAAAAACTTCCAGATTTTTGGGCGGATTTACAAGATTCATATTATGCTTTATTAGACTATTATCCGTTGACTGAATGTGAAGTTGATGAAATTCATTCAATTACGGAACAAATTGGAAAAATTTATGATAAGACTGCTCGGTTAATGAGACAATTACCAGATGATATTTTTTATATGCTTGGTTATTCAAAAGAAATCGTACCTTTTTTACGTCTTAAAACGATTGAAAGTGAAGGGATCATTAGAAGAATTGACCTTGTTCGTACAGTTGATGGTTGGAAACATTATGAATGCAATAGTGACACCCCCACTTTTATTATGGAGACCCATCATGTCAATGGTTACATAACGGATTATTTTAACTTGAAGAATCCTAATGCTGATAGTGAAATGAAACTTTCTTATGTCATAAATCATGTTGTCAATAAAAGTATAAAAGGGTTAGATAAACCAATTATTGTTTTTACAGCTCATGGTGATCATGAAGAAGATTGGAAGACAGCTAAATATATTCAATCCCTATACAATGGTAAGAGTCAATTAAAAGCGCTAGAAGATTTACAGATTATTGAAAACGATGGACTTTATACATCTAAAGGGGAAAGAATACACATTCTTTACCGACAAACCTATCCAATAGAACATCTAGAGCTTGATCAATCTTCAGATGGAACAAAAATTGGCCTGGCACTATTAGAACTTGTAAAAGACGGTAAATTGATTATTTTCAATCCATTATCTTCATTCTTACTACAGTCCAAGGCTGTTCAAGCATTAATTTGGAATTTACATATAGAGCAATCAGATGTTTTTACTGTAGAAGAACATGAGGTAATTAAAAAACATTTTCTACCAACATTTTTAGAGCCAGATTTTTTTATAGAAAACAATCTTCCATATGTTGAGAAACCTGCATTTGGCCGTGAAGGAGATTCAATTAAGATTATTAACGGAGAAAACCGTCAACAAAGTAAACAAAATAACTATCATGATCAAGTTATGGTGTTTCAACAATACTCACCTTTACCTATGAGAAAGGTTATGACTCCTGATGGAATGCTAGATTTACATGTATTAATAGGTAGTTTTTTAATTAAAGAAGAATACGGCGCAATTGGTGTACGTGCCGGGAATATTATTACAGGAAACGAAAGTTGTTTTTTACCAGTAGGAATCGTTGAAGAAAAAAATTAATTAATGAGGGGATGAGAAGATAAATGGATAGTATTGTTAGTACTTTGATGTATTTAGGATCAGGACTTATTCTTTTATTTATAGGGTTTTTAGCTTTTACTTTTACCACGAAGATGAGTGAACAAAAATTAATTTTAGAGGATGGCAATATTGCCGTTGCACTGAAACTAGCGGGAAAATTAGTAGGTTTAGCAATTGTTATTATGTCAGCAGCAAAGTATTCAGTTAACTATGGTGATTTCATTATTTGGAGCTTAGTTGGTATTATCGCTCAAATGGTTACATATTGGATTGCAGAATTTGTATTATTTCCGAAAATTTCGTTTGCTAAAAAGGTTGAAGAAGGAAATATTGCAGTAGCTGCTTTATTGTTTACTTTAAGTGTAACAGTAGGTTTATTAATTTCAGGTAGTATTTCATATTAATATTTAAATGAGAAAGCTAGAGCGGTATTCTCATTTCAGAGTGTTGAAATAT
>NZ_NTZO01000612.1 GCF_002559405.1 Bacillus sp. AFS001701 | reverse complement strand
TGAACCATTGTCAACTCTAAGGTTCACTGAAGATCCAATTAGTGTATCCAGCAATTCTCTTAATGGTCTTTCAAGGCAATCACATTCACAGCCAGAATCGACAGGAGGGAGTATATTAATAGTCGGTCCAGGTGGTAAAAACCCAACCCCAATAATTTTCGGTATACCGACAAAGAAAGTTGTGACTCCATCTGTCACTGTAACTATTGAATCATTCACTGAAGTGATTGTTACGAATGTTAGAAGAGGTTGTTGATTTGGTTCATCTGCTATAGTTTCTAAAAGTACTGATGTACCAATAAGTTGTTGTAAAACGTTTTGCATAGTCGAAACACAGCAATCACATAAACACCCCTCAACTATACCAGTAGCTCCTGTTGCTCCCGTTGGGAATCCTTGGTGAGGGTAGTGGAAATTTATCAAGAAATAGTCTGAATTTCTCCCATTTAAAGGATTTTCTTTGACTTCTTCTATTGAGCCATTTAAATAGTAGATTCTCGATTTTAGCTTTGAAAATGTTAACATTTGGAATATTATCAGTGATGCAATAGTAGTTGAAGTAGCCAATAAGTGAGCGTTTGAATCTGTCCATGATTATATGAATATTATTATTTCTATTCTTCTTCAACCATTCTTTAGACTCTTTTAGTTTGCTTTGTACTTTCTTCCTACTTGATTTCCGTTTCACTCGAAACTTTCCTTGTTTACTTTTCCCACAATAGTGCGTAAAACCTAGAAACTCGAAGGTTTCTGGTTTTCCATTTCCCTGGTGCTTTCCAAGTTTCTCCGCAAGTCGTCCGAAAGGTATAATTTTGGTTTTATCTTCGGCTATTTCCAGATTAAACTTCCTGAGTCTTAATTTTAGAGATTGAAAGAATTCCTGAGCCTCATTCTTAAATTGGAAACAGCACACAAAATCATCTGCATACCTTACCAGGTATGCTTGTCCTTCGCACTGTTTCTTGACACTTTTCTCGAACCATAAGTCAAGTACATAATGAAGATAGACATTAGCTAATACAGGAGATATTACACCACCTTGCGGTGTACCATTATCTGTTTTGTATTTCTTTCCTTCTTCCATGTATCCACCTTTAAGAAACCTACCGATTATTCTTAGGTTGGATCCGCGATTCTCAGTTTTAAGAACTCCATCATCCATTTGTGGTCAACATTGTCAAAGAACCCTTTTATGTCTACAACATAGTTTACTGACCTCTTTTCGATATAGAAGTTCAGTATTTTCAAAGCATCGTGGCAACTACGATTTGGGCGAAATCCGAACGAACAGTCCAAGAAATCAATTTCATAGATGGAGTTTAATATTTTCGTTAAGCCTTTTTGAACAATCTTATCTTCATGTTCCGGTATACCTAATGGTCTTTTCTTCTTTGAATCGAGCTTCGGGATATACATTCTTCTAACTGGAACAGGACGATAGCTTTTACTTTTAAGTCTACTTATTAAATCCTCTATATTTTCTTCGAGGTTACCACTGTATTGTTCTTTAGTTGTGCCATTTATCCCAGTTGCTTTCTTATTTGGTAATTCAATGTGACATTGAACTAGTGATTGCTTATCTAGTAAATGTGCAAGAGATGTAAATT
>NZ_NTZO01000611.1 GCF_002559405.1 Bacillus sp. AFS001701 | reverse complement strand
TGGAAAGAGCGCCACTTCTTCAGCTGAATGGAGATATTCCCTTCAGAGCTGGGCAAGCTTGTTCCACATTTCAATAGTGTAAAGAAAAAATATTGACAAGTGATTATAAAGAATATATAATTTTCATTGTTGCCTTGAGGTGGTTTATTTATGAAATGGTCAGTGTACCAGTTGCAGAAATTAAGACATAAAGGTTTAAATTTAGATGAGACAATTGATGTAAGTCAAATAAAGGAACGTAATACTGATATTCGAGAGGTTTCTCCAATTCGAGTTACTGGACGAGTTGATTTTGGAACGAACCGTTATACGTTTCATTTAACAATAACTGGATATTTAATTTTACCTTGTGTAAGAACATTAGTTGATGTAAAATATCCTTTGTCGATTACCACAACAGAAACATTTTTTACAACATCTGAATGGAAAAGTGAAGATGAGAATTTTCACATCCTAGAGGGTGACGTGTTAGACTTAACCCCAGTGATTGAGGAATGTATCTTAGCCGAGATTCCAATGCAGGTTTATGCGGAGGATGTTGAGGGGAAAGAAACAGCTCCAACGTCAGGTACAGATTGGGAAGTTAGGGAACATGTCGAAGTAGAGCAAAAAATTGACCCTCGACTTGCTGGTTTAGCAAAATTTTTTGACAAACAAGATAATTGAGAAGTACCGGATAACCGGCTTCATAACAAACACTGACTTTAAGGAGGTGGGATCAATGGCAGTACCTGCAAGAAGAACGTCCAAAACTGTAAAAAGAAAGCGTCGTACGCATTTTAAATTAGCGGTACCTGGAATGGTTGAATGCCCAAACTGTAGTGAATTAACATTAGCACACCGCGTATGTAAATCATGCGGACACTACAAAGGAAAACAAGTACTTAGCAAATAAGCTAGTCTTTGAATGAGCACATAGGAAACTATGTGCTTTTCCTTTTGCCTTTAAATGTAGTTTGTCTATGACGAATTCTCTAAAATCATGCTTCCTCTTACCTCTGCCCATTTCAATTTCTGTATAGTATAATAAAAACTAATAGGAAACTAGGTAAAGAGAGAGGGATTCCAATGTCTGAAGTAATTACTTATCAAAGAGATGAAATAGATTATATATTTTTAAATAGGCCTAATTACGGGAATTGCATTGATGAAAATACGGTAGAAAAACTTTCTGAAATTATCCGAGAAATCCGAATGAAATCCCAAAGTAAATTAGTTGTTTTAACTGGGGAGGGTATGAAATATTTTTGTACCGGTGGGGATTTAAACACAATCTTAAAGTTTAAAAATAATTTAAGTGGATTGGAATCTTTTAATCTAAAAATGTGTGAAGTGATTTATCAAATAGCTATGTTACCTCAAATTACAATCTGTTTTATTAATGGATATGCTTTAGGTGGTGGCTGTGAATTGGCGAGTGCATTCGATTTTAGATACGCGAGTCATCATGCAAAAATAGGATTTATTCAAGGTAGAATGGGAATCCCAACCTCATGGGGTGGAGGTACCATACTTCAAGAAAAAATGAGTCATCAAGATTGGATTACATTACTATCATCCTCAAATATTTACACCGCATTTCAAGCTAAGAAGATCGGCTTTATACATGAACTATCAAAAGATTTAACAAGTTTACATAATGAAAGCTTTATTAGTTTAGCTAAAAGTATTCCAGCACAAATTCATCATCAAAATAAAAAAATACTTATTCGTAAATGGACTGAGCAAAATCTTAAGAGAAGAATGGACGAAGAAGTTATTTCTGCTATGCCACTTTGGTTTTCAGATGAACATATAAAAAATATCGAACAATTTACAAAAAAATTGGAAAAGTAATCTTCTACCTTCATTTTTTTGTGCATATGAATTAGTAAAATCTGCTTATTGCATAAGAAATTGGAGGGGATTGCAAATGGTTGCAAATCGCCAGGATGCATGGACAAAAGATGAAGATAACTACTTAGCTGAAGTAGTTTTAAAAACGATAAATGAAGGGTCAACTCAATTAATGGCATTTAAAGTTGTAGCAAAGAACTTATCAAGGACTGCTGCTGCTTGCGGTTACCGGTGGAATTCATTTGTTAGAAAGTTCTATAAAGAAGAGATTGAAAAAGCAAAAAATAGTAGTAAAAAACAAGCTGTTCCCTCAAACGAGGTAGAACCAACGCACGATTCGGAAATCATTACAAATGAGATTCATGAAGAAGCTACAACAGAAAAAGGCCATTCCGAAATAACCTTTGAGTCAGTATATAAATTCCTTGAATATTTGAGATTAAAAGTTGATGCCAGTGGACGAATTAAAGATATACAATCTTTAGAAAAAAAGCTATTAAAATATAAACAAGAAAATGAGCAATTGAAAATTGAAAAGCAACAATTAGTTGAAAAACTAAATGAACTCCAAAGTGAATATGAACATTTATTTGATTTTTTAGATCAAAAACGAAAAATAGTAAATGTAAGTTCTAAAAATGACACAAAGGTTAAATAAAATGAAAAAACTCAACATCTCCTAAAGGGGTGTTGAGTTTTTTTGTCTTTATTTATTTTCGGGTTTCCAAATGACAAATTCAGAATCTGCCTCAATGAAACCTTGTTTTTTCCAAAATTCATTTGAATTTGCTCTTGGTATCGTTTTAATTGTTTTCTTAAACGATTTAGCGAAATTTACTAATTCTTTTCCGTACCCATTCTTTTGATAATAAGGTAGAACTTCCATTTTATTAATTTCAATTATTTCTTCATTATTTTCACTATGTGTATATAAACTCATTCGGGCAATAAGTGCCTTGCCTAAGTAAATACCGTAGAAAGGAGATTGAAACTCGTTATCAATTAAATTTGATTCAAGATCTTCAAGCATTGATAGCTCTTGTAAACCGTAACCGGAAAATTGCTGAAATTGTTCAAGTGTTTTAAAATTTATTTGTAAACGTTCTATCTTGATGTTCAAAAAAGCTCCCCCTTAAAAAGAATGTAAATTTTTAATATTTTAAATATAATTATATCGTACAATTAAATTTAAAAAAAGATAGATTCGGTGTAAATTTATTATCAAAAAGATAATAGTGGAAAAATAATTTTTCGATTGGAGAAATCAATGAAAATAGGCATAATTGGTGGTGGTGCCGTCGGTCTTCTTACAGCATCGTATTTGTATCAAAATAAACATAATGTTACATTATTTACGAGAACAGAAGAACAGGCAAATCTTATAAATAACTTTGGTGTTATACTTTCAGTAGATGAAAAAACGAAACAAATGTGTATAACAGCAAATAAATTATTACCTAAAATAAACACGTTCGATCTATTAATTGTTTGTGTTAAGCAATATCATTTAAATCAAATTGTTAACACGTTATATCAATATGAGGGTGAGAATATATTATTTCTCCAAAATGGAATGTCTCATATTGAAATCGTTAAAAATTTACCCATTCAAAATTGCTTTATAGGTATCGTTGAACACGGTGCATTAAAAACTTCTCCGAATGAAATCACACATACTGGTAAAGGGATAATTCGAATTGGACAAATAAAAGGGAATATAGATGCTTTAAATCATTTATCAAGTTTACATACAGCTGAGTTTCCAATCAAAAGCCAAGATGATTGGGAGTATATACTTAAACAAAAGTGTTTAAT
Source organism: Bacillus sp. AFS001701 (assembly GCF_002559405.1). Taxonomy (GTDB): domain Bacteria; phylum Bacillota; class Bacilli; order Bacillales; family Bacillaceae_G; genus Gottfriedia. The sequence continues at coordinate 426 of NZ_NTZO01000611.1, read as the reverse complement.
AAATTGTGTTATTAACCCTTTAACGTCTATATTGAACGTTCGCAATGGTGAATTAATCACTAATGAGTATTTTAAACCAATTAGTAAATTATTATTTAATGAGGTTGCAACGATCCTAGATTTAAATAACAAAAAAGAATGGGAAAAATTAGTAGATATATGTGAGAAAACGAAAGAAAACTACTCATCAATGAATCGAGATTTATTTCATGGTAGACAAACAGAAATTGAAAGTATGCTAGGATTTGTTAAAAAATTGGCAATTAATAAAAAAATAAATGTACCGACAATTGAACTTGTGTACAATAGTATAAAAGGACTTGAGAAGAAAAAGGGGTAATTCTTTTTGGAAAAATTTTTCATTTTCTTTATTTCACTATTAATTGAATTTCCGATTTTTTCAACAATTTTTATCTATATGTTTTA
>NZ_NTZO01000030.1 GCF_002559405.1 Bacillus sp. AFS001701 | reverse complement strand
AAAAAAAAGAAAGAGAATTGTCAAAAGTCAAAAAAATAAAAAAATGGGGGAGAAAAGTGTGAGTAAAAGAAGCTTTAAAATGAGTTTAGCTAAAACAACGATCAGTGCGCTGGTTGTGGGCTCGATGATTCCATTTAACGTTCTAGCAGCTACACCAAATGCGAGCACGGAAAAAACGGTCATGGGTTCACTGGCTCAAAACACAAGCACACCAGACTTAACAACTGAGCAAATCGACGCGTTAAAGAAAGTGTCACCAGAAAGTGATGTAAAGATTTCGCCAAAAATTGATACGACAAGCTCAAAACCAGTTAAGGTTATTGTCGAATTTACACAAGCGCCAGCAAAAATAAGTGTACTACAAAAAGCAGTTGAGGGCGAAAAAACGACATTAAGCGCAGAAACTAGCGCAGTTAACTCGTCACACGCTACATTCAAGTCATTTATAAAAGGGTTAAATAATAGTGCAAGTAAAACGAATGCAGTAAATGCAGTATCTGCATTATCTGTTTCACCAAACGAAGTATCTAACGAAACATCCGACCAAACTGGGGATGCAACCGCTCAAATTACGCGTGAATACACACATGCATTAAACGGGGTGGCAATGACACTACCAGGTAACTTAGTTGAGAAATTATTTGATTCTGGTGTAGTAAATCGTGTTTTAAACGATGACCTAGTAAAGCTTGACCCAAGTGAACTGAAAGCTGCTGCTGAAAGTGAACAAGGTGGGAATAATTTAGCAGAAAATTACATTCCATTACCAGGTATAGAAGATTTGCATAAAGATGGCACTACTGGAAAAGGAATCAATGTAGGGGTTATTGATACAGGAGTTGACTACAATCACCCAGATTTAACAGACGTATATAAAGGCTACCGTGCAAAAAGTGGAGAAGATGCAAGCAAAATCGATCCAACAACAGTTAAAGGTTGGGATTTTGTTGATAATGATGCTGATCCTATGGAAACAACAATCGATGATTGGGTAAAAGCCGGCAAACCTGAAAGTAATGAACCGTATTACACGTACCACGGTACACACGTATCAGGTACGATTGCTGCTCAAGCGAAAAATAGTGTAGAATCCCCAGCTCAAGGGGTTGCACCAGGCGTGAACTTGTATGACTATCGTGTACTTGGTCCTTATGGTACAGGGTATACAAATGGGATTGTTGGTGGAATTGATAAAGCAATACAAGATGGTATGAAAGTTATCAACTTATCTCTTGGGGCACCAGTTAATGATCCGTTATCAGCTGAAGCTGTGGCAATTAATAACGCAACCATTGCAGGTGTAACATGTGTTATTTCAGCAGGAAACTCTGGTCCAAGTGAAGGGACACTAGGTACACCAGGTGCATCAGCACTTGCCATTACAGTTGGAGCAAGTGATTTCCCAGTTAGTATTCCAGTTGCGTCAGCAAAAGTTGGAAATGAAACATTTACTGACTTCAAGTTACTTGGAAAAGGATACAATGATCATGTGTCAGATTTAGAGAACAAAACGTATCCAATCGTGGATGTTGGTTTAGCACAAGCAGCTGATTTTAAAGATGCGAACGGCAATCCAATCGATTTAACTGGAAAAGTTGCACTTATTGCACGTGGTTCAATCGCGTTAGCTGAAAAAATTACAAACGCAGCGAAAGCAGGCGCAGTTGCAGCAATTATGAGTAACAATATTGATGGGGACATTGATGCTTACTTAGCAAGTAATGATGGCTTTATACCAACATTCCGTATCACAAAAGCTGACGGTGAGCGTTTACGTAGTGTAGCAGGCACAAATACAATCACCTTTACGAATGTAAGTACAACAAATACAGAAGGGAACCACTTGGCAGGTTTTAGTTCAAGAGGACCAGTCTTTTCAACATATGACATTAAACCAGATGTTGTTGCACCAGGTGTATCGGTATACTCAACTTATCCATATTTCGTTCATAGCCCAGATAAAGTAGACTATAGTAACGCGTATTCTCGTATTTCAGGTACATCAATGGCGTCGCCACATGTGGCAGGTATTGCTGCACTAATCTTACAAGCCCATCCCGATTATACACCAGCTGATGTGAAAGCAGCATTAACAAACACTGCTGGAAATCTAGACGGCAATTATTCTGTATACGAACAAGGTGCTGGTTTAGTCAATGTAGTGAAAGCAGTAAAACGTGACGTGAGTTTTAAAGCACAAGACACAACTGCAAACATTGATAGTAACGGTAATAGTGTGAGCTTGAATTACGAAAAAGGTTCATTAACGTTTGGCGCAGTGTATAAAAAAGACGGTGCGGTCAATACGAGTAATCGAACAGTGAAAGTGAAAAATCGAGGAAATTCTGACAAAACGTTTGATATATCTACAACTTTCATTAAACCAAATGCAAAGGTTAGTGACGCAACTAAAAACGGCATTACGGTGACAACTAGTTCACCTTCACTAACAGTAAAAGCAGGTGAAACAACGAACTTTACAGCAACTTTGAACGTGCCAGATACAGCGGAATATGGCCGATACGAAGGTTATTTGAACATTGTTAATCATGACGATCCAAGCGAGACGTATCGCATGCCATTGGCTGTTCGCTCGGTAGAAAAAGGACTTGGCAATTTACTAATGGATAGTCCGGCCACCTTTACCCGAGAACCAGTAATCCATTCGGACTTCAACGGAAACCCAGGTCGTCAACTAAAGTTCCGATTCAACAGTCCAATGAAGTATTTCTGGGTCGTGATTTATGACAAAGACGGAAATCCAATCGGTGCAACAACGGATTCCCCATTAAATGTGAGCAGTGTTAAAACTGATACTGATTATTTTGTAGGCTTTGACGCAAGCACATACTATCCGTTTATTGGAGATCCAAAACTCGAAAAAACAAATATGTTCACAAAAGCAGCACTACCAGAAGGGCAATATACGTTAAAAATGCGTACAACTGATACGACTAACATGTATGCAAAAACGTATGAAAAATCACAACTGTTCGTGGTGGACAACACGCTGCCGACGTTATCCTATAAAGACCATGCACCAGGCGTGTACGAGTTAGAAGACAAAGATTTTACCGATGAAACACAAAATGGCAACATGTACAACGCATTCTGGGTACACACAAACCTATCGGATGAAGGGACAGCGAAACTTGCTCCACTTGGGCTAACGCAGTCAGCGAATTTGTTATGGTACTATCACAATAGTGTCTGGTACCCAGAAGGTGATTTCCCAGTTGATGCAAATGGCGATGCAAAGTTCGGAATTGAAAAATCCGATATCGAAAATGGTCCAGCAACAATTACGTTAATGCCAATGGATGCAGCACATAACGTGGAGCTTATCAATGATTTCCATCAGTACGCGTTTATCAAAAAAGGATCACCGTATATGGTGCCAACGTATGATAAACAAAAAGTTACCTTAAACGATACAATCACGATGACGTTAAACTTAAACAACGTGAAAGATATGATGTCAGGTACTTTTAAATCAGCATACTACCATAATTATCTTGAGCTACAAGGCGTAACAGTCAACCCAGCATTCCAAAAGTGGGCAGACCAAAACGGTGTGAAGGTGAATGTAGATACACCAGTGAAAACAGAAGATGTGGTTTACCCTAGTCACGTGACAGACATCAATGTTGGGGCACATTTAACTGGTGGAACAGACTTTAAAGGATTCAATGGCGATAGTCCATTTTTAGATGTGACATTCAAAGTGACAGATGACATGTGGGATATTTTGGCATCGAAATTGACACCAGATGATGACAGAACAACATTTAACATGACACAATACGGCACAGATGAAACAAAAGAGATTCCAGCATTTAGCCGATTAAATCAATTCCAAATCATTCCGACGCATTCACAAGTACAAACGTACGTGAAACTACAAGGGCTTAAAAATAACTTCACAGCGAAGTTGGATAGCATTGGCGCTAAAGGGTACGCACAACTACCGGACGGAACGAAAATACCAGGTACAATTGATAGTTTTGGCTACATCGATATCAAAGGCATTCCACTTTCAAAAGATCCAATCAAGTTCATTGTGGAAGGACCAGGACACTTAAAGAGCATACAATCTATCACACTTGGTAAAAAATCGCCATGGGGTGATGATCTTGGAGTATATAAATACATCGGAGGAGCTCAACCGTACGGAGCAGCTGGTGATGTAAACGGCGACGGTGTGATTGACGTTCTTGATGCGAAGCGAGTATCTGATAAAATGGGTCAACAAGATAGTGTAAACTACCCAATAGAAGATTTAAATAAAGACGGTATTGTTGATAGTAACGACATGCAGTTTGTCGCTACTAACTTCGGTAAAACAAATCCAGATGCAACGATTTCACCAAAAGAAGTTATGAAAGTTGACGGTAAAGACTTGTATGCAACAGAAATCTTCAATAAAGCTAAGGTTTATAGTAATGTAAATACGTTCAAAGTTGATTCGAAACATGCTAACTCAGTTACACTTAATTGGTTAGCTGTAGATCCTGCCGGCAATTGGGGTGGATTGAAAATTCAACAGCAATCAAGCAATGATGGTATCACGTGGCCAACTACTTGGACAGATGCAAAACTGGATACACCAATCACAGTTAGCTCAACTAGTGCGAAAGTTACAGGATTAAGTGATAGTACGTACTACCGTTTTAGATTGGTTGTAATGGGTGGATTGAATGGAACACTTAACAGTGGATATTCAAACGTTATTCAGATGACTACATTACTTTTAACTCCAACTATTGATGTAATTGATGATAATGATACAACAATTACAGGTAAGGCAAATACGAATGTCAATATTGTTGTGAAAAATAATAGTACTGTAGTAGGTACAGGAAAAACGGATGCAAGTGGAAACTATAGTATTCAAATTAAACCACAAAAAGCAGACAGTGTATTAACAGTTAGTGCAAGTGATGCATCTGGAAATCAAAGTGAACAAGCATCGATTGTTGTATTAGATCGTACAGCACCAGACGCACCAATTATTAATACAGTTACGAAAAAAGATCAAAAAATTACAGGTAAAACAGAAGCAAATGCGACGGTTGCTATAAAATTCAACAATGTAGTGACAGAAGTACAAGCTGATCAAAATGGGAACTTCAGTTTAGACATACCTCATAAAAACTATGGCGATTACATTGGATTGGTCATCTCTGTAACTGCAAAAGATGCTGCAGGAAATGTGAGTGCTGCAACTGAAACAGTCATTTTAAACAAATAATAAAAACGGGGAGCCTCTGTGAATGAGGCTCTCTTTATTCGTCTAAATCGCATAAATAGACTACTAGAAAAAGGAACTTAGTAAAAGAAGTTTTCTATATAAAAAAGGTAATTTGTAGTTTTATGGCGAATTATTAATATGGGTATTTTTTTGTTTGGAGGTTAAAAAAAATGAAAAAGGTTTTAGTATTAGGTGGTACGAGATTTTTCGGAAAACGACTCGTTCATAAATTAATCGATAAAGGCTATGATGTTTCAATCGCAACGAGAGGACTAACAGAGGATGACTTCGGAGATCGAGTTAATAGATTTATAATCGACCGACGAAATCCTGAAACATTAGCTAGTTTAAGTACTCATAAATGGGACCTTGTTTATGATAATATTTGTTACACTCCAAATGAAGCGAAGGAAATTACTAAACTATTAACGAATCATGTTGGAAGATATATTTTCACTTCGTCTTTAGCGGTTTATGATACGGGATTAAACCATGTGGAAACTGATTTCGATCCTTACAATTACCCTATTAAGTATAACAATGATAATGAATATTCTTATGCGGAAGGAAAGCGTCTTTGTGAGGCTGTTTTATATCAAGAAGCAAATTTCCCAGTGTATGCGGCTAGATTCCCGATCGTATTGGGACCGGATGATTATACAAAGAGATTACTCTTCCATGTTGATAAAATTTCAAGAAATGAAGAAATAATTATATCTGATTTAAATAAAGAGATGACCTTTATCGATTCTGATGAGACCGCTGAATTTTTACTTTGGTTAGGTGAGAATGAATCGATTAAAAGTGGTCCTTTTAATGCATGTTCAAATGGTGAAATAACATTTAAAGAAATCATAAACATTTGTGAAAAGGAAACTGGAAAAGAGGCTATTATTAACTCTCATGGTACAGTCGAACATCAATCACCATTTGATGCTTATAGTGATCAATCATTGAGTAATGAGAAAGCTACTAAAGAAGGTTTTCAATTTTTAGAGGTACATGATTGGATGAAGAAATTAATTCATCATTATTGTTCACTATAAAAAGTTCACAAAAATGTTCAAAAAATAAAATTCCGAATTTCTGGAATTTCCAGGTTTTCGGAATTTTATTGAAGTGAAATTCCGAAATTTCGGAAAAAATCTGATAAAAATAATTGAAAATTATAAATTAACTTAATATTATTAGAATTATAAAATAAATTTTCATAGTGTAGACAAAGTCCGAAGGGTTTTCTAAAAATTTGATGTTCAGACTGATTGAAAACGTTTGTCTTTCGAGGCGTGAAGTCTGATGAGGAGCGGAGTTACCCTAAACGGAAATGAGCACTTCAGCAGGCGAAGCAACGAAGAAAGCGAGCGTTTGTCAACAGTCTGAACAATACTCATAATAACTTGGCATACTATTTGCTTGTTTTATTAGCAGAAGGACAATCCCTTGAAAGGAGCTAAATACAGTAAATAGTGGAATTCAAATTGAAAGATGAATTTGAATGAAAGCGTTATCAAAAAGTGCCAATACGTAAAGATAACAAGGAGGTTATTATGGAAATCTTAATTATTTTATTAGCATTAGGACTTTTAATGTTTGTTGCTTATCGTGGGTTTTCTGTTATTTTATTTGCACCAATTTGTGCTTTATTTGCAGTACTTTTAACTGAACCAAGTTATATTCTTCCATTCTTTAGTAATATTTTTATGGAAAAAATGGTTGGTTTCATAAAGCTATATTTTCCTGTATTTTTACTTGGTGCAATTTTTGGTAAAGTCGTTGAAATGTCTGGAATTGCTGAATCGATCGCAAAAACGATTATTCAATTAGTTGGCGCAAAAAGAGCGATTTTAGCGATTGTATTAATGGGAGCCATTTTAACATATAGTGGAGTAAGCTTGTTTGTTGTTGTATTTGCTATTTATCCATTTGCTGCAAACTTATTCCGTGAAGGGAATATTCCAAAACGATTAATCCCTGGAACAATCGCACTTGGTGCGTTTACATTTACGATGGATGCATTGCCTGGTACACCGCAAATTCAAAATGTTATTCCAACTACATTTTTCAAAACAGATATTTATGCTGCACCATTTCTAGGTATTTTAGCAGCTGTTTTTATACTTGCAGTTGGTCTTTGGTACTTAGAATCAAGACGTAAAAAGGCAGAAAAAGCAGGTGAAGGTTATTTAGGATTTAATGGAGAACTAGCTGCTGCAAATGAAACGCAAACAGAAGTTCCTTCATTAACGACCAATACGCCTACACCAGTTTTAAAACAAATTTTAGCATTTGTTCCACTATTATTAGTTGGATTTTCAAATAAATTTTTTGTTGTTTCATTCCCAAAATGGTATCCAAATGGATTTGACTTTAAATCAATTGGACTAGAAGCTTTTGGGGTTGTTCAAATTCCTGCAGTTGTTGGTATTTGGTCAGTTGAATGTGCTTTAGTAATTGGGATCCTTTCAGCGATGATTTATGGCTTTAAGAATATGCGTACAAATCTAAAGACAGGTATAAATGCAAGCATTGGTGGAGCACTACTTGCTTCTATGAATACTGGTGCTGAATATGGTTTTGGTGGAGTAATCTCTGCTTTACCTGGATTTGGAATGGTAAGTAAAGGAATCTCCCATACATTTACGGATCCATTAGTAAATGGAGCTGTGACGACTACAACTTTAGCAGGTATTACAGGTTCTGCATCAGGTGGTATGGGTATTGCACTCAGTGCAATGTCTGATAAATATATCGAGGCGATAAATAAATACAATATTCCGCCAGAAGTAATGCATCGTGTTATTTCGATGGCATCAGGTGGGATGGATACTTTGCCTCATAATGGTGCAGTCATCACATTATTAGCTGTAACTGGTTTAACACATCGCCAGTCATATAAAGATATTTTTGCAATAACAATCATTAAAACAGTTGCAGTATTCTTAATCATTGCAGTATTTAAACTTACAGGACTTGTTTAAGAATGTTAAACTACTAATCTTACTTTTGAAGGGAGCAAAATAATGGGCAAGAATAAGGTAATTACTTCAGTTGAAGAGGTTGTTTCACAAATTCATGATGGAGCTACGATTATTGTCGGTGGCTTTGGTCTTTGCGGTATTCCTGAAAAAATGATTTTAGCATTACGAGATAAAGGGACAAAGGATTTAACAATCGTAAGTAATAACTGTGGAGTAGACGATTGGGGTCTTGGTCTTTTATTAGCTAATAAACAAATTAAAAAAATGGTTTCTTCATATGTTGGAGAAAATAAAATTTTTGAAAAGCAGTTCTTAAGTGGAGAACTTGAAGTAGAGCTTGTTCCTCAGGGGACTCTAGCTGAACGTATTCGTGCAGGTGGTGCTGGAATCCCAGGATTCTACACAGCAACAGGTGTAGGTACACCAATCGCAGAAGGAAAAGAACATAAAGTATTTAATGGAAGAACTTATTTATTAGAAGAAGGAATCGTAGGAGATTTTGCATTTGTTAAAGCGTGGAAAGCTGATAAGCAAGGAAATCTAATTTTTAGAAAAACTGCTCGTAACTTTAATCCACTTGCAGCGATGGCTGGAAAAATCACAATTGCAGAAGTTGAAGAAGTAGTAGAAGTTGGTGAACTTGATGCTGATGCAATTCATACGCCAAGCATTTATGTACAACACGTATTCCACGGTGAAACATACGAAAAACGAATTGAACGTAGAATGACTACAGGAGTATAGGAGGCTAATAACATGAAAGATATTCGTCAATTAATTATTCAAACTGCGGTTAAAGAAATTCAAGATGGTATGTATGTAAACCTTGGAATTGGACTACCTACTTTATTAGCAAACTATCTTCCAGAAGGAATTGAAGTAATGCTTCAATCTGAAAATGGTTTACTAGGTATTGGACCATACCCAACAGAAGCTGAACTTGATGCTGACTTAATCAACGCCGGTAAAGAAACAGTAACTGCGGCTAAAGGAGCTTCTTATTTTGATAGCGCTGAATCTTTTGCGATGATTAGAGGAGGCCATATTGATTTAGCTATTTTAGGTGGTATGGAAGTCTCTGAAACTGGCGATCTGGCAAACTGGATGATTCCAGGAAAAATGGTAAAAGGTATGGGCGGTGCGATGGACTTAGTAAATGGTGCTAAGAAAATCGTCGTAGTAATGGAACATGCAAATAAATACGGTGAAAGTAAAGTTAAAAAAGCATGTACTTTACCTTTAACTGGAAAAAGCGTAGTTCATAGACTGATTACTGAATTAGCAGTTTTTGATTTTACAGAAAATGGAATGGTTTTAGTAGAATGCGTTGGTGGAGCAACGATTCAAGAAATTACTGAAAAAACAGAGGCTACATTTACAATTAGTCCGAAGTTATTAAATAACGTGAACTAATCTTTAAAAGGAGGCAAACAAATGCAGCAAATGCTTTCTGAGAAGGTTGCACTGATAACTGGTGCCGGTAGTGGAATTGGTTTTGAAATTGCTAAAACCTTTGCAGAGCAAGGAGCAACAGTTGTCTTAACTGACTTAAATGAGGAAAAAGTTCAAAAGTCTGCTACATCGTTACAAGAGCTAGGGTTTAATGCGATCGGTTATGCATGTGATGTAACAAATGAAGAACAAGTAATTGACACGTTTCATAAAGTAATCGATCAATTTGGTGAATTACATATTTTAGTAAACAATGCTGGATTACAATACGTTTCATCAATTGAGGATTTCCCTATTGAAAAATTCGAATTACTTATTAAGGTCATGTTAACTGCACCTTTTATTAGTATTAAACATGTATTTCCTATTATGAAAAAGCAAAAGTATGGTCGCATTATTAATATGGCTTCGATCAACGGGTTAATTGGATTCGCTGGCAAAGCTGCTTATAATTCTGCGAAGCATGGCGTTATTGGTTTAACAAAGGTTGCTGCATTAGAAGGTGCAAGTGACGGTATTACAGTCAATGCAATCTGCCCTGGCTATGTAGATACACCTTTAGTTCAAAACCAGTTGGCTGACTTAGCAAAATCAAGAAACGTACCAATTGAAAGTGTAATTGAAGAAGTAATTTATCCTTTAGTACCTCAAAAAAGATTACTTACAGTAAAAGAAATTGCAAATTATACAGTATTTCTTGCTAGCGAATATACTGGCGGGGTTACAGGTCAAGCGAATGTAATAGATGCAGGATATACAGTTCAGTAGGTTAAGAATGAAAGGGTTGTTTTGAGCAGGGGGAGATTCCTGCTCTTATCCTTTCTAGAACCCTACTACTTTAAGTGAGGTATGGTGAAATGAATAGGTTGTTAAAGAGTCTTCCTTTTGATTGGATTTCCGAGATTATTAATCTTGCAACTGAGTGGATTGTTGTCGTTAATCGTGAAGGAAAAGTTTTATATATGAATGAATCGTATTGTGAGTTTGTTGGTCGTTCTGCTCATGAAGTGATTGGTATGCCTGTAGTAGATGTAATTGAAAACTCTAGAATGCATATAGTTGCTAAAACTGGTCAGGCAGAAGTAGCGGAGATTCATCCAATAAAAAATACAGAAATGGTAGCAAATCGTTATCCGTTGTACGTAGGTGATGAATTAGTAGGTGCTGTCGGAACGGTAATGTTCCGAAATGCTCAAGATTGGATTGAGTATTCTAAAAAAGTAGAACCTTTAGTAGAAGAATTAAACTATTATAAAAGGAAATTTGAGAAAGAATTAAATAGTAAATATAGCTTCAATCAACTAATTGGTGATACGCCAATCTTTAATGCTGCAAAAAATTTGGCAGAGCAAGTATCTGCAAGCTCATCTGCAATCTTACTTTTTGGAGAATCTGGTACAGGTAAGGAATTATTTGCACATGCAATTCACGATGCTAGTCCAAGAAGAAACTTTCCATTCGTTCGAGTAAATTGTGCTTCAATTCCAGAGCATTTACTAGAATCAGAGCTTTTTGGTTATGAAGAAGGTGCTTTTACAGGTGCAAAAAGAGGCGGGAAAAAAGGAAAATTTGAGATTGCGAACCGAGGAACGATTTTCCTAGATGAGATTGGTGACATGTCCTTGCATATGCAAAGTAAATTACTGCGAGTACTTCAAGAAAGAGAGATTGAAAGAGTGGGTGGAAGTTCTCCTATTTCCATTGATGTAAGAGTCATTGCAGCTACGCATCGAAATCTTGAGAAGATGGTAGTATTAAAAGAATTCCGCCAGGATTTGTATTACCGCTTAAATGTAATTAAAATAGACATTCCTCCACTTAGATCAAGGATAAATGATTTACCTCTCATTGCAGATTCGTTAATAAAAAAACTCGAAAGGAAATTTCATCGAACCGGAATTCAAATTTCAAATGAAGTTTTTCAAATTCTTAAGTCACATCATTGGCCAGGAAATATTCGAGAACTAGAAAACGTACTTGAGAGATGCATAAATGTCCTAAATGGTAAAGTGATTACACCAAAGCAATTACCTCTTTATTTATATGAAAATCCAACCAACCAAAAAAATACAGTCGAATTCGAAAAAAATGCATCTCAATTAAATAATCAAAATTCTTTAAAATCGTTAAAAGAAATGATTGAAGAGACCGAAAAGGAAGCAATTAAGAGAGCTCTAATTGAATCTCAAGGTAATAAAATTGAAGCTGCAAAATTTTTAGAAATAAGTAAGTCAACTTTTTATGAAAAATGTAAAGCTTATAACATAAAAAGTTAAAAGATTTCATGTCGTTTGGTTAATTAGGTTGAAATAAAAAGGGGGAAATAAAATGAGTGAGAACGTTGTAATTGTTAGTGCTGTTAGAACTGCAATCGGAAGTTTCAGTGGTACATTGAAAGATGTAAGTGCAGTAGAATTAGGTGCTAAAGTTATTAAAGAAGCGATTAATAGAGCGGGTATTCAAGAAAGTCAGATTGATGAAGTCATAATGGGAAATGTACTTCAGGCTGGTTTAGGTCAAAATCCAGCAAGACAATCAGCATTAAAGGCAGGACTCCTAAATACTGTCTCAGCAATGACGATAAATAAGGTTTGTGGTTCTGGATTAAAATCAGTCCATTTAGGGACTCAAGCAATTATAGCAGGAGATGCTGAAATTATAGTTGCTGGCGGTATGGAAAATATGAGTCAAGCACCATATTTACTTAAAGGTACAAGAGATGGATATAGAATGGGTAATCAACAAATTGTTGATAGTATGATTGCAGACGGACTATGGTGTGCTTTTAATGATTATCACATGGGAAACACCGCTGAAAACTTAGCAGTTCGGTATGAAGTTTCTAGGGAAAAACAAGATGAATTTGCGGTAAATAGCCAACAAAAAGCTGAGAGTGCAATTAAGGCCGGTAAATTTGAAGATGAAATTGTTGCGATTGAAATTCCACAAAGGAAGAAGGACCCAATCATCTTTAAAGAGGATGAATATCCAAAATTTGGTGCTACAGTAGAGAAAATTTCATCACTAAGACCAGCCTTCGAAAAAAATGGAACAGTTACAGCAGCAAATGCCTCAGGTATAAATGATGGCGCAGCAGCAGTTGTACTAATGAGTGAAAGTAAAGCGAGAGAACTAGGTATTAAACCATTAGTAAAAATTAATGCAAATAGTAGTGCAGGCGTTGATCCGAGCATAATGGGAATTGGAGCAGCATTTGCAGCTAAAAAAGCAATTGAAAAATCATCGATTGAATTAAGTGAAATAGGCTTGATTGAAGCGAACGAAGCATTTGCTGTGCAATCGCTTTCTGTTATGAAGGAATGCGGTTTTGATGAAAATATTGTTAATGTAAATGGAGGCTCGGTTGCACTCGGACATCCAATTGGTGCAAGTGGAACTAGAATACTAGTTACATTGATTCATGAAATGAAGAGAAGAGAGACACAGTACGGTCTTGCAACCTTATGTATTGGTGGCGGAGAAGGCGTTGCGACAATTATTGAAAATTGTTTTGAATAAAAAATAAATAAAAATGCGGTAGGAATCTTAATGATCCTACCGCTTTAATATGGTTAGATGATTCTTACAGAAATAACACCCTCAATACCTTTTAACAACTGTTCAACTGGACCGTTGATCGTTTCATCAAGGTCAATCATTGTATAAGCAAAAGCACCTTTACTTCGGTTAAGCATGTCAGCAATATTTACTTGATATTTTGCTAATAATCCTGTAATTTGACCGACCATATTAGGAATATTTTTATGTGCAATCGTAATCCGTTTTTTCCCTGTATAAGGTAATTCTACATTTGGAAAATTAACAGAGTTTTTAATATTACCTGTTTCCAAATAATTTTTTAATTGTTTTGCTGCCATTCGGGCACAGTTTTCTTCTGATTCAGTTGTTGATGCTCCTAAATGAGGAATTGGAATGACATTCTTCATACCAATCACTTTTTCATTTGGAAAATCTGTCACATAAACTCCTACAGTCCCGTTATTCAGCGCATATTCAAGCGCTACATCATCTACTAATTCAGAGCGTGAAAAATTAAGTAATCTTGCTCCCTTTTTCATTCCAGATAAAAGTTTTTCATTCACAAATCCTTTTGTTTCAGGTGTTAAAGGTACATGGATTGTTATATAATCGCATGTTGAAAACATCTGCTCTAAATTATCGATTCGTTTCACATTCCTAGATAATCGCCATGCAGTTTCGACTGAAATATAAGGATCATAACCATATACTTCCATATCTAACGCAAGAGCATCATTCGCTACAAGTGCACCAATTGCTCCTAAACCAATAATACCTAATTTCTTTCCTGCGATCTCTGCTCCTGCAAATTCTTTTTTACCAGCTTCGACAATTTTGGTAACATTTTCTTCACCAAATAATGAACGAGTCCACTCAATTCCTTCAATAATTCGTCGTGAAGAAAGGAATAAACTTGTCAGAACTAGTTCTTTAACTGCATTTGCATTTGCACCAGGCGTATTAAATACAACAATTCCTCTTGAAGTACATTCATCAATTGGAATATTATTTACACCAGCTCCAGCTCTTGCGATTGCTTTAACACTGCTTGGTATGGTCATTTCGTGCATACTATGACTTCTTAAAAGAATCCCATCCGGTTCAGTTAATTGATTGTTAATTGAATAGTTTTCCAAAGGAAATTCTTTAATCCCGTGCTCAGAAATATTATTTAATGTTTGAATTTTAATCATCTTACAATCTCCTCTAATATTTTCTTTTCAAATTGACTCATAAAATGAACTAATTTTTCAACGCCTTCTAATGGCATCGCATTATAAATACTAGCTCGCATTCCCCCAACTGATCGATGACCCTCAAGATTCACCAAGCCAGCTGAATTTGCCTGAGCAAGAAATTGCTTATTTAATTCATCAGAAGTTGATGTAAATGGAATATTCATAAGTGATCTATTCTCTTTCTTAACTGGTGAAGAGAACAAGTCTGATTGATCGATAAAATCATATAATAATTGAGCTTTTAAAAGATTAGTTTGATAAATAGTATTTAAACCACCTGATTCTTTAATCCATTCTAAAACTAGCATCGCTACATAAATGCTGAATGTAGGAGGTGTATTATAAAGTGAAAATGCTTCTACATGTGTTTTATAGTCAAGCATTGTTGGGCAATTTTTATTAGCACTCCCAATGAGATCATCTCTAATAATAACAATTGTTAACCCTGCTGGACCGATGTTTTTTTGTGCTCCAGCATATATTAAACCAAATTTTGAGACATCAATTGGTTCAGAAAGAATATTTGAAGAAAAGTCTGCAACTAATGGAGAATTTGTTTTTGGGAAAGTAGAGTATTTTGTCCCCTCAATTGTGTTATTCGTTGTAATATGTAAATAATCGTAAGATTCAAAAAGAGCTAAATCTTCTAAATTAGGAATATATGAAAAATTCTCATCCTCAGACGAAGCAATAACATCAACATCTGCATATTTTTTCGCCTCGGAGATTGCTTTCTTTGACCAAGTTCCTGTATTAATATAAGCAGCTTTTTTATACTTTCTTAATAAGTTTAATGGAATCATTGAAAACTGAGTTGATGCTCCACCTTGTAGAAATAACACTTTATAATTTGATGGAATTTCTAAAAGTTCACGTAATAAGCTTTCACATTTCTTAATAATTCCTTCAAACTCAGCCGAACGATGACTCATTTCCATAACTGACATACCAGAAGTACCATAAGAAACAAGCTCTTTTTGTACTTTTTCCAATACTGGAACAGGCAAAACAGATGGACCAGCGGAGAAATTAAAGACGCGTTCCATAATAATCATCCTCACTTGTTATTTTTATAATATTCTAACTTTAAACCACCAATATACGTTGGTCAATAAAAGATGAAATAAATTAATAAAAATTTCACAAAAAATTTTAATATTCTAATTAGTGAAAAGGAAATGGTATTGATTGAACCATTTAAAAGTGTAGATTTATATGAATAAAAATAAAAAATTAAGTTGGTTAATACTTTGATTGATAAATAAATATGCATAGTTCTAGAAGATAATGGAAAAATTAATAGTTATATTGTATTTAAGGGAGTTTAAATGATTTCTAAATGGTTTAACAATCCAGTTTACTTTCGTTATGCTTTTTACATTTCTTTTGTGGTTAGTGTTTTATTCAATCTAATTTGTTCTGAAAAAAATGATAGTTTTTACTTTCTGTACATGCTTAATACAGTAATATTTGGTCTTGGTTTTTATAACCGTCCTCATTGGTTTATCATTTTAGTTTCTACAATAATAGTGCTTGCTAGATACTATTTAGTTCCCCAGGCAGGGCACATTATTAGCTACCTAATTACATACTACTTAATCGCGTACATATCAGTCGGTTTAATGAAGCAATATCAGAAAGTTAAAACTGGATCGATTGAGTTAATATTAGCTCTTTCGAAGGCGTTAGATTCCAGAGACAACTATACTGCACATCACTCAGAATGTGTTGCTAATATTGCTTATAAAATGGCAAAGAAAATGAAATTATCTAAAAATCTATGTGCAGTTATCCATCAAGGGGGGCTATTACATGATATTGGTAAAATTGGAATTCCCGAGTATATTTTACTGAAGCATGAGAAATTGACTGAGAATGAATATAATACAATTAAAAAACATCCTGTGATTGGATATGACATTATTAAGCATATTGCTATTTTTAATGAAAATGGCATCCTTGATATCGTTTTATACCATCATGAACGATACGATGGAAAAGGATATCCAAAAGGACTAAAGGGTGATCAAATTCCTTTAACTGCTAGAATAGTAGCAATAGCAGATAGCTATGATGCGATGATCTCAAATCGATTATATCGTAAGGGGATGTCTTTAGAAGACTGCTTAAAGGAAATAGAAAAGAATAAAGGAACCCAATTTGATCCTGAGATTACTGATGTTTTCCTTAGTTTATTTGATTTTAGAGAATAAAAAGTTTCAAAAAATATAGTGGGTCCCATAAGTTTGTAATAGGGACCTTCTTTTTTGTTTTAAATGAAAGAAGGATTCGTACGCTTGGGTTGCAATTAAGTCTTATAGAGTGGCAAATAACGAGGGACTGCAAATAAAATCTGATAATCGCAAATATAATAAAAAATTACCCATACCAGTTAAGGTATTATGAGCTGGAAATTGTCCATTAATAGATACTTTCAAATTGAATTAGCAAATATGCCTCTATTTGGAATAATAATTTGATAAAAATCTGCTTAATATCATTAAAAAAGATTGATCTGAACAACTACAAATAAAAAATACCCGGATAAATTAACAAAAAGAGAGAAATGCGGGAAGCCTAAAGACCCCACAGGCCTGCCGAGGAGACTCAGTTTTCGCTCAATGGAAAGCGAGCACCTGGAGTGGAAATCAACACACCACCTTGTTAAAAAACAACAAAGATTACTCAAAAACCTTTAACTATATTTAATCCATGTTTTACCTGGAAACGAAATTTATGTAGAACTGTAACGTTTGACTGTATACTTTCTAAATTATATAATAGAAATATTATTTAAAATGGGGAGGGTTGTCACTTGGGATCGAGTATCGCATTGGTGAGTTAGCTGAAATAGCTCAAGTTTCAAAAAGAACAATTGATTATTATACAAAATTAGGGTTACTAGAAGCAAAACGATCTGAATCAAACTATCGATATTATTCCACAGAGGCAATTGAGACTCTCAGATTTATTGAACATTGTAAAAAAATGAGAATATCCTTAGAAGAGATAAAAGATTTACTACAAACTAATTATAATCAAAAAAATTGTGTGTTTGAGCAAATTCAACAAATATCAAATCAAATTATTGAGCTTGAAGCTAAATTAGCTCAATTAGTACCAGTAATATCGGGTATGAATGATTATGAAAAAAATGCTTTAGTAGATTCATTGTCACATCATACATTTCCGTTATTTGAAACATTGAAACATTTTGTAAAATAATGACTAAATTAAATTTAAAACTTAACAATTTATTAAAGCTATAAAATATGTATGTTTTACTAAATTATGGTAATCTATTAAGTAAGTAAAATAATAATTTTATATGTTTGTAGATTGAAATTCTCAGGAGGTGAATACTCGAGTAATATACTCGAGTTCGTCATTGGACATAGTTAACTTGTTTATGATTGCAGTTTTAATCGCACTTACAGCTTTTTTCGTAGCAGCAGAATTTGCGATAGTGAAAGTTAGATCAAGTAGAATTGATCAACTAGTAGCCGAAAAAAAGCGAGGTGCAGTAGCTGCTAAAAAGGTTACGACGAGTTTGGATGAATATTTATCAGCTTGTCAATTAGGTATTACGGTTACAGCTTTAGGATTAGGTTATTTAGGTGAGCCAACGTTTGAGCATCTTATACACCCAGTCGTAGAATTTCTTGGATTAAACGGAACAATCGCTTCAACTATTTCGTTTATTTTAGCTTTCTCATTTATGACATTTATTCACGTTGTAATTGGTGAGCTAGCACCTAAAACGGTTGCTATTCAAAAAGCTGAATCGATCTCACTAATACTTTCTACTCCACTTATTGTTTTCTATAAAATAGCTTATCCATTTATTTGGGCATTAAATAGTTCTGCAAGATTTTTTACAGGATTATTTGGAGTTAAGCCAGCATCTGAATCAGAAGAAGTTCATACTGAGGAAGAATTGAGAATTATTTTATCAGAAAGCTTTGAAAGCGGAGAAATTAATCAGGCTGAATATAAATATTTAAATAATATTTTTGAATTCGATAACCGACTTGCAAAAGAAATTATGGTCCCTCGTACTGAAATTATCGGTTTATATGCAGAAGACCCAATTGAAGAACAAATTGAAATAATTAAAAACGAAAAATATACACGTTACCCAGTTTTTGGTGAAGATAAAGATGATATATTAGGTATAGTTAATGTGAAAGACTTTTTTATTCGCTATCTTGATGGAAAAGTTGAAAAAACATACGATTTCGCAAATTATACTCGCCCAGTTATTCAAGTAATTGAAACAATCGCAATCCATGATTTATTATTGTTAATGCAAAAGAAACGTATTCCACTTGCAATTCTGTATGATGAATATGGTGGAACAGCGGGATTATTAACAATGGAAGATATTCTTGAGGAGATTGTTGGGGAAATACGTGACGAATATGATGATGATGAAAAACCAGCTGTTCAACATATTTCAGAATCACATAAGATTGTAGACGGAAAAGTATTAATTACTGAAATTAATGATTTATTCGGTCTATATGTTGACCAAGATGATGTTGATACAATTGGTGGGTGGATTTTAACTCAAAATCACGACATCCAACAAGGTGAATCTGTCATATTTGAGGACTTTGAATTCAAAGTTGTTGAATTAGATTCACATCAAGTTAAATTAGTTGAAATAAAAAAAAATGAGACTATTCAGGCGGTAAAATAATAAAGATAAGATGAAAAAGAAGGATAAAGGCATAAGTCTGGATACCTTCTTTTTTTGATTCGTAAACAAATTATTACTAAAATCTTATAGTGTTATACTTTAGTGTTATACTTTGTACAATAATTCACAAAAAGTTAACAACTTACAACTCCAATACAATTCATTTTATTATAAAATAAGGTTGTAAGGTTGATTTGAGCAGAAGTTCTAATTCTTCTACTAGTTATAGTATTAACTATTTCAATCAGCTTATTTTTTAATCGTTTCGTACAATACCTCATTTTTCCCCCCTCTACTTTTCTAAAGTAAGAGGCTTTTTTTTGCATAATTTTACCTTTATTGAATACATATAAATTAAATATTTGTAAAGGATTGTCGATAGTTAATAATTTAAAAATTTGTTATAGGGGTGTGAAGTGCTTGTCAGATGCTCCCTCGGGTAATGGTATAAAAAATTTTTTAAACTTTATTAACCGACTTTTTTTAAAAGAATCAAAGGATCAAAAAAATGTAGAGTCAAAAGAAAAACATCTTTTAACTCATAATTATTTATTTGATGTTGTTGATGAAGAACAATTTAAC
>NZ_NTZO01000610.1 GCF_002559405.1 Bacillus sp. AFS001701 | reverse complement strand
TCTTCTTCCACTTAATTGTAGAAGAAATACCTTTTTTTACATTTACAATTAAAGCGAAGAAGAGTTGCCCTTTAACTGCAGCTTCTCTAACTTCGCTCTACATTTTACTTTTTATCTTTGATCTAGTTCTATTAGAAGATCACCTGTAGAAATACTTTCTCCTGATGTAATCAGAATGTCTCTTATTACACCTGTAAATGGAGATTGGACAGTTGTTTCCATTTTCATCGCTTCTGTAATTGCTAAAGTTTGACCTTTTTCAACTACATCGCCCTTTTTAACAAGTACATTTAAAACAGTACCTGGCATTGTTGCGTTAATATGGTTTGGATTACTAGTGTCCCCTTTTCTTTTTTGAACGACAGTAGATTTGACAGAGTAATCTTTAACTACTATTTCTCGAGGCTGACCATTTAATTCAAAGTAGATAACTCTTGTTCCATCAGGCTGAGCTTGACCAATCGAAACAAGTTTAACAATCAGTGTTTTACCACGTTCAATATCTACTTTAATCTCTTCATCTAATTTCATACCATGGAAGAAAGAAGGTGTATCAAGTACAGATAAATCACCATAGCTTTCTACATTTTTTTGATAGTCCATAAATACTTTAGGATATAGGCAATAAGCTAGTATATCAAAATTAGTAACCTGGCGATTTAATGTCTTGAATAAATACTCCTCAACATCTTTAAAATCGATCGGTTTTAATGACTCACCAGCTCTTTCAGTTAATGGCTGTCTGCCTTTTAAGATTATACGTTGTAAGCTCTTTGGAAATCCTCCATGAGGTTGTCCCAATTTCCCTTCAAAAAACTCTATTACTGAATCAGGAAAATCGATATTTTCTCCTTTTTCATAAACAGAATCTTCATCTAAATTATTTTGAACCATAAACAATGCCATATCTCCAACTACTTTAGAAGATGGTGTTACTTTAACGACATCTCCAAATAGTTGATTTACCCTGCCATACATATCCTTAACTTCTTCAAATCGGTCTCCTAAACCAACACCTTTAGCTTGTTGTTTTAAGTTAGAATACTGACCACCTGGCATTTCATGTTGATAAACCTCTGTATGAGGTGAAACCATACCACTTTCAAAACTACTATAATATTTACGAACGCCCTCCCAGTAGGTTGATAACTGCTCTAAGCCGTTAATATTTAAGTTTGTCTCGTTATTTGAACCTTTTAGAGCATAATATAAGCTATTTGCACTTGGCTGAGATGTTAATCCAGACATACTTCCAATTGCGATGTCTACAACATCTATGCCAGCTTCGATTGCTTTTACATATGTGTATAAACCATTTCCACTCGTATCATGAGTATGTAAGTGGATTGGTAGATCTACAGTATCCTTCAACTCACTAATTAACGTATAAGCAGCCTGAGGCTTTAATAAACCAGCCATATCTTTAATAGCTAAAATATGAGCACCAGCCGATTCTAAATCCTTTGCAAGCTCTTTATAATACGCTAGATTATATTTTGTTCTAGTTGGATCTAATATATCTCCTGTGTAACAAATCGATGCCTCAGCAAGCTTTCCGCTCTCTCTTACAGCATCTATTGCGACTTCCATCCCTTTAATCCAATTTAGACTATCAAATATTCTAAATACATCGATTCCTGCTTGAGCCGATGCTTCAATAAACTTTTTAACAAGATTATCAGGGTAATTTTTATATCCAACTGCATTTGATCCACGTAAAAGCATTTGGAATAATACATTTGGAACTTTTTCTCTTAAATTTAATAATCTTTCCCATGGATCTTCATTTAAGAAACGATACGCTACATCGAAAGTCGCCCCGCCCCACATTTCCATAGAGAACAAATTCGGTAATAATTTTGACGTTTGTTCTGCTACTGTAACTAGGTCTTTTGAACGAATTCTCGTTGCAAGCAGTGATTGGTGAGCATCCCTAAATGTTGTGTCTGTAAATAAAACATCCGGTTGATTTTTTAACCACTTCGAAAATTCATCTGCCCCTAATTTATCTAGTAATTGTTTCGTTCCACTTTCTGCACTTTTAATATGATTTACATTTGGAATGATAATATCATCATAAGCTGGTTTTTCTTTAACCGATATACCTGGAAATCCATTTACTGTTACATTGCCGATATAATTTAATAATTTTGTTCCTCGGTCTCTTCTTTTTGCAAAAACAAATAATTCAGGAGATGAATCTACAAATGAAGTATTATACTCACCAGACAAGAAATCTGGGTGTGTCGTAACATTTTCTAAAAATGGAATATTAGTTTTAATACCACGGATACGGAATTCTTTTAAATTTCGATTTAACTTCGCAATTGCACCTTCGAATGTCAATGCATGAGTCGTTACTTTTACTAATAATGAATCATAGTAAGGTGTAATAACTGCACCTTGGAAGCTGTTACCCGTGTCTAACCTTACACCAAAACCTCCACCTGAACGATATGCCATAATTTTTCCTGTATCAGGCATAAAATTATTTAGTGGGTCCTCAGTTGTAACACGTGCTTGAATCGCAAAACCAATTCTTGGTATCTCATCTTGTAATGGAATTCCTACTTTATCACTATGTAAACTATTTCCTTGTGCAATTAAAATCTGTGTTTGAACAATATCAATTCCTGTAATCATTTCAGTAATTGTATGTTCAACTTGTACGCGTGGGTTAACCTCAATAAAATAAAAATCATTACCCGAAACTAAGAATTCAACTGTACCAGCATTTACATATTCTACTTCTTTCATCAATTTAACAGCTGCATCACAAATTCTATTTCTTAACTCTTCACTAATCGAAGTACATGGTGCAACTTCAACTAATTTTTGATGTCTTCTTTGAATTGAACAATCGCGTTCAAACAAATGAATGATATTCCCTTGGTTATCTCCTAATATTTGAACTTCAATATGCTTTGGATTTTCAATAAACTTCTCTACATAAACTTCATCATTACCAAAAGCAGCTTTTGCTTCAGACTTAGCACGCTCGTATGCATCTTTTAATCCTGCATTTGTACGGACAATCCTCATTCCACGACCGCCACCACCTAGAGCAGCTTTAATAATAATCGGGAATCCATAAGTTTCACCAAACTCCCTTACATCATCTAATGAGTGTACTGGACCATTGCTCCCTGGAATGATTGGCAAATTAGCTTGAAGAGCTTGCTGCTTTGCTTTAATTTTATCTCCAAAAATATCTAAGTGTCTTGAATATGGCCCGATAAAAATAATGCCCTCTTCTTCACATCTCTGAGCAAATTTAATATTTTCTGATAAGAATCCATATCCTGGATGGATTGCATCTACATTGTTTTTCTTTGCAATTTCAATAATACCTTCAATATCTAGATAAGCATCAATTGGTTTTTTACCTTTTCCAACTATGTATGCTTCGTCAGCTTTATAACGGTGATATGACCCTTCATCTTCTTTAGAATAAATACCAACTGTTCTAATTCCTAACTCAGTGCATGCTCGAAATACTCGAATTGCAATTTCACCTCGG
This sequence comes from Bacillus sp. AFS001701, assembly GCF_002559405.1. Classification (GTDB taxonomy): domain Bacteria; phylum Bacillota; class Bacilli; order Bacillales; family Bacillaceae_G; genus Gottfriedia. The sequence goes on along the minus strand of NZ_NTZO01000610.1, from coordinate 1,313 downwards.
TTAGCAACAAGAACTTTTTTAATCTGTTTCGTGTAAGTCATTTGTAAGCCTCCTGTATTTATGAAAGATAATTATCAATAAATTAAGAATAAACTTTTTTCAAAATGCATTTTTGAAGATTTTATAAAGTTTCTTTATGAATCTTATTTCGTATTGAAATATTCATTAAAATACCAACCATAGAAAGCATAACGATTAACGAAGTTCCTCCATAACTAACAAAAGGTAACGGAACACCCGTAAGTGGAATTAACGAAGTAACTCCTCCAATATTTACAAATGATTGAATGACGATGATTGCACTAATCCCTGTAGCTAATAATGAATCAAAAGAATCCTTTGATTGATGAGCTATTAACAATCCACGCCAAACAATTATGAATATACATAAAATAACTACAATTACACCTATTAAACCTGTTTCTTCACCGATTATAGCTAGAATAAAGTCGGTATGAGGCTCAGGTAAGTAACCTAGTTTTTGAATACTTTTTCCTAATCCAACTCCAGTAAGCCCACCATTGGCAAATGCTATAAGTGAATTTACGATTTGAAATCCGATACCCTGTGCATAGTCAAAAGGATTTCGGAAAGCTAAAAATCGATTAACTTGTACATCTGTTAAACCGATCCCTAAACTAATACAAATACTAATTAATGGATATAGTAATCCAATTCCACCAACGAATAAGAGTATTAATCTCTTTACAATAAAACCACTACAAAACGAAACTACAGCACAAGTACCGATTATTAATAAGGCTGTACCTGTATCTGGTTGTAATCTCAATAGGATGATATAAATAGCTACTATGGTCCATGGAGCAAATAGCATTTTCCAGTTCTTTGTAATTCGTTTTTGTCTTTTGGAGTACCATCCTGCTAAAAGAACGATTGATCCGAATTTGATTAGCTCGGCTGGTTGAATTCCGAATACCCAGCTTTTTGCATTATTTCGTACTTCACCAAACAATAGAACTGCAATAAGTAATACTATACTTACAGCTACATTTAATATCATGGCAATTCTTTTTCTAAAGAAAGATGCAGGTAAAAACATTAAAAAAACAAATGCAAACATCCCTACTTCAAAGGCAACTAATTGCTTATGAAAGAAATAGTCACTTGGCCAATGTTCACTTTGATAACGAATTGATGGTAATGGTGAGCTTGCACTATACACCATAATTAATCCAAATAAACATAACACTAATAATGGAACAAAAATCATATAATCAATATTTTTCAAATATTTTTTTAACATTACTTAATCATCCCTGCTTTGATTAATTATACTTTATGTATTCAACTAT
>NZ_NTZO01000609.1 GCF_002559405.1 Bacillus sp. AFS001701 | reverse complement strand
GGTTTTCGATACAGATTAGAACGTGGTTTTTGATTATTTCTGTACTCAACTTGTTAAGGAAATCATCACGTTGATTCATTACTCTTTCGTGTAATCTAGAGACTTTTTGTTTTTGTTTCTGATAGTTTTTTGCATCTAAAAGGTTAATCCCATTCTTGTTAGCATGTAACGCACGACTCGAAAGTTTTCGTTGTTCACGTTTTGTTTCTTTTTTCATTTTGGCAGTAAATTTATTGTTGTCAATTTTGCTTCCGTCAGTAAAAATGGCAAAATCAGTGATGCCTAAGTCGATACCAATCGATGATTCAGCTTTCTCCAGTGGTAGTACGTCTACTTCTACAAGAATGGATACAAAGTATTTATCACTCGGAGTTCGTCTTACGGTCCCATTTAAAACACGACCATGTACTTCGCGACTTTTAGCAAAACGAACAAGGCCAAGTTTAGGTAGTTTCATTTTGTTTCCGACAACGGGCAATATTTCCGTTTGTTTCTTATTCGCCTCAATTTCATTTTTTTAAATGTTATAGCTTTATCTTTGTACAGTCTTCTTTAAGCTATTTACTAAAGACAAGGAATATTATCTTAGTTTCAATCACATTTCTCACAAAATCACTTCACTTCCCACTTTTTTGAAAAAAAAAATTCCACCAGGAAGACAATTAGCCGATTCAAAGGCTTATTGTCTTCTTGGTGGAATAGTTAATTAGTAAAAAAATTTACTAAAATACCAATCCAATTTAAGTTAAATGAATTTAATAGATCAATAACAAATACATTATCATGCTTCCATATCATCCGAATTTATTATATCTCCATCTGTTTAAATAAACAATCAACTTGTTAATATTATATATTTCTGTCTAATTCGAATTTTAAACATTTAATAACTTACATAGTTAAACATTGCCTGCACTGAAGCAGTTATTTTAATTTGCCCCTCTTGAATTGGCGTAGTTGGACCGCTAAATGCTGCTGCAGTCATTGTTAATGATGACATTGGGCGTACAACTTGAATTCCTTCTTCAGCCATCCAAATTGGTATGTTATTAATCGATAACCCTAGGGATTTCGCGATGTTTTCTGCATTCATTTTTGCATTTAAAGTAGCCTTTTGTAGTGCCTCTCCGTAATACGGTTCGGGATTTGCTACTTCGAATGTAAGATTTCGTACTTCATTTGCTCCATTTTCAACTGCAACGTCAATCACTTTCCCAACATTTGCAAGATCCTTCACGATTACTTTAAAAATATGACTCACCCGATATCCCTTAAAAATTTGCTGTGAATCTTGGTAATCAACTATTCGATCGATTGTATATGAATTCGTTTCAATTTCGTCTTGTTTAATTCCTATCCCTTTTAATGCTTCTATAATCTTATTCGAAATGATTGCAATCTCTGTTTGAGCCGTTTGTACTTTCATATCTTCTACTACTGATCCTAATAGTACAAACGATTGGTCGGGCTTTACTGATACTTCGCCTTTTCCAGTTGCTTTAATCGTATAATTCGTATTCATATTGCGTGTTTGGAAATCATTTTGATATTGAGGGGTTGAATAATTATATCGCATACCTGTTAAGTTATAATTATTAAATGGATAAATTTTCCTCACATCCTTTAAGATGAAAAACATTGTATTTGTGCCTTTATTGTATGTATTGAGGGGTTTTTCTGTGATTAGTTCGACTATTTTTATAAGTCTAATCAAAAAAGCTTGTAAACTTCGGGAAAATCCCACTGTCTACAAGCTTTTGCAATTTAAATTTACTCAATTATATACGGATTAACAATGATGTTTTCTCTCTTCGTTTATTTTTAATTCTTCTTCATCCAAGAGATCATCATAGTCTTTTTGATTTCCAATATCTATTGGTACTTCATATTCTGGTACACTACCATTGTTATATGTTGAATTGTTTTCCATTTGAATTCCCCTTTTTAAATGATAGATTGGAAGTTGTCAGATAATATTTCGATTTAAACATGTGAAAATCAGCCCACATTTTAATTAAACAAGATAATAACTTTCAATACTATTGGGGGAATTCTACTATTTCCATCTAAAAAAGATTGCTAAAAATACTAATTATTTGGCTAATCCTAGGTATGAATACCTTCGAAATCAAGTATTTAGATACTAAATTGTATTGGGGTAATTTTGAAGTTAACTTAAAAAATCTAGTATTTGAAAATGATATATACATAAAAAAAGGATGGATTTCTCCATCCTTTTTTACGTTTATTAAAAACTAAACATTGGTTTATAATCACCTTTATAAGGTACATGCTCAACAAATACAGTTATATCCTTACCATCTTTATCTTTACCTGTTCTTTTATAAGTAAATTTATTTTTATTAAGCTCGGTCAATTCAAGAACGGCACCATACTTATTTGTTCCGATTGAAACATGTGCTCTAATTTTATTTTCGTGGGCAATATCGAAATATCCATAGTCACCACGGCTTTTACCTGTTTCAAGATTAAAAAACTCATATTTATTAGAGTATCCATCAAATTTTGCAAGGCTAATAAAATTCGTATTATATTTCGTTACGTCATTCCCTTGTTCATCCAGTACTTTTGTACCATTCCAAAGTGTTCGACCTAATATTTTATCACCATCAACGTTTTTTACAATCTCGCCTGTTTTAGCATCTAATTTTTTATCAGGATCTGTAAAAGAAAGCTGTTTTTCTTTATAAGGAACATGTTCAACATATACTTCTACATCATTACCGTTTGCATCTTTCCCCATTCTTTTATAAGTAAATACGTTTTTATTAAGTTTTGTCATATCGACTACAGCTTGGTAATTCATTGATTCAGAAATTAAAATTCGTTTTTTACCATCATTTGTAATAAAGAATGTTCCTTTATCACCACGACTTTGACCTGTTTTTGCATCAAAAAATTCGTATCTGCCCGATTTTGCATCATATTTAGCTAGACCAATAAAATTTGCATTTTCTTTTGTTAAGTCATGATGATTTTTATCATACACTCTAGTACCTTGCCAGTTTGTACTACTTAAAATATTAGCCATTACCTGGCCTTTTGTTAACTTGTTCTTTACCTTTTTTGGAGCTTTGTATACTCTTTCTTGCTTTTGTTTAGGATGCTCTACTTGAGCGTTAGCAGCAGTATTAAAACCTGTTACTACTAGAGATACTACTAGTAATATTGATGAAATTGTTTTTGTTTTTTTAATCATTTTAATTGTCTCCTCAAATTGTTATCGTTATTTATATAATCTCCAATTATTCTTTCAATTGGTCATGAACTTTAATTATTTAGCACCTGCTTTTAGCAAAATCTCTTCAATCTCTTTAAAACCTCTCTCACGTGCATGCTGTAAAGGGCTAACATTTTCATGATCAGACAAATTAACATCTGCTCCATGATCAATAAGCAATTGTACTGTTTGCTGTTGTTTTTCACTTCCATCGTTCAACATAATTGCTTCCAAAAGAGCCGTCCATCCTAAATTATTAACATGATTAACATCAATCTCGGTATAATTAAGAAGTTCATTGACCACATCTACATATCCATGTTCTGAAGCGGGAATCAATGCTGTTCCACCATATCGGTTCGTAATTGTTGGATCAGATCCAGCTTTTATAGAAAGTTTTAGAATATCAATAAAACCTTCAGCACCAGCATATAAAAAGGGATTGTTTTTCATAAGATCTCGAATATTGACATCTGCACCTGCATCAATCAGTACTTTTACAGTTTTGAAATCATGATGATAAGTTGCAATCATTGTGGCAGTTTGTCCATTAGAATTCTGTGCATTCATATCCGCACCATTCTCAATCAACTTCTTAACGAGATCCGTTTCTCCACGTTTAGCTGCTTGAAATAACTGTTCGCTCACTTTTTCTTCCCCCTTAGCAAATGAGGCACATCCATTTAGCAAAAGTATGCAGCTGGTTATTACTGCAAGTAACTTCCACATAAGGTACAACAGCCTCCTTTTCCATTACAAATCAACATGAAAATATCATTCTATTCCTGGGAAATTTTCCTCCAATCTTTTTCATAAGTTAGACCATTGTTCGTCTGAAATCTATGTTAAGCCTTAAATGAAAACTCCTTCTAAAC
>NZ_NTZO01000608.1 GCF_002559405.1 Bacillus sp. AFS001701 | reverse complement strand
TCATTAATCTTTTTCATTTTACGTCCTCTTTCTATGAAATTTACGGTTTAATTTTAACATAAAAAAATGGTTCTTTAAACACTTGACTATATAATGTCGTTGATGATAACTTTATATGTAGTTATTAAAACTATATAACATAGTTGGAGGAGATATACATGGGGAACTTTATGCGTGAACCTATTAATTCCATGACACATTTAGTCGGTGCTGTATTATCACTATTTGGGTTACTAGCGATGGTTTTAAAGTCAACTTTTTCTGGTGGAAGTGTGTTACAAACATCTGCGGTTATTGCATTCGGTGTAAGTATGATTCTTCTCTATTTGGCTTCAACGACCTATCATATGGCAAAAGCTAGCGATAAAATAATCGCTTTCTTAAGACGGATGGATCATTCAATGATCTTTGTCTTAATTGCAGGTACATATACTCCTTTTTGTATTATTAGTCTAAAAGGTACATTGGGATGGATCATCTTTTCGATTGTATCTTTCATTGCATTTTGTGGTGTTTTGTTCAAGTTGATTTGGTTTAGTTGTCCAAGATGGTTGTCAACAGCCCTTTATATCGCTTTAGGATGGGTCATTATACTTGCTTCGGCACCTTTATCTGATGCGATTAGTATGAAAGGAATGTTTGCGCTAATCTTAGGTGGAATTTTCTACACAGTTGGTGGTGTGATTTATGGAATTAAGCCTAAATTTTTATCTTTTAAAAATTGGGGATTCCATGAAATTTTCCATATTTTTATTATGCTAGGAACACTTTGTCATTTCTTCTGTGTTTATTACTTTGTAATCTAACTAATCAAAAAACCATCCTCAATGGATGGTTTTTATTATTTCAAGATACCTGTTCCGACAATTTTCACTTCAACTTTTGGTTTAATGGTAATTTTAGCATAGTCTTTGTTCCAATCCAGTTTTTTCCACACGTCTGGATGAAATGAAATTAACTGTCTGCCAATTCCTAAAGCATCACAGTTTGATTCTTGAACTGTTTTAATGATTTTTTCAGCTTTTATTGTTAATTGCTTTGAAATTTTTTTATTTAACTTATCTATTTCTTTTTGGGAATCTAATTCATCATGTGCGTACTCAAGTGTATCAACGTCCAGTTTTAGATTTAAATTTACGGTTATTTTATTTCCTTTTGATACTTTAATTTTCATTTTCGGCTTATTTTTTTTCACTTGAATCGTTATATATCGTTCTCTAATATCTTTTTCTTTCCGGCTAACTTCTATATTGAATCTTGCGTATTTCTTCATTTGATTTTTAAATAAAAGTAACATAGTAGGTTCATCACCTAAAAGATTATACCCTGTATATTTGTGATCGTTAAATAATGCTACCCCAGAAATATCGATCAATTTATCATCATCTTTTTCAATTAGCGGCAAAAAAATATCTTCACCTGGGTCGAACATTATAGTACAGATTGTTTGAACATTTTCAATCGGAACCATCGTATGGCTTTCTGCGTTTGTTACTAAATCCAAAATTTCTTCACTTATAAGCGTTTCCTCTACTTTGCTAAGTTTTAAAATTTCTTCCGCTCGGCCCTTAGTAATTATAACTTTTGCCCCTAATGAACTTCTTGGGTCTCTATAGATAACATCGAATATAGGGTAAATATCTTTTTTAGACAATTCATCTCCAAGTAATAAAACCCTTGTTTTATTAGTAGCATAATCACCTGCTACTTTTCGAGTAATTTTTATTCTTGCATCACTAGTTGTTTTACCAGTGGTGGTAATGATGACATTTGTTGTTTTAACTTGTGTAGGATCACTTCCACCTTGGCTATTTGTTTTAATGACTGCTGTTACTAGCATATTATTATCTTCTGCTAAATCAAATCCAGCACTATAAACTAGTCTAGACTCCTTAAGTAATCTTTGATCCCAACAACTAGTTAAAGGCAAAATACAAATTAAAGAAATTAATAGTAATTTAAATTTCATATGAACTACCAAGTTCCTTCTTTTTTCGAATAAGCGAAATAATTAATAAAATGAAAGGTAAGAAAAAGATAAAAAAATA
>NZ_NTZO01000607.1 GCF_002559405.1 Bacillus sp. AFS001701 | reverse complement strand
ATCAAGACGTTTTCTCAAGAAGATAAAATGATTCGTGATTTTTTAAATAAAAATGAAAAATTGAAAAACTCAGGATTTTGGGCATTTATCTTTGCCGGATTTATTCCTAAATTCATGAATGTTTTAAACAATGTAAGCTTTGCAATCATTGCAGGTATTGGCGGTTACTTTGCCTATAAAGGACATATCTCGATTGGTACAATTGTTGTATTTACTGAGTATTCAAGACAATTTACTCGTCCACTAAACGATTTATCAAATCAGTTTAATACATTACTTTCTGCGATCGCTGGAGCTGAAAGAGTATTCTCTATCATTGATGAGGATATTGAAGCAATTGATGAATCCCATATTAATAACGATCAAAAAGTTATTCAAGGTGAAGTTGAATATAAAAATGTTAATTTTTCTTATGGGAAGGATTCAAATACATTAACAGATGTTTCATTCAAAGTAACACAAGGTGAGACAATTGCCTTAATCGGACCGACTGGTGCAGGTAAAACGACTGTAGTAAATTTACTTTCACGCTTTTATCAAATCAATAGTGGTGATATACTCATAGATGGTGTAAGTATTGGTCAATATTCTAGAAAAAACTTAAGACAACAAATGGCATTTGTTTTACAAGATTCATTTTTATTTAAAGGAACAATTCGAGAAAATATTCGATATGGTCGTTTAGATGCATCAGATGAAGAAGTAGAAGAGGCTGCAAAGCTTGCGAATGCACATAGTTTTATTATGAAATCTTCAAAAGGATATGATACAATTTTACATCAAGATGATCAGCAAATTAGTCAAGGTCAAAAGCAACTTCTCTCAATTGCTCGAGCTATTCTAGCAAATCCTGCAATTTTAATTTTAGATGAAGCAACAAGTAGTATTGATACAATTACTGAAATTAAAATTCAAGAAGCTTTACAAAGACTAATGCAAGGCCGAACAAGCTTTGTCATTGCTCATCGACTAAATACAATTAAAAATGCTAATCAAATACTTGTTTTGAAAAATGGAATGTGTATAGAGAGAGGTTCACATGAAGAACTAATTGATAAACAAGGTTTTTACTATGAATTAGTAAAACATCAAGGGATGAATGAAGATCAGCATATACAATAAAGGGTGGAAGCATGGATTACAATTCGTTTAAAGAAGTTATTCACGGAAGAAGAAGTATTCGAAAATTTACTGATCAAGCAGTATCAAATGAAATAATTGAAGAAATTATTGACTGCGCACGTTATGCTCCAAGTGATACAAACTCACAAACTTGGGAGTTTATCATTATTAAAAACACTGACAAAATTAAAAAAATTGAAGAGATGACATGGGATTCTCTACATGAAGTTGCTGAAAAAGCAAAAGAAAAAGGATTAGAAAAAGAAGGTAAACTATTAGTTCGTTCTTTTGGTCCTTATGCAACAGCATTTAGAGAAGCACCAGTTTTAATAATTTGTTTAGCAACACCTTATGAATCAAAATTCAGAACAAAAATATTTGATCCAATTGGCTTTGTTGAAAATGAAGTTTGGAAAGAAGAAGGAATTAAAAGTAGCTGCTTAGCATCACAAAACTTAATGTTAGCAGCACATGCATTAGGCTTAGGAACATGTCCAATGACTGGTCCTGTCCTATTAGCTCAAGATAAACTTAGAACGTATTTAGAGATCGAGGAAAACCGCGAAATTAACATGGTCATTTCACTTGGATATCCATCAGAACCTGCAAAAAAACTTGCACGTAAAGAAGTTGCAGAAATTATTCGTTACGTTGATTAATAAATTAAGTAGCCCACGAGGAAATTACTCGTGGGTTTTTTGTTTTTTATAGAAGAATTAACTAGATATCGACTCTATTAACAAAGTTCAAAACTTTATCAATAACCCGTCATTTAAAGATGAAATTTTACATCAATCCAAAATGTTATACTAGTATAGAATAACGATTGAATTTATATTAATATATTTGTATAATTACTCAAGTGATTAAAAAGTAAAGATTTTTTTATTGAAAGGTGCAGTATCAACATGGATTCGACTAAAAAACTAGGTGTTATGGGTTTATCATTTTTAAGTATAAATGCTATTTTAGGATTACGTAATATTGCTTTTGCTTCAACAATTGGTCCTTCAGCTATATTTTATTGGATTGTTGCAGCGTTAATTTATTTTATTCCAATTGGATTAATTGTAGCTGAATTATCTACAACCTACCCAAATCAAGGCGGTATGGGGGTTTGGGTTCGAAAAGCTTTTGGAGAAAAAGCTTCATTTTTATGTTCGTGGTTTTTTTGGATTGCTAATTTTACGTATTATCCGTCACTTTTATTAACAACTACAATTGCGATTGCATATGGAATTAACCAGCCACAAATGTCAAGTCATCCTATGAAAACAGCTATTATATCTAGTGTTATATTTTGGATTGTTACATTACTTACATTAAAAGGGACTAAAATGAGCGGAAGACTTGCGTCGATCGGTGCACCACTAGGCGTATTAGTTCCAGCAATATTAATATTTGGTTTCGGATTTTATAGTATGATTAGCGGTCAACCAAGCGCTACTAACTTTACACAAAGTACAATCATGCCAAATAATGTATCATTTGGAACGATTATGTTTTTATCAACATTAATGTTTGGTTTTTCAGGGGCAGAAATGCTAGGAACGATAGCGGGGAATGTAAGAAACCCACAAAAAACATTTCCGAGAGCAATTTTTATTACATCAATTATAATTGCATTAGTTTATATACTTGCTACAGTTGCTTTCCAGTTTGTCATTACAATTTCATCTGACCAAACTGCGACTGCATTATACTTATTTGCGGATAAAATAACTTCACAATTTGGACTAAATTTTTCACTTTCTCAAATTTTAGGGATCTGCTTTGTATTAGCATTTGTAGGATCTCTTTCATTTTTAATTTTGAATCCTAGTGTGATGATTGCTGAAAGTGCAAAGGATGTTCTTCCTAAAAACTTATTAAAAGAAAATAAAGATGGTATGCCATCAATTTTAGTATTTGGTCAAGCTGTTGCAGTTACATTCATTTTAATTCTTTCTGCTTTTGTACCAAGTGTCTCAAAGGCATTAAATATGCTAATTTTAATGTCGACTTTGGCATTTTTTATCCCTTATGTATTTTTAATTAGTGCATATCTTAAACTTCGGATGTCTGATAAAAAAATAAGCAGACCGTTTAAAATTAAAAGCAATTCACTAGCTATATTCGTTGCACTCATCGGAATGATTTCAGTAGTTGGTACAATCGGTTTAACGCTTATTCCAGCTCCAAATACTACATTATTAGAATATTTACCAATCGTACTTGGACCGATTTTATTCGGATGTATTGGATTTATCCTTTACAGTAATGGAACAAACGGTAAAAAGAAACAAATGAAAAACTAATAAAAAACCTAAATTATTTATATTAAAATAATTTAG
>NZ_NTZO01000606.1 GCF_002559405.1 Bacillus sp. AFS001701 | reverse complement strand
ATTTAATGAAATTATAAATATTTATAAATAATTTTAAATATTTGTTTGAAAAATTAAATATATAGTGTATGATATGATTAAATAAAAGAAAGGAGAACAGTATGTCGTATCCTTTACTCACTAATTGTCCTGTTTGCAGCAAGGCACTTAAAATTACTAAGCTACATTGTAACCATTGTCAGACAACGATTGAAAATGAATTTGAAGTATCTAGATTAGCGTCTCTTGGCCAAGAACAACTTCATTTTATTGAGATTTTTCTTAAATGTCGTGGAAATATTAAAGAGGTCGAAAAGGAACTAGGAATTTCTTATCCGACCGTCAGAGGAAAATTAGATGAAATTATCTCAACGCTTGGATATTCCACTCAAAAGAAACCAGAAATAGATAAATCAAAAATTGTAACATTATTGGAAAAAGGCGAAATTACGGCTGAGAAAGCCATTCAATTATTAAAAGAGGGGGACTTATAATGAAAGACGAGATTTCAAGAATCTTAACGTTGATGGAAGAAGGAAAGATTGATAAAGATAAAGCAAGTGAATTAATTAATATTTTGCAAGATAAAGACCAACCAGATCGCGTATCTTTAAAAAAAGAAGCGTATGGAAATAAAATTTTAAAGATTCGTGTGAACTCTGAAGTAGGAGATAATGTTAATGTAAATGTACCGATTAATCTTGTAAAAGCAGTTTTAAAAGTAGGTACAAATATTGCTGAAAAAATTCCTGAGGCAGAAAAATATGTTAAAGATATTAACGTTGATCTGCTAATCGAAGCAATCGAAAACGAAATGGTCGGACAAATCGTTGACATCACTTCATCTAACGGTGATAAAGTTTTCGTTGTGATTGAGTAGATTATGTTAAAGGTTAAGGTAAAAATAGAAGGAAAACGATTCTCCATTCCTGTTCCTTATGCGATTTTAAATTTAGCTAGTTTGATCATCACATCAAAATTGCTTAATCGTTTAATAAATAAAGCAATCAGAAAAAATGGCAGTAAATTCAATTTCCCTGAAGTTGATAGAAAAGATTTGAAGCCGTTACTACAGGGACTTTCAAATAACAGTGGACTAATCCTTGTTGATACGAAATTAAAAGATGGAACAGAGGTAATAGTAAAACTTTAAAATTCCGTCTTTTAGACACTAATTTATATTTTCGAATCTACCAAAATAATAATAGTTACTTATAACAATATTATGTAAACAAAATAAATTATAAAACAACCCCTTTCTAATAAAATGGGTTTTTTTCTTTTTAATA
>NZ_NTZO01000605.1 GCF_002559405.1 Bacillus sp. AFS001701 | reverse complement strand
GTATCTTTAAACTTATATTCAGATAAAATTTACTTAGTTAGTTCTCTAAAGTAAAAAACAAAATACTTAATTTTAAAATTCATAAATATTTTATTTTCTTTTTAAAATCTCTTTACTTTTCAATAAGCTTCTTGGTACAATATTTTTCCGTCTGAAAATTCGGCTATTTATTTAATATAGGGAGGTTTGAAAAATGACGACACAACAATTCGAAGAAGAACTTCTATATTTAAACACAATTTTAAATGAAATGGAAAGGCAGCTAACGAAACTTGAAGGGATTCCCGTTTATACTGGAAGTGATGTAACCGAACAAGTACTTGAAGGAATTCGAGATACAAATCGAAGGAATCTTCGCTTAGCTAAAAACGAACCATATTTTGGAAGAATGGATTTTCAAGAGGAGCATAAAGATTCGGTACCAGTTTACATAGGAAAAGTAGGAATATCAGAACAAGCTACAGAAAATCCATTGATAATTGATTGGCGTGCTCCAATTGCAAGTATGTTTTATTCGTTTACAGGAGGCGACGATCCTGCCTATTACGAATCTCCAGAAGGGATTATCGAAGGGATAATCTATTTAAAACGTAATATAGTAATCCGCAAAAAAAATCTCCAACGTGTTGTAGATACATATGTAAAAGGTGATCAAGATGTATCAACTACTGATGATTTTCTTTTATATCGATTAAGTGAGAACAAAGATAATCGCTTGAAAGATATTGTATCTACTATTCAATCTGAACAAAATGATATTATTCGTTCATCCAAAAATACTCCTTTAGTCATTCAAGGAGTAGCAGGAAGTGGAAAAACAACTGTTGCTCTTCATCGACTTGCATTTCTGATTTATCAATACCGTGAAACATTAAGGGCAGATAAAATGATTATTTTTGCACCTAATAATATGTTTCTAGATTATATTTCAAACGTTCTTCCAGAATTGGGTGTAGGTGGCATTCAACAAACAACATTTTCTGATTGGGCATTAAATAACCTCGACCATGAAGTCAAACTAAAGGATTCTTCAGAAAACCTAAATAAATGGTTTGCAACTAGGGCTAACCGTCTTGAAATCAATCATAATAGTCCAGGTAAATGGAAAGGCTCAACTCATTTTATGTCATATATTGATCGTTGCATGGATATGTATGAAGCCTCAGCTGTTCCTGAAAAAGATTTCAAACCTTGGAAAAAGAAAATGATTGATATAGAAACACTTAAACATTGGTATAGTATTGAATATAAACATTATCCACTTGCTAAACGGAGAGAACGCATTGTTGCAAGGCTTAAGAAATGGATTGATAATGAGCTAAAGGTTATAGAAGAAACGAATAGAAGAAAAGAGAAAAAGAAAAAAGCTACTCAATATTTAAATTCTTATATGAAACAATGGCCAAAGCATACTGCACTTTCTTTCTATAAATCTCTATTCACTACAACAAAGGATGCTTCTATTGTAGACGAAATACCAGCAGATATTATTAAATCTACATCTATAAATTGTAAAAAGAAAGAGATGGATCAGGAGGATTTGGCTCCGCTAGTCTATATTCACAATCGTCTTTTTGGAATTGAGTCAAAGCAAAAGTTCCATCATGTAATAGTAGACGAAGCGCAGGATTTTTCACCTTTCCAAATTGCATTATTAAATAAAATGACGCTTGGAAATTCATTCACCATTCTCGGCGATTTATCCCAAGCTATTCACGAATATCAAGGGATTAATACTTGGGATGAATTTTTAGAGGTATTCAATGAAAAAGAAGTAACCTATTACGAGTTAAATAGAAGCTATCGTTCTACAATGGAAATCATTCATTTTGCGAATGAGATAATAAAAAAAGCAAATATACCAGTTAGCTTAGCAAATCCAGTATTTCGAAGTGGAGAACAAGTTAAAATACAAGAAGTAGATCATACAAATCGAATTCAAGTAATCATTAATTCCATCCATCAATTAAAAAAGGATAAAATGGATACAATTGCGATTATTGGCCGTACTGAGGATGAGTGTGCAATTTTACATAGTGAATTATCTGCAGCTGGAGAAGAAGTATCCTTTATTCATTCAAAAGAGAGAAAATACGAAGGTGGAATTTCAGTAGTACCGGTGTATCTTTCTAAAGGACTTGAATTTGATGCTGTACTTCTTGTTGATGTAGATGATGTGCATTATGAGGAAACGAAACAAGACGCAAAGTTACTATATGTTGGATGTACTCGAGCACTTCACAATTTGATCGTATTATATTCTGGAAACAAATCACCACTGATTGGAAAATCACCACTTCAGACCGATTGAATACAATGTTAATTTTTTAACTCAAAGTTTAATACAAATTTACAAAAGAGCATCGATTTTACAGATCGATGCTTTTTTGTATTGACTCGAATGAACTTTCTAAAACTCTAGACACATTTTTAATTTAAAACAGACAGAAAATTCTTCTTTTTTTGATAAATAATTTCCTTAAATATGGTAAATCTTGCTCATTTCAACAAGATTAGTAGTCTATTAATATTGAAGTAATAAATAAAAAGTAGGTGATCATCATCGAGACAAAACAAGAAGTCGTATTGTGTTTAAAGGATTTAAAAAAGGACTATGGTGCAAAATCGGTGTTAAAAGGCATTGATTTAACTGTTCAACGGGGACAAATTATTGGTTATATTGGACCAAATGGAGCAGGTAAAAGTACGACTATAAAAATTTTATTAGGACTAGAAGGAAATTACTCTGGGAATGTTGAGATCTTTGGGGAAGAAATTTCAGATCAGAATGTTGAATACAAGAAGAAAATTGGGTATGTACCAGAAATTGCCGAACTATACGATAATCTTACAGCTAGAGAGTATTTAACATTCGTTGGCGAGTTATACGGAATGGATTTTGATGAAGCTGATGAGAAGGCTATGAAGTTAATGAAGGTATTTGGTTTGGAAGAAGTTTACTTATCGCGAATTGCTTCTTTTTCAAAGGGAATGAGGCAAAAAGTCCTAATCATTTCAAGTTTAATACATAATCCTGATCTATTGTTTTTAGATGAGCCACTTAGTGGGCTTGATGCAAATAGCGTAATGGTATTTAAAGAAATTCTAGACATTTTAGCTGCTAATGGAAAAACGATTTTTTATTCATCACATATTATGGATGTAGTAGAGAAAATAAGTAATCGAATTATTTTGATCAATGATGGTAAAATCGTAGCAGATGGTAGTTTTAAAGAATTAAAGGAGCAAAATGAAGAAGGATCATTGGAACAGATTTTCAATCAGCTTACCGGGTTTAATGAACATCAAGCTTTAGCTGAGGAATTTGTTTCCATTGTTAAAGGGGGATAACGATGAAGGATTTCCCTATGTTAAAAATCTTAGATTTTTTTCGACCGCTATTTGAACTATTTGGTGTTGAATATCCAATCATGCGAAAGATTTTAGCAGTTAAATTAACAATGGATAGTCGTAGGACACCGACCATTTTTAATCAAAACAACAAAAAAACAAAGAAAGACGAAGAAAATGGAATCACAAAATCATTAGGAGTGTATGCTTTACTTAGTCTGATGCTCATTCCATTAGTGCTTTTTGGAAAAAGTTATGTATATGAGATGAGCGCTTTTTTTGGCATTATTATGTTCCTCATTATGACATCAATGATCTCGGATTTTTCAAATGTCTTACTTGATGTAAAAGATAAAGGGATTCTTCATACAAAACCAATTGGAAAAAAGACGATTACTGCAGCTAAAATGGTACACATATCAATCTATCTTTTATTAATAACGACATCAATTACAGCTTTGCCAGTAATAGTTGGGACATTTAGACATGGATTTTTATTCTTAATTTTGGCGATTGTAGAGCTACTTCTCGTCAATTTATTTATAGTTGTTTTAACGTCGATTATCTATTATTT
>NZ_NTZO01000604.1 GCF_002559405.1 Bacillus sp. AFS001701 | reverse complement strand
AGAAATTTTACAGTTATGAGACAAATTCATTACACACTATGATAAAATAAAGATATAATTAAATGTGGAACCAATAAAAATTATAGTACTTGGATGTGGTAATTTCACATCTTTTTTTCGTTAAGTGGATAAAAATGGCAGCATTGTAGTGTTTTCAACGTGGTCGCCAATTAGGCTCCTATCAACGATTTATCTTTACTTGCAATTTTTATGGAACCAACTATATGGAGAGGGGATGAGAGACCTGAGAATAGATAGAATAGCTACCATCTCATTAATAATCGTAACATTACTTTGGGGCACAACATTTGTAGTAGTCCAAAATGCGATTGCTTACGTTGAACCGTTTGCATTTAACGCATTTCGATTTATCCTCGCAACTTTAATCCTTTTGCCATTTTTAGTTAAAAGAAAACAAAAAACTAAATTAACGGTTAAACAAATCGTTATTACTAGTGGTATTGGATTCATGTTGTTTTTAGGGTATTTACTTCAAACATTTGGATTGAAGTATACAACTTCATCAAAATCAGGTTTTATTACTGGTCTATGTGTTGTATTAGTACCTGTTCTTTTATATTTAGTCTATAAAGAACGATCCAACTGGTCTACCGTAATCGCGTGTTTAATTGCATTACTAGGACTAAGTTTCTTAACTTTAGGTGATTCATTCTCTGTAAATCTTGGAGATGTACTTACACTTATTGGATCGGTTGCATTTGCATTCCATATTATTTTATCAGGAAAGTATACGAAGCAAATGGATCCAATCACCTTTACAACGATTCAACTAGCAACAGTTGGCATTAGTAGTACGATTTTCTCTCTAATATTTGAAGATACTTCCGTTTCATTTTCGAAAGAACTTTGGGTCAACCCGACATTCATTTTTGCAGTGATTGTGACTGCAGTATTCTGTACGAGTATCGCGTTTTGGGTTCAAATGTTTGCTCAACAACATATTTCCTCAACGAAAGCAGCATTAATTTTTATTTTTGAACCTGTTTTTGCCGCATTTACAGCAGTACTTTTTGCAAATGAAACATTATCGATCCAAACAATTATCGGTGGGACTTTTATTGTAGGTGGCATGCTGCTATCTGAAGTACCTTTACCAAAGAAACGCACAAAAGAAGTAAAAAATGAGGCAATATAGTAAGAAATTTTAAAAAAATGGGTATAATACACATTGACAGATACAATTTGTTCACGTATTATAACTTTAAATTAATAAACGACTTAGAAAAGGAATAGTAAGTTTATAAGCTTTTTAGAGAGGGAATGGTTGGTGCAAATTCCTAAAGCAAGTATTCTGAACCAGCCTTGGAGTCTCTGTACCGAAATAAAAGTAGGCTACAGCGGTTTTCCCGTTAAAGATGTTAAGAGATTATGTAGAAGTTTTACATAATAAGTAGGGTGGTAACGCCATGAATGGTCCCTTTTGATCATTCATGGCGTTTTTTGTTTATCATCCGCTTATTTCGTATTTTCTATATAGTAATTAGGGTGGTAACGCCGAGAATGGTCCCTTTCAGATTATTCTCGCGCGTTTTTTTATTTTCTAAAAAATGATTAGGAGTAGAGAAAATGACGACAAAAAAATTTGTTGAAGCAATTACAGATATGGATGTTGATTTTGCACAATGGTACACAGATATCGTAAAAAAAGCAGAATTAGTCGATTACTCAAGTGTGAAAGGTTGTATGATTTTAAGACCTTATGGTTATGCACTATGGGAAAATATCCAAAAAGAATTAGATTTTCAATTTAAACAAACAGATCATGAAAATGTATATATGCCATTATTTATCCCTAAATCTTTATTACAAAAAGAAGCTGATCATGTAGAAGGATTTGCTCCTGAGGTTGCTTGGGTAACACATGGTGGGCATGATGAATTAGCTGAACCATTAGCTGTTCGTCCTACATCAGAAACACTATTTTGCGAGCATTTTTCAAAAACAGTTGAAAGCTATAATGACTTACCAAAATTATATAATCAATGGTGTTCGGTAGTTCGTTGGGAAAAAACAACAAGACCATTTTTAAGAACGACTGAATTCTTATGGCAAGAAGGTCATACAGCACATGCAACCGCTGAAGAAGCACAAGCTGAAACAATTCAAATGTTAAATGTTTATGCTAATTTCTTAGAAGACTTCTTAGCAATTCCTGTTATTAAAGGTCAAAAAACAGAAAAAGAAAAATTCGCAGGTGCAAAAGCTACTTATACAATTGAAAGCTTAATGCACGATGGGAAAGCATTACAAAGTGGTACATCTCATAACTTTGGAGATGGATTTGCAAAAGCATTTGATATTCAATACACAGACAAAAACTCTAAAAGACAATATGTACACCAAACTTCTTGGGGGATGACAACAAGAGTAATCGGCGCTTTAATTATGGTTCATGGAGATAACAGCGGATTAGTATTACCTCCAAAAGTTGCTCCAACTCAAGTCATGGTTATTCCAATTGCTCAACATAAAGAAGGCGTTACCCAAAAGGCAACTGAATTAAAAAATCGTATTTCAAAGATTGCTCGAGTAAAAATTGATACTTCTGACAAAATGCCAGGCTGGAAATTTAACGAATATGAAATGAAAGGAATTCCAGTTCGTGTTGAAATT
The DNA here is from genome assembly GCF_002559405.1 of Bacillus sp. AFS001701. GTDB lineage: Bacteria > Bacillota > Bacilli > Bacillales > Bacillaceae_G > Gottfriedia. The sequence goes on along the minus strand of NZ_NTZO01000604.1, from coordinate 606 downwards.
GGTCCAAAAGATATTGAAAAGAATCAAGCAGTTTTAGTAAGACGAGACACGCGAGAAAAAACGATTGTTTCATTAGACGCTTTAGAAGAAAATATCTCAAAATTACTTGAAGAAATCCAATCAGCTCTTTACGAAAAAGCATTAAACAATCGTACTGAAAAAACATATGAAGCTACTTCAATGGAAGAGCTAAAACAAATCAGTGAAGAAAAACAAGGCTTTATTAAAGCAATGTGGTGTCAGGATCTAGCTTGTGAAGAACAAATAAAAGAAGATGCTGGCCTAACTTCAAGATGTATTCCTTTTGAACAAGAACAACTTGCTGATACATGTGTATGCTGTGGAAAGAAAACGGATGTAATGGTCTATTGGGGTAAAGCTTACTAATTTAAATTCAATCTAAATAAAACGAAGTAGGTGAATGAATGAAGGAAAGATTAGATTTTTTAAAAGAGCATCTTTGTATGTTAGAAGAAAAATTACTTAAACCAGAAATTCGCACCTCACAAATTGAACTAAAAAATCTACTAGCCGATGAATTTTTTGAATTCGGGAGTTCAGGTAGAGTTTTATATAAAAATGATCAATTAGAAAATGGCATAGGAA
>NZ_NTZO01000519.1 GCF_002559405.1 Bacillus sp. AFS001701 | reverse complement strand
AACTTATTACGTTCAAAAACAAAAAGTTTCATTTATCGGTCTCGATGATTATATGCTAGGAAACAAACAATATAATGACATTTTAGAACGAATTCAAAAAAATAGTTATACAGTAGTTCTAGCTCATGAACCCGACATTGCTGATTTGACGAAAAACTATCCGATAAATCTTCAGCTCTCTGGCCATAGCCATGGCGGACAAATCTATTTACCTTTATATAAGTCCTTTATAATGCCTCCATATGCAAAGAAATACAACCGAGGTGTTTACACCCTATCAAGTAAATATAATAGTCATTTAGTTGTTTCAAATGGAATTGGGACAACTAAACTACCAATTCGCCTATTTACTCCTCCCGAAATCGTATCAATTGAAATTACTGGGCAATTTAATAAGTAAAAATATAATTCTCACAGATCTCACCCATACTAGGTTGGTTACCTATTTTTATGGGTACTTGCTCAATTATTATAGTACTCCATACACTAATATTGAAGACAAGAGAGGAGGTTAAATACATGAATTATCAATATCACCCTAATTTAAATCATTATTATAGAGAAGATCATGCTCCATCCTACTACTTTGATCATAACGAACAACGCTTTGTTCCTTTTTTCCCATTTTTGCCAATAATAGGAGGATTAGCGGGATTAGCAGGCGGATTCGCGTTAGGTGCTCTAGCGTTTAGACCACCTTATTATCCGTCATATGGACCTTACCCAGCATATCCTCCGTACGGTGGTGGTTTTGGTGGTGGCTTCGGTGGCGGGTACCCTGGATACCAACAGCCTTACCCACCTGTAAATCCTGGTGCTTATTTACCTAGTAATGCAGGATTAAATTCGCCAGGTAATATAGGACCCTATCCATACTAATTAAATAAAAAAGCTAGTCGCTTTAATGAATATTATTTCGATTAGCTTTTTATTATATAACCACTTCTCCAGATTTGATTTGAAATATTTTAAACTAAAGATATAATATACTCATATCTATTATTTTTTGGAGGTAACCAAGAAGCATGAAATCGAAAGAACCTAGCCTGAATAAACTAAATTTTACAAATGAAGAAATTTTTCAGGCAATATTTGTTGTAAATAAACATGCTAAAACAGCACTTGAACCAAGTGAACTATATTCACTAAAAAGACAAGCTATAATAAAGCTTATTGATAAAGGAATTGCTAAGAAAGTTGGATTACATTTTTCAAATAATCCCAAGTCCAGTAAACAACAATCTGATGTGTTGATTGCTTGTGGAGATTTTTTCTTTCATATACCACCGTTAAAAGAAGACTTTAAACTTCTCCCGCATTTAGGAATATTAGAAAATACTTATCGTAACCCAAAAGTTTCCATGTCATTAAGCTATGCAAAAAAAATACTTCATCATTTCTTAGGTATTCAAAACGTTAAATCTGAAAACCATTTCAAAAATGGATCGAACTACCGAAGAAATACCCCAGGGCAATTTTTAAGAGCTTCTTCATTTCTAAATAACTCTACATTTACTTTTCCGAGTGAACCAATTCGTAAAAATAAAGGTAAGCAAGAGAAATAAGTTGAAACAATTCTTACTAAAATAACATTAATATAGATTAAATGGGAAGATTATAAGACCTTTTAAATTAAAGGGGTTTTAATTCTTCCCTTTTTTATTTGAATGTACGGAAATTCATTATTTTCCACTCATATTTTAGTAGATTTGTCTCACCTATTACGTGAGACAAGCATACTATATCAATAGGGGGTGATTGATATGTTCGGTAATAATAACTTACAAGATATTATTCGTTATGTTGCTGGGTTCTTATTTGCACTTCAATTGTTACTAAATTCTTTTGGGTTTAAATTCCTAAATAATGAACAAATTGATGCTGTAATTAATATAATTTCATTCCTTTTTATTTTATACTTCGGTGCTAAGCATAATTATTTAGGTAAAAAAGGACAAGCTCAAAAGGCTGTACTTCAAGAAGCAGGATTAGAAAAAACAAATAAGCAGACAAATTCGGAACAATAGATTACTTTATGTCTACTTTTTGATAGATTAGATTACAAATTTAAAAATTTGGTTTGAGAGTGATTAAACATTGTGTCACTCTCTATTTTTTAGTCGAATTTATGCTACTTTTTAAGTAATATTTTCTATTTTTCACTATTTTTCCTCATATATTGATTTTAATTTTAGTAATCATATGGACTTTGTTATACATTGTAGAATTATTTTAAGTAGATTAGGTAGGAAAAATTTAACTATGTATTGAATGTTCTAACTACACATATTTTTCAGGAGGATATCAAATGTCAGTAATTTTTACAAGTAAAGACATTTCAAAGAAATTAAAAATAGGTAAATCTCGTGTAAGAGAAATTAGTAAGGAACTAGAAAAAAAAGAATATCATTTTACAAAGAACCAAGATACTAGGATCTATAATCAAAACGATTTCGAACTATTTCAAATGATCATTAAAGAGTACCAAAAGAATGAAAATCTTTTACAATCAGTTGAATATGCATTAAATAACCAATCAGTACAAAATCAATCTGAAGTTCATGTAATTGAAACAACTTCAATTGAGAATGAAACTACAGAAAAAAATACTGAAATCGTTACAAATAACACCCCGAATATTCCTCTAGAAAATAACATACATAAAAATATTGACATGAAGAATGACATGGAATTAATTGAAGTAAAAAAGAATGATATTGTTGAAGTTGCAGATTCCCAAATTGAAACAATTGATTCAGAATTAATCCATCTTTCACTTTTACAAGAAGAAGCACCTTTAGAAGCTTCTGCATCCCAATTAGAACCGATCGAAATAGTAGAGAACAGTCAATTAACTTCACAAGATACAAAGCATTTAGAAGAATCATCTTCTCAACTAGAAACAATAGATGAATGCGTAATGGAGCAATCTTTTTCACAAGATACTGAGAAGTTTGAAGACTCCGTATCAAAATTAGAAATAATTGAAGAAGTCGTACTAGAGCAATCCTTACCAAAAGAAGAGCCTGTTACAGTATCTGGTGCATTTTCAAAGCAAACTGATAAAAGTTCGGAGGATGAAGAAGTCCAAGAATATCGTTTTGAAGAAATGACAGTTGAACAAGTACTTGAAGAAAATAAAAAACTACCTGATGAAGTAGTTCTTTCAAAGTTAAATGGATCAAACGTAGTAACGGAACCTATCGTTACGAAAGAGAATGTCACTACTTTTGTACCGACAAATTCAAATCAAATTATGTTTGAAGAGTTTATGTCCCAAATTACGAATCTAGCATATCAAAATGAACAAATCCTAACTCAAAATCAAACATTAATCAAACAGAACTTGGAGAAGGATCAGAAGTTAGAAAAAATATTATATTCAGTTGAAGAAAAAAGTGAAGAACTTCAAGGGTTAGCAACAGTAATTGAAGAAAAAGACGAAAAATTAGAGCAAATGTTTGAAGAAATTAAATCAAAAGAATCTGGTCGAGATGCTCAATTAATGAGGATGATTAGAGAATTACAGGAAACAAAGAAGATGGTAGCTGCCTCAAAAGAAAGAGACTGGAAAAATGCAATTAAATCACTATTTTTTAAACCTAAGTCAGTAAAATAATTTGTTTATTGTTTATCACTTTTACTCTATTATGAAATTTAAAGATTTTTAGTTTGAAAAGAGAAGGGCTTTTTCCCCTTCTCTTTTTTTCTTTCATTATTCCTCTTCACTCTGTTCTTGATGATAAGCTGGTAAGACAATATGAACTTCAGTACCTTTGCCTTCTTCACTTAAATACTCAATCGTTCCCTTATGAGCTTCGATAATACTAAAAGTAACCATTAGTCCTAGACCTGTTCCTTTTTCTTTTAAAGAATAAAAAGGTTGTCCTAAACGATCCAATTGTGCTTTCGACATACCTACTCCATTATCTTTAACAACAATTCGTATGTACTCTCGATCTCTTACTTTCTCAATATTTGCTTCAATTTTAATATAGCCTTTCGTGTCCTTTATAGCTTCTACACCATTTTTTAGAACATTGATGATTGCTTGTTTAAGCTTAGCTCGATCTCCAACAGTATACATCTCCTCATTTACATTTACTTGTAAGAAAGCACCCTGCAGTGAGGCGTAACTTGACATTAATGTTGTTACTTCATTCAGTTGTTCTGTCATATTGATTATTTTCTTTTCTTCAATTTGAGGTCTAGCTAAGTTTAAATAATCTGAAATGATATTTTCTGCCCGGTCTAGTTCAGCTAATACAAGTTTCATATATTCTCTATTCGTTCCACTTTCTTGATTCTCAATTAACTGAATGAAACCCCTTACAACTGTTAATGGATTTCTAACTTCATGAGCTACACTCGCCGCAAGTTCACTCACCATATTTAATTTCTCTGATTTCTGCATTTGAACACGAATTTCAGCATTTTCAAATAAAAACTCTCTTAAATAAACATGGAACAGCATTGTAATTGTTAAAACAGTAAAAAATATGCACGCCAAAAAAATTGTTTGATCTGATTGGTACTCTTTTATACCATTTACCGTAGCTTCATAATAAAGCAAACAGACCATACTGAACGAAAATAAAATTGGCATTAAAATACTTAAAGCAAATTTCTTACGTTTAGAAAAACTAACCCAATGTGGTGAAACAATAAATGGTAAGATACATGAAATCACTTCAAATGGAAAAGATTTCAAAGAAGCTAAACCATATAGCAAATACACAAAAACTGCTTTGGTTAAAATAATAATCGTTCCAATCAATCTTCCACCATATAAAATAGATGAATAGATTAATAAAATACTAAAGGTAATAGCCATGCTTTCACTAATGTGAATTGGGTAAAGCAAGCAAATAAAAATATTAAAAAAAGTTAGCAATCCAACTAATATTCTATTTTGTTTCGGGCTTGTATTGTGGTATCTACTAAGCCAGAACATTTCGTATAAAAAGACCGGAATGATTATGATTGCAAATTGAATTAATAAATCTTTTAATTGCAGCATTAAAGTGTCCCCCACCCCTTCTTTCAACAAATTATAACATAGTTATTTAAACTTCTAATTATTAATACAAAAAATTCAAAAAAAACATTTCTACATAGAAAGACACATTATTACAAAGTATTCTAAAATATAAGAAAAGTCGTCAAACTTAAGTGCTTAACGACTTAAAACCAACCTTTTCTTTTAAAAAATATGTACATTAGGAT
>NZ_NTZO01000518.1 GCF_002559405.1 Bacillus sp. AFS001701 | reverse complement strand
ATCAAGAACTTTATCTTACATACTTAAAAATTTATTGACTTATTATCGAATAAGTTGTTAAATTATAACAGACCAATTGTTCTTTTCTGGAATGAATTGAATAAGATTGAGGAAGGAGCGATGTTTTAAAATCAGATGTTTTATAGTACAGAATTGGATTTAAATATTTTTTTGGTTGAAAAAAGACCGAACGGTTTTTTATTGGAGGGTGATATAATGACGAGTAAGAAAAGTTCAATGTTTTCTCAACTAATAGCAGGTTACTTGTTGGTCATTGCGACATCAGGATTTGCAAGATTAGCCTATGGTGTATTAATGCCTTCTATGCAAGAAGATTTAGCTATTAACTACGCTCAGGCAGGATTTTTAGCTACGATCATTTCACTTGGATTTTTGGTCATCTCAACACTTATTGGCATTTTAGCCCAAAAGTTTGGCATAAAGAAAATTGTATTAGCCGGAGGATTTTTAGTTACAGTTTGTCTGTTCCTTCTTTCATTTGCAAAATCATATTATATTGTCATGCTAATCATGTTTCTACTTGGGGCAGGAAGTTCATTAGTATTTGCACCACTTATGTCTCTAATGGTTACTCAATTTGCCAATAAAAAAGGGCTTGTTCTTGGGATTTTATTGAGTGGTGTAGGTTCAGGGATGCTTTTAAGCGGAATAATAACGACCAATATAAGTGATTACTTTCCATCTTTAGGGTGGAGGGTAATTTGGACGATTTTCGGTATTATCTCCTTAATCGTTACACTTTTATCATTGTTCGTACTAAAAGAGGGAGAAAACAAA
>NZ_NTZO01000517.1 GCF_002559405.1 Bacillus sp. AFS001701 | reverse complement strand
CTATATAATAATATTAAGTAAATAATAATGCTTTTCTAAATCTTTAAAATACAAACAATTTCAATTTAATACTATATTAAAAATTTATTTATTCTAAAATCAATTTCCTAAGGAAAGGTGTAAAGAATATGGAACAAACGAACAGCTTAGGTAAAATTCGTTCTTATTATGCGCGATTAAGTGATAAAGAAAAAAAAATCGCTGATTATATATTAAAAAACCCAAAGCATATTATTCACAGTACGATTACAGAAGTAGCTGAAGACTTAAACGTTGCTGATGCAACTGTTTTTAGATTTTGTAAAAGGATTGGATTTAAAGGATACCAAGCGCTTAAAATTGCATTAGCAACTGAAATTATGACGCCGATTCAGCAAATCCACGAGGAAATTAACGAAAAAGACGATGAAATAACAATAGCAAATAAAATATTTCAATCTAATATTCGAACACTTGAAAATACAGCCCAAATTCTAGACGGAGCATCAATTAAAAAAGCAGTAAATCTTATATTAAAAGCAAATAAAGTTGAATTATATGGTGTAGGTGGCTCATCTGTTATTGCTATGGATGCCTTCCATAAATTTATACGTACAGGAATAAAAGCAAACTCGTACACAGACTCGCACTTTCAATTGATGTCAGCTTCTCAACTGACAAAGGAAGATGTAGCGATCGTTATCTCACACTCAGGCTCAAATAAAGACATCCTTCGTATTTTACAAGTTTTAAATGAAAACGGTACCAAAACGATTGGAATTACAGGTTTTCCAAAATCACCTTTAAGTCAAAATGTTGATGTCTCGCTTTATACATCTTCCGAAGAAACAGAATATCGACCAGAAGCACTTGCTTCAAGAATTGCGCAATTAAGTATTATTGATGCATTATACGTAAACTTAATGATCTTGAACTCTCACAAAGCTAAAACATCATTTGAAAAAGTAAGAACTGCAATATCAGAAACAAGATCGTAATATGATTAGGAAAAAAGATGTCTCAAAAGTCTTGAGACATCTTT
>NZ_NTZO01000029.1 GCF_002559405.1 Bacillus sp. AFS001701 | reverse complement strand
ATATTATAAAATAATTGAATTACTCTCCTACTTCCTAATAATCCCCAATACACTACAAATATAAGTATAATACTTGATAAAAAAATTTGTTTTACTGACCTGGGGATAAGAATCCACATTTCTAAAATGTTTATGCAATTTCTGACCCTCCCAAGTAAAAAATACCGATTATAAACCAAAATTATCACAGAATACCCTCACAAGTTCCGGCTATTTGTTACAAACTGGGGTCAAATCTCAAGAAAAAATAAAAAAGCCATGAACCCAATAAGGGTTTATGGCTTTTATTATTATTCCCACTCAATTGTTGCAGGTGGCTTACTAGTTACATCATAAACTATACGGTTTACGTGTTTAACTTCATTTACAATACGAGTTGAGATTTTTTGTAGTACATCCCAATCAATACGTGCCCAGTCAGCCGTCATTCCATCGATAGACGTAACTGCACGAATACCAACAGTGTAATCATACGTACGTTCGTCACCCATTACACCAACACTACGGATGTCAGGTAATACTGTGAAATATTGCCAAATTTCTTTATCTAAACCAGCTAAAGCAATTTCTTCACGTAAAATTGCATCTGATTCACGAACGATTTCAAGTTTTTGATCAGTAATTTCACCTAATACGCGAATTCCTAGACCTGGTCCTGGGAATGGTTGTCTCCAAACGATTGCATCTGGAATTCCTAGTTCAGTTCCAACTGCACGTACTTCGTCTTTAAATAATGTATTTAAAGGCTCGATTAACGTGAATTGCATGTCTTCAGGTAATCCACCAACATTATGATGTGATTTGATTGTTTGAGCTGTAGCCGTACCGCTCTCGATAATATCTGTATAAAGAGTTCCTTGAGCTAAGAAATCCATACCTTCTAATTTAGCTGCCTCATCATCAAACACATAGATGAATTCATTACCGATAATTTTACGTTTTTCTTCTGGATCAGAAACGCCAGCAAGTTTGCTTAAGAAGCGCTCTCTAGCATCTACTTTAATTACGTTCATGTGGAAGCCTTCGCTAAACGTCTTCATAACGCCTTCAGCTTCATCTTTACGTAATAAACCATGGTCAACGAAGATACATGTTAATTGATCACCAATTGCTTTGTGAATTAATACTGCAACTACTGAAGAATCAACACCACCACTAAGTGCGCAAAGTACTTTTTTGTCGCCAACAATATTACGAATATTTTCAAGTTCAACTTCAATGTAGTTTTTCATTGACCAGTTAGCTTCACATTCGCAAATATTGAATACGAAGTTCTTTAATAAATCATTACCATATTCAGAGTGACGAACTTCTGGATGGAATTGTACACCATACATTTTTTTAGCTTCGTTACTCATTGCAGCGATTGGGCAAGAAGCACTAGTTGCATCTACAACGAATCCTTCTGGTTGTTGAATTACTTTATCACCGTGGCTCATCCAAACTACGTGGTCTGAAGGTAGGTCTTTTAATAAAGCAGACGGATTTTGAATATTTAATTCAGCTTTACCGTATTCACGTTGGTCAGCTCTAGCTACCGTTCCACCAAAATGTTGAGTTATTAACTGCATTCCGTAACAAATACCTAAGATTGGAATTTCTAAATCAAAAATTGCTTCATCACAGAAAAAAGCATTTTCACCATATACGCTATTTGGTCCGCCAGAGAAAACGATCCCTTTAGCGCCCATTTGCTTAATTTCCTCTGCAGTGATTGTATGAGGACGTAATTCACTATAAACGCCAAACTCACGGATACGGCGTGCTATAAGTTGGTTATATTGACTTCCAAAATCTAGTACTACAATTGTGTCATGTTGTTGCAAAACGGTCACCCCATCTATATATATTGAATTAACGTATCAGTTAAACTGATACTATTTTTCCCAAAAAAAATAAAAAAAGCCGATTTTCTCCTCTTTTTACATACGAAAAATACGCATAAGAAGGCAGAAAATCAGACTTAAATTAAACAAAGTCAGACTGCCTTCATAGTCAGGGCATGTTACGGCGCCCCGGTAGAGACTCTCGACCCGTATTGTCGAGGATATATGAAGAATAATGACGAATATTGTATTATTGTCTCATTCTAACAATGTATATTTTTTCGGTCAAGGTATTTCAATACATAAAAAAAATAAATTTTTGTGGAAACGTTACAACTTGTCATGAATAAGATTATAATGTATCTTTTAACTAACGAACGGTAGGTAGTTTGTCAAAAAGAAATCATTTTTTTATTCTGCTATAAGGGGGGAGATTTTTTATGAGTTGGATTTACTTAGTTATAGCGGGGGGTTCCGAAATCGCTTGGGCATTTGGCCTAAAATACTCAGAAGGATTTACAAATTTGTTGCCAACAATTTTTACAATAGCTGGTATCTTGTTCAGCTTTTATTTATTTTCAAAAGCAATAAGAGATATTCCAATAGGTACTGCCTACGCAGTTTTTACAGGAATCGGTGCCGCTGGGACAGTTATTATAGGAATGTTATTTTTAAATGAAACAGCTTCTATATTAAAAGTTATTCTAGTAATTACATTATTATCAGGAATTATTGGCTTAAAATTAACTTCAGGTGATAAAAAAGCAGAGAAAGGAGATGCAGCATAAAATGGCTTGGTTATTTTTATTTATTGCAGGTTTGGGTGAAGTTGGCTTTGTCATTTTTATGAAGCTATCTAATAATTTTAAAAAACTTAACTACTCCATTTTGTGTATTCTATCTGGATGGATTAGTTTTTACTTATTATCAAAAGCCTTAAAGGTTATACCCGTCGGAACAGGTTATACAATCTGGACTGGTATAGGTGCCGCTGGTTCTGTTTTGATTGGCATGTTGTTCTTTAATGAATCACGTGAATGGAAGAGACTGTTATTTATCACCTTAGTAATTGGATCTGTTATTGGTTTAAAAATCATCTCACCTCATTAAAAAAGTCCCTATTTTAAAAAGAAATAGGGATTTTTTCTTTAAGAATTCGTGATCTTGTCTTTTAAAACAGCTTGCCCCAAGTATTCTTTCCAATAATTCCATCGACAACTAGTCCATTACTTGCTTGAAATTTTTTAACTGCATTTTCAGTAACTGGTCCAAAAATTCCATCTGCCGTTATTTTAAGTTTTTGTTGAACTTTTTTGACAGATTCACCTCTTGACCCTTCTTTTAAAATACCAGGGTATGGAACTGAATCTGTTTGGGTTATCGGGGGATTTAAGATCGCATTTACTTGTGCTTTAAACTCGTTAAATCGATCGGGGTTGTCTATGAAGGTTTTCGGACATGGCTTATGTGTTATGTCATAATGTCTTACAATGTCATTTGCATTTAATTTAAACATCTTACACAATTCAGCAATTACTCTAATCGTACGTGTTAATGTATATTGTGAAATCGTACCATCCTTTTCGACACACATTTCAACACCGATTGAAAGCTTATTTGCGTTCGGAGCGAGTTCATCCACCCCTCTATATACACCACCATTACTATTTCTTTCATAATGATCATTTGCATGATAAGCTATTTCATCAAGCGGAATAATACAAATTGCCTCTTTCGAATCAACAAAAATATGAGCAGATGCATATGTTTTATTTTTTATCGCTATACCGTTAAAATACCTTTGGTGACTTTGTGCACTTGCCCCCGGATTGGCTGTCCAATGCAGCACAATTTTTCTAACTTCTTTCAATTTTATTGACGGCCTCGTATACTTGTTCATCGAAATAAAATCATTTCTCCAAGTTGCCAAAATTAGCACTCCTTTTCAATATTGGCATGTCCGAATACTTGGACATGTATACTAATACAGTATTCTGAAAGATAAAATTCGTTACATATAAAAAAGAGAGTATTAGATACTCTCCAGAAAGTTCCTTTTACCTAAACTAATTACTTTTTTAGAGGTTTAACATAAATTGCTTGTGATGAATTAACAGATATACATCCATCCAAATCCTTCTCTTTTAACAATCCCAAATTAATAGCAGACTTGATTTTATCTCCATCTGGTTTTCTTACTATTTGTATTAAATCAGTCAAGTTTAGTTCTTCTAATTTATGAATTGTCTTCTCCTCATTAAATTTTTCTTTTTTTCTTATGATTCGTTCAAGTTTTAAATTATTAATAATTAGTTCACCTTTTTCATTCATTCCAACTTGATGATCAAAGTATCCATGAAAAATCTTTTGTAATTCCTCTAACTGATTTTCAATATCTTTCTTTTTTTGACTCAAATCATAGTACTCGTTCAACATCGGTTCCGTAATTTTGAAATTATTTTTCCTCCCCATTTCATAACACCACTTTTCATAAGAAGATAATTAATCTTATTGTGAAATTAGACGAGTTATGACTTGAAATACATTTGAAATAAAAGTACATTAACTAGTGGAAGACTAAAAATAGAGTGAATTATTGCTAGATAAGAAAACAAAAATTTTATGTTATTTATATATATCAAATGAAAAAGAAAGGAATCTTGATTATGTTGAAAAGCAACAATCATGATAGCGAAATGAAAAATGTTTATTGAGCCAATGCTATTACAAAATGCTGATAAACCATTTGACTCTGATCAACATTATTTTGAATTGAAATTAAATGGTGTTCGAATGATGCTTGAAAGGCAAAATGGAAAGAATAAACTTTTTAATCGAAATGGTACCGAGATTACGGAGAGAATCCCTGAACTCGAAAATATCGACTTAGATGATTGTTACTTAGACGGTGTTTTAGTTTGTTATAATAACGGCAGAGAGGATTTTGAAGCGGCAACCAATCGAGTAAGTTTTATTCAAGAATACAAAATAATACAAGGAAGCAAACAATTTCCATTAACATATATCGTTTTTGATATTTTACGTCTTAAAAATAAAAACTTAATGAAAGAACCTTTATCTTATCGAAAAAAAATCCTTTCAGAAACCCTAGTTGATCAAGAATCAATTAAAAAAAGTTTTTATATCGAGTCAGAAGGTGAGACGTTTTTTGAGCAAATTAAAACTCTTGGACTTGAAGGTATAGTAGCTAAATCAAAAGATTCCACTTATATACCTGCACATCGATCACTAAATTGGTTAAAGATCATTAACTGGAGATTTAATAATTACTATATAACAGGCTATAAAAAACAAGGAATGGGATTATTAATCTCAGAATTAAAAAATGATGAGTATGTAAATGTAGGGATAGTAGAGTTTGGAATGAATACTGGGCAAAAAACAGCTTTCTTTAGTCTAACTAAGCATATAAAAACTGGAGAAGACAAAAATTATATTTATGTAGAACCGCTAGTACGATGTGTAATAAAAAATAGAGGTCAATTAAATAGCGGAGAATTAATTGAACCAATATTCCATGACTTTATCGTTTAAAAAATAACTTTTTAGATTAATGATCTACGCCTCTTTTATGTAGAAAGTTAGTAGCTTTTTACTTATGCGAAGGGGTTTTTTTATTTTCTATCTAAATATAAGCCATAATAAGACCAACCAAAATGGTATAGAAAATAAAAGACCAAAAAGGCATCCTCTGTATAAACCGAAATTCATCTAAATCATCCTTAAAAAGTTATTTGCTATAACCGTAATATCGCATCAAAGGTTTTCTGCTTTTATCAAATTTACTATACATATTTAAACGATATATAGTCAATAAAGCCTAAGTCTTATTTAATTCAATTTCTTCAATCTAATACCAGTTAGTTATTCTCATTATCGACTACTCCAAAAGTAAATAACCGAAACATAAAAATAAAAAACCTATAAAAGTCCCAGGTTTTTTACTTTATTTCACTATATTTGCTAGCAATATTACTGTGAAATGAAGTCTAATATAAGTACGGTCTTTTGTAATAAAGCTCTTAAATTCCACCTTTTAGAATGATTCTTATAACTGCCATAATAATTGCTCCAATAATTAAACGTACAGTCCAACTAGTATTACTTTCAATTCTCTCAATTTTTTGTTCAACCTTTATAATAGTGCTCTCTGTTACTGCCAAACGTTCTTTAATTTCTGCTATTTTTTCCTGTAATTCTTTTATTTCGTCTATCCATATCCCCTCATTTCTTTATAGCTTGTCCTTCTCTTACTATATTCAGAAATTATTAAATTTGTTAATGGAAAATAGTATGAAGGTAATATAAGTTTTTTTATTTAAAACGAAGTTGATTTCTTTGGTGAAAAAGAACAACCACTATATTAAGCTCTGGCAATTATATGCGAAAAAAAAAAACCCTTGATTGCTCAAGGGTTTTTACTTTATTACATCATGCCGCCCATGCCGCCCATACCCATGTCAGGCATAGCTGGAGCATTTTTCTCAGGGATATCTGCTACTACAGCCTCAGTTGTTAAGAACATAGCAGAAACAGATGCTGCGTTTTGAAGTGCAGAACGTGTAACTTTAGTTGGGTCAACGATACCTTCTTCGATCATGTTTACCCATTGTCCGTTAGCAGCATTGAAACCAACGCCAACTTCCGCACTTTTTAATTTCTCAATAATTACTGATCCTTCTAGACCAGCATTTGTAGCGATTTGACGAACTGGAGCTTCAAGTGCACGTAATACGATGTTGATACCTGTTGCTACGTCACCTTCTGCTTCGATTGCAGCTACTTTATTATATACGCTCATTAATGCAGTACCACCACCAGCTACAATACCTTCTTCAACTGCAGCACGTGTAGAGTTTAATGCATCTTCAATACGTAATTTACGCTCTTTTAATTCAGTTTCAGTTGCAGCACCAACTTTGATTACTGCTACACCACCAGCTAATTTAGCTAAACGCTCTTGTAATTTTTCGCGATCAAATTCAGAAGTAGTTTCTTCTAATTGAGCACGGATTACGCCGATACGTCTTTGGATTGCTTCAGTTTCACCAGCACCCTCAACGATTGTCGTGTTTTCTTTTGTTACTACAACTTTTGAAGCACGACCTAATTGAGTGATGTTAGTTGTTTTAAGATCTAATCCTAATTCTTCTGTAATCACTTCACCGCCAGTTAAGATCGCGATATCTTCTAACATTGCTTTACGACGGTCACCGAAGCCAGGAGCTTTAACAGTAACAGCATTGAACGTACCACGTAATTTATTTACGATGATCGTTGCTTGTGCTTCACCTTCAACATCCTCAGCAATGATTAATAGTGGCTTACCTTGTTGAACAACTTGCTCAAGTACTGGTAAGATTTCTTGAATGTTTGTTACTTTTTTATCTGTGATTAAAATATATGGATTTTCTAATTCAGCAACCATTTTCTCTGAATTTGTAACCATGTAAGGAGAAGAGTATCCACGGTCAAATTGCATACCTTCTACTACTTCTAACTCAGTTGTGAAACCTTTTGATTCTTCAAGAGTAATAACTCCATCGTTACCAACGCGCTCCATTGCTTCAGCAATTAATTGTCCAACTTCTGGATCCGCTGAAGAAATTGCAGCAACTTGTGCGATTGACTCTTTACCTTCAATTGGTTTTGAGATTGTTTTTAATTCTTCGATTGCTACAGCAACTGCTTTTTCGATACCTTTACGGATACCCATTGGATTTGCACCAGCAGTTACGTTTTTAAGACCCTCACGAATCATAGCTTGCGCTAAAACTGTAGCAGTTGTTGTACCGTCCCCAGCAACATCATTTGTTTTACTAGCAACTTCTGCAACTAATTTTGCACCCATATTTTCAAATGCATCTTCTAATTCGATTTCTTTAGCGATAGTAACACCATCATTTGTAATTAATGGAGAACCGAATTTTTTCTCAAGAACTACGTTACGTCCTTTTGGTCCTAAAGTTACTTTTACAGCATCAGCTAAAGCGTCTACACCACGTAACATTGCGCGACGTGCTTCTTCACCAAATCTAATGTCCTTTGCCATGAAAATGACCTCCTTATAATATAAAAAATATATTTTTTAATTTAAGTATTTTTATTTTATTAACCTATGATTGCAAGTATATCGTTTTCGCGAAGTACTAAGTATTCAGTACCACCGTACTTAACTTCTGTTCCTGAATATTTAGAGAAGATAATGCGATCACCTACAGATACTTCTAAAGCTACGCGCTCACCATTTTCAAGTACTCGACCTGTGCCTACTGCAACAACTTTGCCTTCTTGTGGCTTTTCTTGTGCACTACCTGGTAACACGATACCACTAGCAGTTTTTTCTTCAGACTCAACAAGCTCAATTACAACACGATCACCTAATGGCTTTAACATGTGTAAATACCTCCTCAATAATCAAATCATTATTTTTTAGCACTCATGTATATTGAGTGCTAACACAATTATTAGTTTAAATAATATCAAAAAATTTTGCAAGCCCGAAGCAGGCACTTTTCTTGTCGAAATTTAATAAGTTTTTTTCTTTACAATCAAAAGTAAAATAAAAAGTGAAAATTTCTTTTAAGAAACTAAAGAAACGAGTAAAATAATGTACGTGTTGTTATAAACCTTTGGGTTCTGAAAAATATCAACACAAAGGAGCTATCGTATTGAAAACTAGAGATTTATGGATTTTATTAACGTATGTCGTTCTTCAATATTCAGCGGTATTTGGGGTGCCCTATTTATTAAATAGTAACTTATACGTTGGAGTGGATCAGAAAACAGCTTCTCTTGAAGCGGTGGCATTATGGGGTTGTATTAGTTTCGTAACTGGATTAATTATTATACTTATCTTATTACATAAGCCCCTTTATGAAGGAATTAAGAATCTGAAAACTAATTATCGCACAATAATAAATTGGGTTATTTTAGGTTACTTCATAACAATGTTAACTCAAATTGTTTGTAATTTAATTTTAATTTATGTATTTGATTTACATAAGGGCTCAGAAAATACTCAAAATATCATAAACATCGCTAAGCTTAACCCGGCTTTTATTATCATTCCAAGTTTAGTTGCACCAATTTTAGAGGAAATTATTTTTCGTCGTATTATTTTTAAAAGGCTATATAATCGTTTACCATTTATTATTTCTGCTGGAATTAGTTCAGCGATCTTTTCGCTTATGCACGGTGACTTGCCCTTCTTTTTATCATACTTTTTAATCGGCTTTGTATTTTGTTATCTGTATAAACGAACAAACTCAATTATGGTGCCAATCTTAACACATATGTTAATGAACTCTTTTGTCGTTTTTCAGCAGATCAATTTACATTAAAAACCCCCAAATTTTTTTTGGGGGTTTTATTTTGATATGAATTTATTGTTGTAAAAAATATGCCAATGTTTGCAGTTCAACTGCTAAGTCTATATGATGAATGCGAATATGTTCTGGTACACTAATTCGTGCAGGTGTGAAATTTAAGATTCCTCTAATATTTTTTCCATTTAATCGATCAGCAATTGATTGTGCTACAGGTGCAGGAACAGTTAAAATAACGATTTGAATATCTTCATTCATAACTTCCTCTAGATTATCTAGATTATAAACGGGTACTCCACCTATTTCAGTACCAATTTTATTTGGATCAATATCAAATGCCATCTCAATTTTTGTATTATTATTTTTTATAAAATTATAGTGTAAGAATGCAGTTCCTAAATTACCAACACCAATTAATGCAACTTTCATAACTTCATGCTGGTTAAGCGCTTTCGAGAAAAAAGTTAATAAATAGTTTACGTTATAGCCATAACCTTTTTTACCAAGTGCTCCAAAATATGAAAAATCTCTTCTGATTGTAGCGGAATCTACCTTTACTGCTTCACTTAACTCTGCTGAAGAAACTCTTTGTTTACCTGATAAAGACAAATTCTTTATAAAACGGTAATATAAAGGTAGACGTTTAGCAGTAGCTTGTGGAATTTTAATTTGTTCCGAATCCATTTTTTAATCCCCCACTTACTGTAATTCTTTTTACTATGGTGTGTAATTTGACTTTATTTTAGTAATAAAGTACTTGTTCTAATGTAAAATATACACTATATTTAAGAATTTTGACAGTCTACAGTTACATACATAAAAAATTTTGCAATGAGGTGTTATCCATGATTCTTTTACAAGTAAATAATGTCTCAAAGTATTTTGGTAGTGACATTATACTTTCAAATATAAAATTAGAAGTTCAAACGAGTGATCGCGTTGCCATTGTTGGACGTAATGGTGCGGGAAAATCTACATTATTGAAAATCATAGCAGGTGAAATATCCTATGATGGCGGTGAAATAAATAAACCTAAAGACGTTACTGTAGGGTACTTAGCCCAAAACTCTGGTTTACAAAGCGATAAAACGATTTGGGAAGAATATTATTCTGTATTTAATCATTTAGTAGAGATGCAGGACAATATGAGAAAATTAGAAGTTAAAATGACTAGGGAGGATGTCTACTCCAATCAAGCCGTTTATGACAAGGTTATGAATGAATATGATCATCTTCAATATACATTCAAAGAAAACGGTGGTTACCAGTTTGAAGCAGATATTCGTTCAATAATTAGTGGTTTAGGTTTTAGTAATGAAGATTATGAAACAAAAATTTCCTCGTTAAGCGGTGGACAAAAGACGAGACTGGCATTAGGTAAGCTATTATTGACAAAGCCTGACTTGTTAATCTTGGATGAGCCTACGAACCATTTAGATATTGACACTCTAAGTTGGTTAGAGCGCTACTTACAGTCATACCCTGGTGCAGTATTAATCGTTTCCCACGATCGATATTTCCTTGATCAAGTTGTTAATATTGTTTATGAAATATCGAATCATAAGCATCAACGATTTGTTGGTAATTATAGTAAGTACCTTGAACTAAAGGCAGCTCAATATGAACAAGAGTTAAAACAGTTTGAAAAGCAACAAGAGGAAATCTCTAAACTTGAAGATTTTGTACAGCGTAATATTGCGCGTGCATCAACTACCAAAAGAGCTCAAAGTCGTAGGAAACAATTAGATCGTATGGTTCGACTAGACAGGCCACTTGGAGACGAATCTTCGGCTAATTTTTCATTTTCAATTGAAAAACAAAGCGGTAATGATGTGTTGTCTGTACAAGATTTATTTATTGGCTATGATCGGATCCCAACAATTGATCAGCCGATGAGATTCGTACTGAATCGAGGCGATAGTGTCGCATTAGTCGGTCCAAATGGTGTTGGTAAATCGACATTACTTAAAACGATTATTGCTGATTTAGAAAAATTACAAGGAACGATTGATTTTGGCGCAAATGTTTCAGTTGGTTATTATGATCAAGAGCAAGCAAAACTAACTTCTAATAAAAGAGTATTAGACGAACTTTGGGATGATTATCCATTAAAAGCTGAACAAGAAATTCGAACAATATTAGGGAACTTTTTATTTTCTGGAGATGATGTGACAAAAATTGTTACCTCTTTAAGTGGTGGAGAAAAGGCTAGATTAGCTTTGGCTAAGCTTATGATGAAAAAAGCTAATTTCTTAATTCTTGATGAGCCTACTAACCACTTAGATTTAGATAGTAAAGAAGTGTTAGAAAATGCATTATTAGATTACCCTGGAACGATTTTATTTGTATCTCATGATCGTTACTTTATGAACAGATTATCCACAAAAACTTTTGAACTAGCAAAAGCAGGATTATCAATTTATTTGGGTGATTATGACTATTACCTATTTAAGAAAAACGAAGCATTTGAAAAAGAACAAGCAGAAAAAGAGGCTACATTAGCACAAGCTAAACAATCTTCTCAACCAATTTCTGATTATCAACAAGACAAAGAATTGAAGAAAAAACTCCGTCAAACTCAGCGCCGTATAGAGGAAATTGAAAGTAATATATCGCAATTTGAGCTTGATATAGAGACGATCGAACTAGAATTATGTAAGCCAGAAGTTTACGGTGATTTTCAATTAGTACAAGAATTAACAAATAAGAAAAATGATATCGAAGCTAAGTTAATAGACCTAATGGAAGAGTGGGAGAACTTACAAGATTAATGACTAAACGGATGAGCTTTTTGCTATCCGTTTTTTCTTATCTACATATTTATCCACATATATTCAATTATCATTTAGCTTTTACACAGGTTTATACACACTATCCACAAAAAAACAGTAAAGTTATACACAATTTTGTTCACATAGATTAATAAGTTTTTAACAAATAAAAAGTACTTATCCACATTTTATTAAAAAATTGTGAATAAGTACTCCTTACATATTCTCTAAATCCAAACCTGGATTCCCGTTTAATGCCAAATTACCTAGTTTTCCTTGTTTTAAACGGATAAATGCAGCAGCACCAATCATCGCAGCATTATCTGTACAAAGTGATAGTGGTGGTATAACTAATTCTATATTACTCAAAGCATTCATCTCTTCTTGTAATGTAGCTCTCAACCCTTTATTAGCTGCCACTCCTCCGGCTAATAAAACTTGTTTTACATTATATTCTTTTGCAGCTTGAATTGTTTTAGAGACAATTACTTCAATTACACTCTCTTGGAAGCTTGCTGCGACATCAGCTGGTGATACTTCCTCGCCTCTTTGCTCAGCATTATGCATATAATTAATAACCGCTGACTTTAATCCACTAAAACTAAAGTCATAGCTACCCTCTTCTAACCAAGCTCTAGGAAAAGGAATAGTTGCATTTCCTTCTTGTGCTAGACGATCAATGTGAGGACCACCTGGGTAAGGTAATTTAAGTGTTCTAGCGACCTTATCATAAGCTTCTCCTGCTGCATCATCCCTTGTTTCACCTATTACCTCAAAAATTCCATCTTCCTTCATGTAGACAAGCTCCGTATGTCCACCAGAAACTACTAATGCTAACAGTGGATATTGCAGGGGCTGTACAAGTTGATTAGCATAAATATGACCCGCAATGTGGTGTACTCCTATAAGCGGTAATCCATGTGCAAATGCAATTGCTTTAGCCGCATTTACCCCAATTAGTAACGCTCCAACAAGTCCTGGACCTTCTGTAACTGCAACGGCAGCTAGCTCTTCATATTCTACCTGTGCTTGCTTCATTGCTTCTTCGATTACTAAAGTTATTTGCTCAACATGTAATCGTGATGCAACTTCAGGTACAACTCCACCAAAACGTTTGTGAATATCTATCTGAGTAGCTACTACATTACTTAAAATTTCATTTCCGTTTTTAACAACTGCGGCTGAAGTTTCATCACAGCTTGTCTCTATAGCAAGAATTAAACAATTTTCATTTATCATTTCAAATTCACCCACATAACTAATGCATCCTCAAAATTATCTGTATAATAGCTTTTTCGAATACCGCCATCTTGGAAGCCCAGTTTTCGATATAGTCCCATTGCTACATGATTTGATACCCTTACTTCTAAAGTTAATGTATCAGCTCCAAGATTTTTAGCAGTTTCCATTACAGCCCGAAGTAACTTTTCGCCAAGACCTACTCCTCTATAATCTGGCAAAATAGCTATATTTGTAATATGTCCCTCGTCAATGACCACCCATAATCCACAATAACCAATTATTTTCTCATCAACTTCAGCCACTATATAATTGGCAAATTGATTTGAATATAATTCATTATAAAAAGCATCATATGTCCATGGTGTAGGGAATGATTGTTTTTCAATTTCTACTATTTGATCTAAATCTTCTTCTTTCATTTTACGAAAAGCAACCGATGAGATCATAATATCCTCCTACTTTTCTTGGCTTGCTAGCCAATTAGCTTCTGCTTCTGATAATCTTAAATATTCCGGTGAAAAATTATGAACCGATTCTTCTTTTTCTTCTAAGCTACATGTAAACAGTTCACTTGGTCTCTGGTTATTCATACTTTCTTTTGCAAAGAGCGCTTTATCTTTTAAATGCTCAATAATAAACTCCTTATGAATTGATACATCGTTACCAATAAATAAGATTTGTTCATTATAAGATTTAAGCTTTTCAATCCATATACTTCGGTCAATATTGCAGTCTTCTAATACCTCATTAATGACCTGACCTCTAAAATCATAAAGACCAGTAAATAATAAGTTGCGTCTTGCATCAAATAATGGACAGACTAATCCATTAAAATATCGTCCATTAGCAGCCAATACCTTCAAACTTGATACCCCGATAATTGGAATTTTTAAAGTGAAAGCTAATGATTTAGCCACAGTGACACCAATACGTACACCCGTATAAGAGCCTGGACCTTTTGCAACTACTATTTTAGATAGTTCCTTTGGTTTTATATTACATTCTTCCATTAAAGAGCTAATCGCTGGCATTAATCGTACAGAATGGTTTTTATTAATAAATGTTATCGTTTCTCCAATAACAGACTGATCTTTTATTAGACTAATACCCATAACATTTGTAGATGTATCAATTGCTAAAACGGTCATTGTTTATTAACTCCTTACAAATAAATTCATACCTAGATCCACTTGGAATAAAAGTAATCATTCTACCATTTTCTTCATGAGTTATTATGATTTTTAAGAATTCATTTGGTAAGTAATCTGAAATTAAATGAGCCCATTCTACAACACAAACACCTTCACCCATAAAATACTCATCAAAGCCTAAATCTTCACTACTTCCTTCTAAACGATAAACATCCATATGATATAGAGGAATTCTACCTTTATATTCTTTAATAATATTAAAAGTTGGGCTATTAACTGTTCTTTTTACATCAAGACCTTTAGCAAATCCTTTTGTAAAAGTGGTCTTTCCAGCACCAAGATCTCCTTCTAATAATATTACATCTTTTTGTTGCACTAATTGTCCGAGAAAAAATGCAATTTCTTGAGTTTCTTCCTCAGTATTTGTATGTAAAACAATTTCCAATTACTTCACCACCAAAATTCTAACTCGTCTATTTCTAACTTTGCCATATTATATCATTTCAAAACATTAAGCAGATGTCAAACAGTAATATTCTTTTGAATAGTTTAAATAAATTATTGAAATTTATATTTAGGTTGTTTTCGTTTATTTTGTTACTTCTCTCGTTTACAGCATGTAGTAAGCAGTACCTTCTTTCACATAACTCATTGTGTCTCCCTACCATCCCATGTTTCCTAATTAATGATTGAGTTGAGCAGTTTTACTTCCGTCGGCTTCTGTTTTATACAGTTAATATCCTTTAAAGTATTACTCTTACAATAAAATCTATTTATATATTACTCATTTCAAAAATAATAAAAAAAACGAAACAATTTTTTGTTTCGTTTTAAGAATCGTATGTATGGCGGTCCCGACCGGGATCGAACCGGCGATCTCCTGCGTGACAGGCAGGCATGTTAACCGCTACACCACGGGACCATTTTGGTTGCGGGGACAGGATTTGAACCTGCGACCTTCGGGTTATGAGCCCGACGAGCTACCAGACTGCTCCACCCCGCGATAATGAGAAAACAATTTAATTAAAACCATGAAGTTTAACCTGTTAAGACCATCCCAATCTCAGGATGTTAATACAAGTAGCGGCTCGATTGGTATGCTGAAGCAATTACTTCGAAGCATATTCGTTCGTGCTCCACCCCGCGATAATGAGAAAAAATTATTTCCATAAAAAATCCAAACCAGGCGACGTTCTACTCTCACAG
>NZ_NTZO01000516.1 GCF_002559405.1 Bacillus sp. AFS001701 | reverse complement strand
TATATTTAAATTTAGTTACTATAAATTTGATAATCTATACCAACTCCTATTACATATGATTTAAATTCATCTCCCTTCGAAACCTTATAAGAGAATAATAAGGTTTGGATGTTTCGAATTTAGACACAACTTGTATCTAAGTTGTAAATAAAAAAAATTGAGCATTTTTCATCGGAAGCATCTATTAATAATTTTTTAAGTTAGAACGAATAAGTTTTTCTTAAAATCATTGGAAGTATATTAAGATATATTATTTTTGTCGATTACTTAATAAATCGAGTTTTAAAAGAGTAACTTGTAGAACTATGAGAATATTTAGAATTTTGGAAGATATGGTTTGAAGTCTTAGGAATTCTATTTGATATACATAAAAGGTGTTACTTGGACTAAAGAAGAAATTGATTTTTATTAAAAGATATTAGGGAGTAATACATGTAATTTTTGACAAAGTTAGTTTTTAATAGGTCTGATAAAACTAGTTGGAGTTAAACCTGTTTACGATGTTTATAGGGCAGGTTAATTAGTTATGTTTACTTTTGTACGATAGTTAAAATAAACAAAAAATATTTCAGGTGAGAAAATATCACGTACATTAAACAAATCCTATAAAAG
>NZ_NTZO01000515.1 GCF_002559405.1 Bacillus sp. AFS001701 | reverse complement strand
AATAAAGATATAACTAAAGTAAGTTATATATTAATTTTGATCATGGTTTCATTTGGTTCTTTTTCAGTTCCGATACTTAATGGTTATATTAACTATTCCTCTACTATTCCTTTTTTTATAGGATTTATAGTAGGAAATATATTGCTAATATTTGGGAAAATTAATTGGAATCAAGAAATTCTTACTCACTTTAAGAAAATAATTATTATCTTTATTGGTAATATCCCCATAGCCTTTACAATGTTTGCAATACATATAGTAAATAAAAATAAAATAGACATTT
Organism: Bacillus sp. AFS001701; assembly: GCF_002559405.1. GTDB lineage: Bacteria > Bacillota > Bacilli > Bacillales > Bacillaceae_G > Gottfriedia. Next base: position 976 of record NZ_NTZO01000515.1, on the reverse strand, counting down.
TTCCATTGTATTATTTAATTTGTTTTGTTATATTAACCTGTGTTTATATGATGTTATTACAGCGTATCTATAAAAAAAATATAAACCGACTTATCTAAAAAGCAAGTCGGTTTATAGGTTTATATTATTAAAAAGAACATCCTACATTAAATGCAATAGCACAACCTAATCCAGCAACTGCTCCTACAGCTGGAACAACAACTGCCAATCCCCCAAATGCTGCTGTACATGCAATTAAACCGGCCATACTGCAAGCAAAACTAACTCCATTGAATTTAAATTTATAAGTAGAAATACCACTAGTATTGTCATTAGTACTATTTTTATCAAAAGAAACAACTGAATTTGAAGTTCCATCTTCATTAATTTTTACTAGATCATAACGAATTACTTCGTTAGTTTTCATATCTATCCAAACTTGCTTACTAGCAATCTCTTTATTTGATTTTATGTAGAAGTTAGTTGCTACTCCTACTTTTTCATATGTAATTCCATTATCTTTTAAATTTGAAAAAATAATATATTTATCAGCAGTAGGTTCAGCTTTATAACCTTCTTTACCCAAAGATTTTATTTCAGTTTTAAATTCTTTATCTTTAGTAGAGACAATTTTATCAATATCTTTTTGTTCTTTTTTGTCTACATTCAAGTCTGTTGTTGTCCCCGCATCAGCCAATTGATTTATTGTCTTTAAAAATTCATTAGATGTAAGACATGTCGAACAATCATTAGATTCTGCTTTGGCTACGGTTCCGTTTACTAAACCTATTAACAAAATAAAAGTTGTACATAAAGTGATTAATTTTTTCAACATTTTTAAATCCCCTTTTTAAATTAAGTTTCTTATTTTATTAGATACTTGCAATGAAAATATTACATTAACATTCTAATTTTTTGTATTGGGAAATTTTTTGGTATATTTTACCATTTTTTATCACTTTTTATCTGATAATATATAAAAATACTACGATAATGC
>NZ_NTZO01000514.1 GCF_002559405.1 Bacillus sp. AFS001701 | reverse complement strand
AGAAAAAGAAAATAACTTACCCATAATAAATTCATGAGTAACTACTTAAGCAATAAGATGAAAAGAACATACTCATATTAGGTACGCTTTATTTTTACAGTAATCATTTAATGTCCTTAAAGATTAGCAGGAATTTAACTGAACAAGTTGAATTAAGTACTACAACTGGTAAATAATACAAAAAAATCACTTTGTTTACGTATCAATTCAACTTTATTATTAAAATAATTTTCTACTAGGCTTTCACTTTGATTCCTTAAAAAAAGTTTAAAAGCAAGGCTTAGGATGAAACAAATTATATACCTAAATCTGTCCAAAATTTAAATTTTGAGGTGTCAACATTGAAAGATATTTTACTTATTTTATTATTGCAATTGATTTATGTACCAGTCTTAACATTACGAACAATTTTTCTTGTAAAAGGGTTGAGTGTATCTGCTGCGCTTTTTGGTTTTTTGGAAGCAATTATTTATGTATTTGGATTGTCGCTTGTTTTTTCTGGAGACCAAAGTACATTATCAATGATTGTTTATGCTGTCGGATTTGGAATTGGTATTCTAATTGGAAGTTACGTAGAAAATCGCTTAGCGATCGGATATACGACTTTAGTAGTTAATTTAACGAATAAAAATAAATTGCTAATTAACCGACTTCGTGAGGAAGGATTCGGAGTGACTGTATTCCAAGGCGAAGGAAGGGACAGCGAGCGATATCATTTGGATATATTAACAAAACGTAATAGAGAACCCGAACTAATGGATCTTATTGAGCAGTATGAACCAAGTGCCTTTATTATTTCATATGAAGCAAGAAGGTTTAAGGGTGGATTTTTATTAAATGCAATGAAGAAAGCTAAACATAAGAAATCGAATATATTATAGACTCTATATAGAGTAAATAAAAAATCAGAGAAACTGGAATAAAGTTTCTCTGATTTTTTTTATTATATTAACTTTACCTTCCTTGG
>NZ_NTZO01000513.1 GCF_002559405.1 Bacillus sp. AFS001701 | reverse complement strand
AAATCAACATCACTCTACTCTTTTTACAAAAATCTGGTAAGTTAATTGACAAGGTTGTTTTTCAACAACGTGAAAAAAAAACACCTTTCTGGTCAAGACCCCAAAAAGTGGAGATGTAAAAAAACTGAGTTATTTCCTTTGAGAAATAGCTCTTTTTTGTGTCTATGTTGAGCTATTAACTAGTTTTTCCGTGCTTAAGAAGCTAGTTGTTGATGTCTAAAACTAACTGGAGATAGCCTATTTAATCTTCTTTGTCTTCTCTTATGGTTATATTTATAGATGTATTTATGAATTATTGCTTCTAAAACCTCGCTATTTTGTACAGAATAGGGA
>NZ_NTZO01000512.1 GCF_002559405.1 Bacillus sp. AFS001701 | reverse complement strand
TCCCTATTCTGTACAAAATATTGCGGATTTAGAAGCAATAATTCATAAATACATCTATAAATATAACCATAAGAGAAGACAACGAAGATTAAATAGACTATCTCCAGTTAGTTTTAGACATCAACAACTAGCTTCTTAAGCGCGGAATAACTAGATAATAGCTCAACATAGACACAAAAAAAGAGCTATTTCTCAAAGGAAATAACTCAGTTTTTTTACATCTCCACTTTTTGGGGTCTTGACCA
>NZ_NTZO01000511.1 GCF_002559405.1 Bacillus sp. AFS001701 | reverse complement strand
TTTATATTAAGTTTTAAAATGAACAGCTCTTTCTTGTGTGTATGAAATATTCGGCATTAACAAAAAAAATTCAGGGCATACGTTGCCTAATTAATGAATAACTCTCTACCAGAAAACACTTACAAAATTATTCGTTTCAAAATAGTATCTTTGAAATTAATTGAAAGTAAATTGCAAAATGAGGCATTTGCTAAGATTAGTGTGGAAAGGAAAAATGGAATAGTAAATCATTATTAAAATCAACTTTAGACCTTATTATAATGG
>NZ_NTZO01000510.1 GCF_002559405.1 Bacillus sp. AFS001701 | reverse complement strand
AAACATGCATTTGCTGTAATTATCATGTTTTGTTTAATTTTTATAGGAGTAATACTTATTAATTCATTTACACAAAAAAACACTATCTCTACCTATTGGTATCACTCGATGTCAGTTCTAAGTGAAACTATATTAACTATGCAAGATTTAAGTACAATCTTTACACTATTATTAACGCAGGAAAATTATACCATGAATAAGTAGTATTTTAATAGAATTGTTTTCTTACCTGGACATTCTGTCTCTACCTCAACAAGCAATAAAAGAGGGAAATTATCACGATAAAGTATTTATTATAGGAAAATAGTGGCATTTAAGTAAACCAGTGGAGAGCGACAAGGGAAATGCTTCGACAGTAAAGAGGAACTTACAATTGTAAAATTAATTACACTCAATACCGATAAGCACAATCTTATAACATTCAAATGTCTTTCTTATTCTGGTAAAGTTAAGTATAACAACAAAAAGACAATCGATTCCGTATGCTTCTTTGGGAATTATTTTATGTAAGTAAATGTGACTTAGGTTTAATAAAGTATAAATTTTACATGGTGTGTAATTTAAACTACTTCTGGTCAATTTACTATTTGAACACCGCCAAAATGTGGAAATACGCCCCCTTATACTCAGCAAAAGAAAAGAGACTCCTTGGTTTGGAATCTCTTAAAGTTACACACTATTTCTGCCGCACTAACATTGTAGTCAATAAATTCTTCACATTATCCTGTATCAAGAGACCGTTATCTAGCTTGTCTTCTTTGCTAGGTCTATTATCATTTTCATTAAAAAAGATGTAATTCTATCAACATCCGTTGATACATATACGTTTTGTTACTTGCTTCTTTTTAGGCTTACAGAAAATTCCCATTAGTCCTCTTGATACAATTAACCCCGAATCCACCTAAATTTCTCATTTATAACTCTGTTTAAGTTCTGTAAAAGATATTGTGCTCTTCGACTCCCTCCCTTCGTTCGACTCATTAATTTGATTGCACTTGACGAATTCTAGCGAATCCTATTAATACATAATCATTTCTACTGTAGAAAACTTGAATATGATTTGTATGATGCACCTTCCTTGGAAGGTGCATCTGAAGCTCGACTATCAGACTGTTGTTGAGCATTTTTGCGAAACGTACAGTCTGTTGTACGAGACACGACCCGAAGGGGATGTGGTAATTCTTTTGGCCTACGTCTTTTCAACTTACCCGTTTTTATATTTACTTTCTTTTAAGAAATTCAGAAAGAACCTAGTAGTACCAAGGGTTCTGAGAGTTACTTACCTATTTTTATAAGCAGTCACATTTTCTCAACTAACTTCTCAAAATATGAAACTGCAGCACCATTCAAATACCCTTCCAGTAATTTTCTCATTCTACTTGAAGGTATGTATAACTCAATCTTCTCCCCTCTTCTAACTCTGCTACGGAACAACCATTGAATCAATTCCGACAAAGCCCAAAAATCTTCATCTACCTTAATCTCATGTGATTGGAAGAATTGCTTTTCAAAGGGATTCATGAATCGATTGGCGAGATAGATACAAACCTCTTTGTCAATATAATCGTTTGTTGCTCTAGCTGTAAGAGGTACAAATTGTTTGACCGCAGATGTTGGTGCAAGTTTCTTCTTATAATCCTTTAAGCATGTCCACATTACTAAATCAGACTTAACCTTGCACTTGTTCTTAAAGAAGTTATAAGAGTTGTCTTTAATTAACTTGGCTATTACATAATCCTTAGCATTTTTCTCAAGCCAACCTTTACTAAAAGCAGTTCTGTCATCACCAATAGCATTCAAATTTTTTTCGTTTGACTTTGATGGATAATAGATATTAATTAGTTGCTTTAGAATACTTACATCCTCTTGCATAGGTCTTACATATTGAGTTAGTTCATAACGATTGGTATTATTATCGAACTTAACAGAGTTAAACTTGAATTTCACATCAAACAATTCAAAATAGTATCTTTGTGATTGACCCCAAAACATATAAGTTAATATGTTTACTGATTTGAATGCTTGGAATACGGATATTGGAAATGTCCAAAACATCGCAGTGTTATTGAAAATCATTAAGTTTCCCGTTCTAGCCAATCTTTCAATTCGTTTAAAAGCCCCATCGTAGTTGCTTTTAATCCAGTACACATAACCAGTTTCACCAACTGTAATGTATTGCTCATTTCCATCATGACCAAGAAGTAATTTTATATCGTCTTTGCTAATAGGTGCATGTTCAATCACATTAGCAACCTCGTCAAGTATTAAGGTATACCCATTTGCTCGAATTAGTGTTAGCGTAACTTCATCAAAGTTTGAAAAAAGTGAATGTGTGCTTACGATATCCTTTCTACTTCCTAATAACTTCTTCAGGCTTTCTAATTTTGTAACACCCTGTTTATCTACTTGAGGTTCGTAAAACTTTCTGTTTGTCACAGCTTGCTTCACTCGATTAACCTCAGTTAAAAATGGAGTTATGAATATGAATTTTTCTGATGAGTCAGCCTCATTTATAGCTTGAATTGCCCAAGATGTTTTACCTTTACCACATGTTGCATCAATAATTTGTATAGTCACTTTAAATTCCCCCTCTTTAAAGTCAATTCTTTTGTTTAAATCTATTATATTAGTATACCTAATCAACTTTAATTAACTGATTCGGTACATCATTTTATTACTTACTAATATCAAAAATCCTCATCCACGTATCATCATCTTCTTTTCCTTCTTTACCTACTAGGTAAAACACTAGACTTTAACCTTCACCAGTTTAAAGTTCATTTACTTTCTCAATTACTTCATCTAAAACAATTCCCAGCATTTCCTCAAAGTACATCTTATTTATATTACTATTTAACATAGTAAGAAAGAAAAGTTAAGCGAACTGCTTATAACACAATATATTCTTTAATTAACTCTCTCAATGAATGCCTTGAAGGTTGGTTAATTGGCATATTGAATCTTTCCAATGTCATATCGACCACTTCATTAATTTCTAATCCCTGTTCCAACTGAACATCAGCAAATCGAACCATTCCTGATTGACTAATAGTAGTAGCATTCAAGTACTTATAATCCCATTGTTTAGAGATTCGAAGGATTCTTTGACTAATGATTTGAGATTTAGTTTCCTTACCTCTCAATGCCCTTACCACCTTATTACTAGCTGTTAATTCATATACTCTACTTGTTTCTCCATTGATTGAAACATATGTCATTTGATTAATAGCACCCCTAACAACCACAATCGTTTCTTTGCTGACTAGAAGAGTTCTGTTAGGTAAGTGAATAATGTTATTTTCAAAATCAATATCAGACTGTTTAAGATTAATGATTTCTTTAAACCCGTTTTTGATACTTACCCCTTCAAAAATTAATGCTAGCAATACTGCATCCTGGTCGTTTTCTGTTTGATTTGCCATAGCATAAACTTCATCCTTTGGAAATAATTCAACTTTGTATAAAAGTGGCTTAAGTGTATCCCTATCACTAAATGATTTAGCGTAGTTTTTTTTGTTAATAGTAAGACTATGTTTAATTGCAAAGTCAATGTATTGGCGAATGGTTGCCATTGTATTTTGTAAACTCTGTACCGTTGTCAAATGTAATGAAATGACTAATTCCTGCAATTCTACATGTGTGAAGTCGAATAAGTCTTTTCCCAACCCTTTTTCCATCTCAGCAGTCTTTCTAAAAAGGTTCATAGCAACGCGTTTTCCATCACCTTTATACTTATCTGTGAACTTGTCTTTATATTCAAAATTAAAGTATAGTTCGGGAATATCTGCATATTTTATCTCATTACCTTTTTCATCAATGAATTTAGGTAAATCTTCACCATCTGATAAAATCATTGGATTAAATATATTATTTTTAGTGATTTTAAAGAATACTTGTAGCAGATGTGTTAGTTCATTTGAATCGAGATTATCGATTCCCTCTTGGCTGAATATAGATTTAACTTTAGCTTTTGGAATATTTGTACTTAAATCCATTTCTAGTGTTGATTTAATTGTGGGTATTAAATTAGTTTCTTGAACTATCTTATTTAATTCGTGATTGATTTCTGTTATATTGATTTTTTTCACTTATATATCTCCTTCTTTATTTCGTTTGGTTTTAGAACAGGTTCTTTGTAAATATATCTCTACAAAAAGAGTACTATATATATCAAACTCAGTCAATTCTTTTGTTTAATACGATAAAAGTTATTATTATTTTTATTGCTATTCGAGGAAATGATTCTCCAAATAATAAATGATTTCTATACTAGACAACACCTTCTCTTACATAATAACTACCCCCTCAAAGTATTGGTTTGACAAACTCACTGTAAATAGTGAATGGTAGTAATGAGAATAATTAGTTAAACAGTCATAATAAAACCAATATTTTATTAAATATTAAATAGTCAATTTCACTTTTAATTTATTGCACAATAGAAAACAGGCTAATCCATCTAATGGACTAACCTTTTAGTTCAATCTATAAGCTCTATATACTCATTCGCAACTTCTTCGACCGACAAATCTAAATACTTCGTAGTAATCTCCATCTAAGTTTGAAAGAGAGTGAAAGCCTTACTTCTATTGTTTCAGCAAGTAGATTAGCTCTTAACTTTCCCATTAAGAGTAGAAACTTTTTTTCAATTTTTCAAATGAAATTACGGATAATTTATTCTCTAATTCTTTTGTTATTTTTTCATTGTTATCTCTAACCAGTTTTTTTAATTCTCTCAATGAATCATATTGTAAATGATTTATTTTCATCCAATCAGACAAACATATAATGACTTCTCTATCATCAAACCCTATCTCGACTAAATCCAATTCATATTTATCCTTTAAACCATAATTTAAATAATTCGGCCAGTTAAATATTTCCTCTGATATTTCTTTGTTGGACTCTTCAAGTAAATTAAAAACAATCCTAATTATTTTTGATGAGTATATTTGAATTAAAGAATGTATTATATAGGTAAAAATATTTAATAATTTATCTACTTCAATATTCGTTTCCTTCGATATATCTTTATACCAGCTGCCACTTAACCACAGAATAACAATTTTTTTTAAAGTTTCTTTTGTTAACTCAATTCTATTAATTTCTTCAAATTCGTTAATTTTAAAAGTAAACTGAGGAAATGAAAATAATAGGTCAAAAATTTGATTAATCCATTCATCTTTTAATGGATTGTTAGTATTTGTCCATATGGCATCGTCTAAATTGATGCCCGCCTTAACTTGTTCATAAATTCTAATGTTGGAATGACTCCTCTTCATCAACTTAAACTCGTCACTCTTAATATAAAATTTAAGTTTTTTCCCACGCAACTGGAATAAATTCTCAAGAGTTTCTTTTTCTTTGTCCGAAGCTTGAAAATATGCGTAGGTTTTTTGCATTAATAATCTTATCTGGGTCTCAAGTTCCTGTTCTTCAACCTCTTCTGATAACAAATTTATTAAAGAAATATCAATAGAATCGATTAGTTCTAAGAATTGTTCATTTTGGTTTTCTAAAAAATCATTATCTAGAGTTAATTGCCGCCTTGTAACAAGTTTAGTTATTTCGTCAATAATGAAATATAAAACTCCATTGGAATCTTCATTTTTTTCGTTATTAATCACATCGAAAATTGTTTGCTCGTCAGCTGGATTAGTAACAATAACTAATCCTTTAGTTTCCTTACCTGCTCTCCCCGCCCTCCCAACTAGATTTTTCAAGTCTCTTATTTTAATACTTACCCATTCTTCACTTTTAGGATTATACCTTTTTGCTGAGTGTATCACTATAACTTTAATTGGTAGGTTTACCCCTTCAGCTAATGTATTCGTACAGATTACAAGGCGAACTTCAGAGTTTCTTATACTTTCTTCAATTAATTCCCTTATATCTTGTGGTAAATCTCCATGATGAAATAAAACTCCATGGTTAACAAGTCTGCTAAGAAGGTATTCTTCACCAAATATCCTTTTAAAGTGTTCAGCAAGTTTCTTAATCTTTTCGGGATTTGAATAATTTTGTGGTTTTGGCAAATCCAATATTTCTATTTGTTTAATAGTCTCCTCTGCTAGACCTATGACTCCTCTATCTCCTTTTTTCTGTGGAGTAAATAACGCAACTGTACCTGTAATAATTGACTTTAATGCAGTAGCCACTGATTTGCTCTTAAAGCTCGAATGTCTATAAGTATTTGGTCTTTGCGTTACAGCATTTATAAATTGGAAATCATTTCTAGTTAAAAAATTATAAAGTTGATAACTATAGGGTTTTTCCATTTGAGGGTTCATGTCCAACATGAAATTTCTATTTTGCATATTTTTTAAAAAAGCATATTCTAACTGTGTAGGTCGATACTCGGACTTTACTATAGTATTTGCATCACCATCAAGCCATTCATTTATATGTTCAATATTTGGTATAATTGCTGATAGAAAAATGAATTTTTTTGGTGAATCTACGTTACTGTTCGCCCTAAACTTTGATAAAAGTAGTTCATAGCTTAATCCCCTACCCTCATCATCAATTAAATGCCCCTCATCACAAATTATTAATGAAAACTGATTATATATATCTGGTAA
>NZ_NTZO01000509.1 GCF_002559405.1 Bacillus sp. AFS001701 | reverse complement strand
CTAAATTCAAATAAAAAAACAAAAACCTTATTCTAATTTATGAATAAGGTTTTTTTATTTCTAAAATAATGATTGTATTTTTTCTTTCATCATTTCATTATACTGTTTCAATGCTTGGTCATACTCTTTTTCTTCAAAAAATTTAGTTAATTCTTCATACTGCTTAATATGGTTTTCAACTGAACTTCTTCTATAGGAATAATACTTACTTGCAATAATCTCAAATTTAGTTTGTAAAGCTCCGATTGTTTCCATCATTAAATCATTTTGGCTCGTTTGTAAAATAAGATTATGATAGCGATTAGCTTCTACGTAATATAAATCATGATCTTCATCAGCAACCGCATTTTTCAATAAATGAATACATTCATTCATTTCATTAATTGGAAAATCAAGCATTTTCCTTTTAGCTTTTTCAATGCTTCCAATGCCTAAAAATAATCGACATTCTAAAAAATTAACGATATCGATCAATGTAATTTGAATATTTTGGACCATTGAGCCTTGGTTTTTGAAATGTTTAACGAAACCAGTTGATTCCAATTTGACAAGCGCCCTTCGGATAGGGGTTCTACTCATGTTCAAATCCTTTACAAGTGATGCTTCAGTTATATATGTTCCAGGAGAATATTTACCTTGTATTATAAATTTTTTGATTTCTTCATATGCTATTTGTTCTAGTGTTATATTATTTGGCAAGTATTTCACCATCCTACTTTCTAGTGTAATTTTAATGCGCAGCTAAACAAGAGTGGGATTTTTTATAAATCCAATCATCATACTTACAAATCAATAGAATTAATATTATACAAAAAGTATACAATGAAATTGATTAATTAGTATAGAAAAATAATTGTTAAATTATATGGTAATAAAGGGAAATATCTAATCGAATTAATCAAAGTGATAAGTGAAGTAAGAGGATGTTAAAGAATTCTGAAGTAAATAAGTTCAATTTATATTAACTTTAGTATAAAAATTGTATACAAAAACATCTTTATTAGTTCTCGATAATCAATAAAAAAACATCTAAAGCCTTAAAAGGTTTAGATGTTTTTTATTGGGTTTATATTAAAACATTAAATCTATAAATGCTTCTTCTTTCAGTTGAGTTAAGATTTCAGTTGCTTTATCAAATTCTGATTTTTCCACATGATCAATAAGAGAGTTATATAAGTCCAATGTGTGTGGAATTCTATTTTTCCTTACATTAAATACATTAGATGACGTTGCTTCTTCGGTAAATCTCTTCCATAGATGATCAAGCATTTCGATGATTAAATTGTTTTGAGAATTTAGTAAGAATGTTTTATAAAAATCTGTCAACGCTCGGTGATAATTGTAGGCATCATCTTGAGTGTATGCTTTTTCCATAGAGGCAGTAATTTCTCTAAGTAGTTTTACATTAAATGGAGTATGCTTCCTTTGGGATTTTTCAACACAAAATACAGCAAAGCACCATTGAATTTCAATCATATTAATAATTTCATGTAAAGTAAAATGAGTATAGGTAACAGTCGTTCCATGAAAGTTATTATGTGATAACAACCCCTCGGATACAAGTCTTCCAAGTGCTCTTCTAATCGGTGTTCTGCTCATTTGTAATTCAGATACAAGTGCAGTTTCCTTCAAATGCATACCAGTTTGATACTCACCTGAAAGAATCAAACTTTTTAATTTTTCATATGCAATTTGTTCTAATGTTTTTTCTTTTGCCATTTTATTCTCCTACTATAAATGTTTTTAACTAGTTCATAAAAGTTCTTCTTATTTAATCCTTAATAGTATACATTAAAAATCCAATTGATAAGCTTTATATATTAACTAAATTCAAATACCAACTTTTTTATGTTCAATTTATTAAACGATGTATTTTCTTCCATTTATTAGAATAATTTCCATTCCCTTTTCAAATGATAAAATAAAATCAAATTAGGGGAACGGTATGAGAACTTATAAAGATGGTATGAAAAAAGATTCCTCAAATGAAAATTGGATTGATGAATTATCAAAATCAAATGATTTTATTAAATTTAAAACTTCAAGTGATCTTGAGAATGATAGTTACTATAGTGTTTATTTTTACCGAACGTTAATTAGGTCTGAGATCATGCATGGTCAAATACTTCCATATTTGACAAAGAATTATACTCTTGAAGATTTGATGTCTCAACTTCCAGTTCAACAACTTACGATTACTTCAGATAGTTCTAAAATCAAAAGTAAACTGCTAAAAGGTTATACGGCAATTCAGTATGGTGAGAATAAAACTGATTGTTTACTTGTTAATATATCGAATAATGTTTCCAGAACGATTGGTCCTCCTATAATGGAAGCTACTACTTTAGGTCCGCAAGTAGGATTTGTAGAAGATATGGATGTAAACATCAATTTAATTCGAAATAAATTACCAATTTCTGATCTTCATGTGGAGGAATTGGTAGTTGGAGAGTTATCGAAGACTAGTGTTGCAGTGATCTATTTAAGTGGAATTGCTGATGCTGAAAATGTTAATACGGTTACACAAAGGATAAAAGATATCCAATATGATCATATTCCGGATAGTTCATTTATTTCGTCTATGATTGGGGATAACACGCATTCTATTTTTCCACAATCGATTCCAACTGAAAGACTTGATCGTACAATCGGAGGTTTAGCTGAAGGGAAAATCGCCATTGTTGTGGACGGTTCTCCAAATGTTCTTCTAACACCAGCTTTAATAGATGAGACTTTTATAGCGATGGAGGACTATTATGTCAATTGGGTACTTGCTACATTTTTCCGTTGGCTAAGAATGTTTGGTTTTGCACTTTCGATTTTCATAACGCCTTTTTATGTTGCAGTTTTGACCTATCATTATGAGCTTATTCCACCTCGCTTACTTGAATCATTAGTAATATCTAGAGCATCTGTACCGTTTCCTCCAATTTTTGAAGTGTTATTTTTAGAAATTACGATCGAGCTAGTAAAGGAAGCTGGACTCCGATTACCTTCAAAAATTGGACAAACGCTTGGTATTGTTGGTGGTATTGTAATTGGGCAAGCTGTTGTAGAAGCTAAGCTTACGAGTAATATTCTCTTAATCTTAGTTGGACTTGGTACTCTTGCATCCTACACATCTGCAATCTATAAATTTAACAATACAATTCGATTTATAAAGTTTCCAGTAATTTTAATGGCTCAGCTAATTGGACTTTTAGGGATTTTTATGGGGTTTATCTTTTTAATGACCCATTTGCTTCGATTAACCTCTTTAGGGAGACCATATATTGGAACGTATCCGTTTAGGAAAACGTCATTTAATGATTTATGGATCAGATTACCATTTGCAAAGCAGAATAAAAGACCTACGAATTTAAGACCAGCTACACTTTTTCGATCAACAAATGATATAAAACGACCTGGTCCACCGAGTGATTTTGATGAATAAAAAAGGAGAGATTTATTAATGGCATCGTATAGAAGACAACAAGTTTCACCGTATCTCCTATTTTTTATTATTACAAGCTCTCAAATAGGCGTAGGTGTTTTAGGGTTTCAACGACTCATCGCAAAAGATGCTGGTTATGATGCATGGATCAGTGTAATCATTGCTGGGTTATTTGTTAATGTAGTTGTATGGTTTATGTATAAAATGTTAACGAAGGCACAAGGAGATATTATTGATGCGCATAAGCAATTTTTTGGTAATATCATCGGATCAGTTTTAAGTTTAATCATTCTAACCTATTATGTAATTTTATCTATTTCTGTTTTAAGATTATATATTGAAATCGTTCAAGTTTGGATGTTTCCGTCTATATCTACGTGGCTATTATCGAGCATCATTTTATTATTATGCTACTACATTGTTTCAGGTGGGTTTCGTGTAGTAGTTGGAATTGCGTTTCTATCTGGAATCTTTACGGCAGTGCTATATGCTTTGCTATTTCATTTGCCACATAAATATATACATATGGAGAATATTTTACCTATTCTTGATCATTCGTTTAAAGATTTGTTATTGTCTGCAAAAAATACAATCTATACAATGGCAGGCTTTGAAATTTTACTAATGGTGTTTCCGTTTATTCGGAATGGAAATTCTTCTCAAAAGTTTGCTCAATGGGGTGTCGCGTTTTCAACTTTAGTCTTCACTTTATCGGCTTTTACAACATTTTTACTTTTAAGTGAAAAACAAATTGAACATGTAATCTGGGCGAGAATCTATATTGCTAAATTAATTCATTTTCCATTTTTAGAAAGATTTGAATATATACTGCTTTCCAGTTTTTTAATTAAGGTTATTTCAATTTTAGCTCTATTATTATGGAGCTCAAGCAGAGGCTTAAAATTAATTTTTAAATGGAAGCAAAAGTATACATTAATCTTGGTTAGTATAATTAGTTTTATCGTTTGTCAATTACTTGAAACTCGATATCAAATTAATGCATTTACAGATTATACAAGTAGAGTGTCTCTATACATTTTTTTTGTTTATATACCACTTTTTTCAATCATATTTATGATAACGAAGTCTGGGAAAGCAAAATGAAAAAATATCTTCTGTTTTTTATTATTTGTATTGCATTATCTTTAAATGGCTGTGCACTTGTACCGTCTGCGAATGTTAATGAACTAAATATTATTGAAGCAGCTGGGTTCGATCTTCCTAAACCGAAACAACTGAAAGGGACTGTTGTTTTTCCTGTGTTTCGACCATCTGGACAAATCGAATTTAAAGTGTCTTCAGCAAGTGGAGAAACAATAAAAAAGGTAAGGGAAAGATTAGATAGTCAAATGAGGTATCGGCTAATGTCAGGTCAGATGCGGATTGTTACATTCAGTCTGGACTTAGCCAAAAAAGGTTTTTTTCCAATTGTTGATACGTTTAATCGGGACCCGGCCGTTGGGAATATCATACAATTAGCGATAGTTGATGGTGAAACAAGTGATTTACTTTCATTACAACAGTATAAAGATGAAAACATAGCTTTATATCTTTACGATCTCCTTGTACACAATTCAGAGTCTGGACCTTTTCCATATACCGATTTCTCAACGTTTGTCTATCAATATTTTGAAGTAGGGCAGGATCCCTATTTACCGGTGTTAAAAGTAGTGGATGACAAGATTAAATTAAATGGCATTGCAACTTTCAAAAGAGATAAACTCATAACAATTATTCCATGGAAATATGCTTTCATTTTTAAAGGGATGAAAGTAAATTATAAACAAGGATTACATCAGTTCAAAATTGATGGAGACTATGTAGCAATTGATAATATAAAATCTAAAAGTAAATATGATATCAAAATCAAAAAAGGAAAACCAGAGTTTACAGTTCATTTGAAGATGAAAGCCAGAATTCAAGAATATACTGGTGATAATCCGATAATACTTCCAAAACATATTAAACAAATAAGTAAAGCAATTGAAAGAGATATTGAAAAAAATGCACAGGAGCTTATATCACTTCTTCAAAAAAATAATGTAGATCCAATTGGTTTTGGCTCAAAATTAGAATCCCATCAAAGGAACTTTGATGGGGAAAAATGGAGAAAGCAGTATTCTAGTGCAAAAATTAAAGTGAAAGTTAATATAGATATACTTCATACGGGAATTGTTGAATAGATCATGTTTCGAATGAATAGAAGAACTATTAAAACGTGTATGGAACTAAAAAAGGACGTCTAAAGGTCATTGTATGACAGATAGACGTCTTTTCTATTTGGAAATATTGTATAAAAATTGTATACAAACGATTAAGTAAGTATGTTAATATAATATTACGGAAAAGTTAAGTATACGATAATTTAAAGCCTAGATTAGTTTCTTTAATAATTTAAAAATAATTGTATTCATTTTAAGGTAATTCCTGGAGGGGATTATGCTTTTTAAAAATATTTTCATAACCCATACAATCATCATTAGTTTTTTTTATCTAACCTCTTCCATCTTATGGGGAGAAGCAAGACAAAGGTTTGCAGGGAAATCGAAATTTAAAGAATTTTTTATCGGGATTCTATTGAGTTTATTAACTCTTGTATTAATAAATTTCCCGATTATCACTGATCATGGAACAAATATTCAAATTAGAGCACTTGGAATGGAAATTGCAGTAATCTTTTTTGGGAATATTACCTTAGTGACAATGTTTATTTTCGATATTATTGCTTTTTATTTTATTAATGGATTTAACTATGTTTTCCTAATTGATTCACTTTTGCTATTGTTTGTTTTAATTTTTGGTTTTTATATGAATTATCAAAAATGGGATGAAAAGAAAAGAATTTTTATTTTGACCCCTATTATCATTTTGTTTAAATGTATTGGTTTTTATTTAATAGAAAAATGGATGCTAAGGCCGATTGGTGACATTGTAA
>NZ_NTZO01000508.1 GCF_002559405.1 Bacillus sp. AFS001701 | reverse complement strand
AATCGACTTTTCAGCCGATCAAGTTGTGCAACTAATGCACCCGTTTGTTGAATAAGCCGTTTAGTTTCTACCCCATTTATTTTCAAAAATGAGATGTTCTAACGAACGCCTTTTTTCCCAATTAGCTAATTCTAAAATAGGTTTTTCTGGATAGTGATTAGTGTAACCGATAGATATAAGAGCAATAGGGTCAATATGTGGTGGTATTTCTAAAATATCTCGAATATCATTTTTTTTATAAAAACTTACCCACCCCATCGCAAGTCCTTCAGCACAAGATGCTAACCACATATTTTGAATAGCACAGGCTGTTGATAAAATATCTGTTTCAGGAATTGAATTTCGCCCTAATACATGTGAACCTCCCCTTGTTGGGTCACATGTTATACAAATAGTTACAGGAGCTTCTTTTAAACCCTCAACTTTTAAATCAAGGAATTTCATTTCTTTTTCCCCTTCATAATGAATAGCTAATGCTCGTCTTTCTTTTTCTGCCGCCCAGGCTAATTTTTCTTTAATTTCGTCAGAGGAAATGATAATAAAGTTCCAAGGTTGCATAAAACCTACTGAAGGTGCATGATGAGCTGCATTTAATATTTTATGTATCTTGTTTTCTGGGATAGGAGTTGACAAAAAACTTCGAATATCTCTCCTATAATAAATAGCTTTATAAATTGCATCTCTTTCTTCATTAGAAAACATTAAATTTCTCTCCCTATCAAATAATGAAGAACATTACTCGTTCTTCCTCCTGCATGGAACTATTCTACATTTATTATTGGATTTCCTTCTTACACTATCCTGCCATTTTGTTGAATAAAAAAGAGCTCCGAAGCAACCCATCTTGTTCAACTATTGCATGCTTTAGCTGCATAAGGATGAATTTACATCATTAATTATATCCTTGATTTTTAATTCTCCATTTTCCCTTTTTGCCATCTCTAACCAGAGTCGAGCTATAATCAGTTTGAGTAGAATTCGGTTTGTAAAACCCATCACTACCAGAAGAATCAACTTTAAAGTTAGAAAGTAAAACCATTCCATAGCCGTAACCAAACTCCTCAGATTTCGCTGTTTCTTCTTCTGAATACCATATTTTCGTAAGTTTGCAGCCCTTTATATTGAAATTTTTCTTTACAGTGTTTACAGCTTCACTTACTTCTCTCTTGGTGAATTGTTTAGGATGTCCTAAATTTACCTTTACCGTATCAGCATTCGCAGTATTCGTTTGATGCTGATAGATTAAAATTGAGATTCCAACAACTAGTAATAGAAAAAGAGCAAGAAAACGTTTCTTATTTTTCACAATGTTACTCCTATCTTTGTTTTTTGAACTTCCAATAACTCCCATAAAGTTCATTATACATTGTATATTTCCTATTGTAATTTGGGGGAATATCACATTTTTTCTTCTAAAATCAGACAATTCTTATGCAACTATCCTGCCATTATGTTTAATAAAAAAAGCGATCTTCTATCGAAGTATCGCACTGCGTTAGTTGCTTAAGATATTTTGCTTTTATTTTTACAAGAACATATCATTTCTTTTTTCGCGTATAAAGTGTATAAGTGACCAAGAGTAATCCAATTATTATAGCTGGTGTAGCATTCAAGCTAATTCCCCTCCAA
>NZ_NTZO01000507.1 GCF_002559405.1 Bacillus sp. AFS001701 | reverse complement strand
AATTTTCTCTATATGTAATCGTATAACTTTTATGAAAATAATATTTTGTATAAAGTAAATATATATTTTATAATAAGAGAACTAATGATAAATAACCGAAAAACATTGTCTTTTCTATAGGAAGTGATTGAGTGAATAAATTAAGAGTTTTAGATCTTTTTTCAGGTGCTGGTGGGTTAAGTTTAGGTTTTGAACAAACCGGTGAATATGAAATTGTCAAAGCTATTGAACTAAATAGAGATGCTGCATTAACTTATGATTTTAACCATAAGATAAAAACTACACAATCAGATATTAGAAAAATAAATTTTGTTGAATTAGATATAGAAAATCCAATAGATATAATTATTGGAGGTCCGCCATGTCAAGGTTTTTCAAATGCTAATAGACAAAAGAGCGAGTTGTTTTCAAATAATAATTTACTAGTAAAGGAATTTGTTCGTGCTGTTGAAGAAATTAAACCAACTGCATTTGTTATGGAAAATGTAAAAACCATAAATTCTAATACACATTTGTTT
>NZ_NTZO01000028.1 GCF_002559405.1 Bacillus sp. AFS001701 | reverse complement strand
ATAAGATTCATTTAATAATTCAATTACTCTTTTTTTCTCAGCATCTGGAAATAAGCGTAACTGTTCAATAAATGTCTTTCCTATTTTCATTCGATAAATTGCGATTTTTTGATAAAAATCATCTAAATCATTTATATTACTTTCATATTTTTTAATTACTTTATCGATAGCGTATACACTTTCATATGCATCTTGGACTATTTTTAAGCTTCTTTCACGTGTAGTCGAATTAGTTCTACCTCTGTAGAAATAGACAAATTTATCTAAAACAACAGTTTTTTTAGACTTGAAGAATGTTTCAATAGAAAATAAGTGATCTTCACCATATTTTATTGATTCATCAAATGTAATATCTTTAATTAAATCAGTAAGATATAATTTTGCACAACAATTTGGCATTTGATATAATACTGGATTCTCTGTAATATGTGTTACATCATAATGATCTATTGACTTAAAATATGCTGCCCTCTCCGAATAATTAGGATTTCTAGTAAATGTTTCAAAAAACCTATTACCAATAAAACTCATCATATTTGCTGCTACAATATCACTATTTTCCTTCTCAGCGATATTGAACAACATCTCACATGCGTTTTCGTCTAGATAATCATCACCATCTAAGAAAGTAATGTATTTTGCATTTGCCATTCGAATTCCAATATTTCGCGGTCTTGATGGGCTTCCACTATTCTCTGAAAATTGATAATAAATATTTTCATTGTTTGTTGCCAATTGCTCTACAACATTTTTTGTTCCATCAGTTGACCCATCATCCACTACTATAACTTGAATATTTTTAAATGACTGATTAATAATCGAATTTATAGCTTCTTCTATATATTCAACCACATTATATGTAACAATCACTACTGCTATATCGTAAAATTTGATTCCTACTTTTTCCATGATTAACCCTAGTATCTCCTTTTTGTTATCTATAAGGTAATATATAGTTTAACTATCTTTATATAGTGCATTATAGATTTCTTCTGTGTGTTGATGATTTGTTCGAATCATGAACTTATTACTTTTTTCTAAATACACTGGTGCAATTTGCATTTCCTGATCAATAATTTGATTTAATTCAGATAATAATGTTTCAGTTGTTTCACAAACTTTGCCAAATAAATCCGTTTTATGGTTAATCGGGCCTTCATTGTAGTGCCTTGAATAAAACTCTTCATAATCAAATTGAAAAAATATTACTGGCTTTTTCATATAGACAAAATCAAAGGAAACTGTCGAGTAATCGGTGATTAGAAGCGCATGTTTTTTTAAAAGATCTTGTACTGTTTCTGATCCTTGTCGAATAACTCTAATTCTATTATGAAAATTAGGCATATCTTCTAATAATAGTTGTGTCTGATAATGTGGATAAAAATTCAGATATAAATCATTTTTTTCTAATATTTGATGTAAGTTACTATTATTAAGTAAATTAATGTAAGTTCTTAAATACCTTGATTTTGATAATTCCTCTGCAGTCTTGATCCAATTTCTCCATGTTGGCATTAAAAGTATTTCATTACCTTTACTAGTATCTATTAAGTTATCCCATCTAGCTAATCCGGTTACAATTACTTCATCATCTGAATAACCAAACTCTTTAACAATATGGTCCTTTTCAAATTGAGATGAAACAACAAAAACGGCAAAATCATATTGGTTTTTATTTAGTGCCTGATTAACTCTACTGACTCCTATTACCCCGTGTTGAATAAAAATTTTATCATTTTTTTGCCACTCAGGATAATATTTTACTACTTCTTTATAAGCCCTGGTATACATATTGGCCTGTTCAGCATAACTATTAATAGACTTTTTACAAAGTAACAAATAAAGCGTATGCTTGAAACTTCCATATTCAATAATATTTCCTAAGTCTTTTATGCGAAGATAATCAGATGACTTTTTATCAATTACATAGTAAATATTGTTTTCGGCGTGATTTTCTCTTGCGTATTTAAATAAATGATACGAATTATCTTGTGCAGTATCTTTTCTTTCACCGATTATTGTAATATTTTTATTACTATAAAATTTATCTAAAAGCACCTTACATATGATTGTTAACAATACGTCTTTTTCTTTTTTTAATATGAACCTACCTAAGGTACGAGTATGAAATTTTAACTTATTTAAAAATACTTTCGAACGGTTCTTTAACGATGCCTTTCTAACTGTTACTGACAGTGCATTGTGTTTATAAGTTGTTATAAACTGTGTTCCTTTTATTTGAGTAGGTTTTGTATTATTTTGTAATTGTATTAAACTTACATTTAATTTCCCTATAACACTTAATCCTTCTTGTTCAACTTTCAAGAATACGGACCAACTTCCATTGGATAAGAAAGACTTTAAATCAATCGTTAGTTTTTCAAAGCCAGAATGATCATAATTTACTTGATTCTTATCAAAGGTATAAGTTATATCTGTTCGAAGCATTGGCTTAAGAACAATTGTCTTTTCTTCTTTATTTTGGTTATTTTTAAAAACTAATGTCCTAATAATTTTTTCGGTAGATAAGTAGCGAATAAATGCAAAACCCTGTATGGTTAAGATAGATTCTCTAAGAGAAATTTGCTCAACTTTGTGACATAGCTCAAATTTTTCTACCTTTAATAAATTCATATCCTCTTTAAATAGCTTTGCTAAATAATGATAATAAACCCCATTTTCATATAAATACTCTTTAGAAAAATCAACTGAATGTTGACTCTCAATTACTTTTTGAAGCTTTTCTCCACTATTATTTTCTAATAAATAAACAATATATCGTTTATAAAGGTTAAGTGAAGGAACCGCGTCTTTTAAAGTTATATACGAGAGAAATTGTTGACCAATTGAAGCAAGTTTAATTTGCTCATCATAAGTTAACTTAGATGCTTTTAACTCGATTGAATCTAAGAAAAAATTCAATTGTCTTTCTTGAATAAACTTTAATTCTTCCGTACGGTTTTTCTTATAGTAGAGATCCAATAGTTCTTTTTGCAAGGTTACTAGTTGCTCAAAAAAATTAATATTACCTTGTTTTATTAAGCTCTCACTAGAGTTAATAATTCTATATCTAATAATGTCAATTTCCTTTACGACAACTTTATTTGAACTAAGTAAGCTTGTCTGTGTGAAAAGTAGATCTTCACCAACTCTTAAACTTTCATCAAACTTAATATTATCTCTAATTAATAATTCCCTTTTAAAAATTTTATTGCTTGCAGATGGAGTATAATGCAACTCAGGATTATTTTTTAAACTTCTGACTACAGGCAAATTTCTCTTAAATATTTTCTTCATATAAGATAATCGCCATGTTCTCATATCATTAAAGCAAAGAATATCTCCTATCCCTATATCTGCATTGTGTTTTTTTGCTAAGTTATAAAGCCCTTCATATCCTCTAGGAGTAGCTAAATCATCTCCATCTAAAAACGCTACATATTCGCCTTTAGCGTATTCTAAACCTTTATTTCGGGCAGCGCTAGGACCACTGTTAGATTGAGATATGAATAAACCATCCTGGAATTTTCCAATCATATTTTGTGCCATTTGACTACTTTGATCAGTTGAACCATCATCTACTACTATCAATTGTATATCTTTTAGCGTAGATTCTTTTATTGACTCAATACAGGCCTCAATATATTTTTCTTTATTATAATTAATGACGACTACACTTAATTTATAGGTTTTCAATTACGCTCACCTCAAGCATACAAGCAGATAATACTGAATACCGAAGTAACATATTCTTTCTTATCTTATTGACTTTTAATTATTGAATTTCAACAAAAAACATAACTTTATGTTTTGATTAACTAGCATAAAGTTTTTCTGCTGAAAATAACTTATCATAGATGGCTAGGAAAATTTGTTTTTCATTTTCCCAATTATATTTATGTCTAGCGACTAGACAATTTTTGCTTAATTCATTTCTTAATTTAGAATCATCTAATAGTGTATTAACTCCATCAGCAATAGATTGAATGTCATGTGAGTCAACACATATACCTGTGTGTTCACCTTCTACAACTTTTATAATTTCTGGAAAACTACAAGCTACTACAGGAACTCCACTCATTAAGTATTCAAACAACTTATTAGAAGATGCTGAATAATGATTAAAATTTATATTATTTAGAATTTGAAATCCTAAATACGCATTTCGAGTGTAATTTAGTAAATCAGCGACTGGAACTTTATCAATAAACTTTATTCGATCATGAAGGTTCATTTCATTTACCATTTCTAATAATAACGGTTTAATTTTCCCGTCACCAATAAAAACGACTGTTCCTCTTTTAAACAAAGGGGTAGCTTTGACGATTAATTCTAATCCTCTACCTTTTTGAATTCCACCTTGATAAAGTAAAATTGGCTCATCAGCTGGTAAATTTAATTTTTCATGTAAATTAATTGATTTACTTTTTTCAGGATATGATACAAAAGGATAGTTATGTATAACCTCAGGATATGGGATATCATATAGTTCTTGAGTATACTTAGCTCGTGTATCATTTTCATGAATCATTATGTCAATATATTTAATTAAAAACTTTTCAATTTTACCGAAAATTGGATTTTCATACCCTGAACGACTTGATTGAACTTCGTGAGAATCATATATTAGTTTACTTTTTTTAAATAATTTTGCACAAATAATTCCTTGCGGTAAAGTATTTAAATCATTAGCATGGTAGATATCATAATTCTTTTTCAACCCATGATAAATCATTTGAAGAATATTATATCCTCTAGTACAAGCTACTCGAACAATACGATTTCCAAATATACCTATAATCGCTATTATTAGTAAAGAGAAAATAGGTAAAAAATAAATGGCAATGATCGCAATAAGTGCTGCGACTAATTTAGTAAAGAAATTTCTCATACATAATTTCATTATACTATTTGAGTACTTAAATAATAGATTAATACCAAATGGTAATGAATTATTAACACGGATGACTTGAAACCCTTCCAACATTTCTTTTTTTGGAAGTGTCTTTGAGTCATCATGTAAACAGATTAAATCTACCTCATATCCAACCTCGGCAAGTGCCGAACATTCTCTTAAAACACGTGCATCATTTGTAAAATGATTAAATACAAAGGCACAAACTTTTTTATTCATGGATTTCCTCCATTACATTAATTAATTTGAATATATTTGTTTTCCATCTTAAATTTTCATATGCATATTGGTACCCATTTTCCCCCAACATTTTTCGTTCTAATTTGTCGGCAGCCAAATGCTTTATATGCCGAACAAGTTCCTCTTCAGTTCCTTCTTCTAATACTGTACCACAATTTGCATCCTTAATAATTTGTGCAGCATATCCGGCGACATTCCCAATAATTGGCTTTTTGAGACACATATAATCTATAATTTTACCCGGTAATACAGTCTTAAAGACTTCTTGATCAACTAGACTGACATATGTAATATCAGAATTTGAAACAAGTGAAAGTGTCTCAAGTCTTGATTTAGCAGAATATAAAGTTACATTTGTCAATTGATGCTCTTTAATGTAATTTTCAACTTCATTAACATTCTTTCCGTAACCAACAATAATAAAATGAAACTCTTTATATTCTTTCATTTGTATACTAGCATTTAAAAACTTATCCAAATCTTGCGCTAGTCCTAAATTTCCAGTGTAAATTATATTTATTTTCTCATCATGAATCTCTTCATTTATTGGTGTAAAATTCAATTCATCTTCTGTTAATGAATTTGGTAAAAATGAAATTTTACTTTCTTTAACACCCTTTTTAACCATATATTCCTTAAAACTTCTACTATTAATAATGATTTTATTTGCCTTTTTGTACAATAGAGATTCCACTTTGTAAGCAATCGATAAGATTATCTTGTTAGAAAATATATTCACACCTCTTAGTGACTCTGGCCATAAATCACGTATATCTAAAATAAGTGGTGCTCGTAAACGCCACTTTGAAATCAAACCTGCAATTCCAACAAAAATCGGTGGAGAGGTTACAAATACTATATCGAACTCTCGTTTATATTTAAAAATTTCAATAATAAAACGAACCATGACTTCTAAATATAAATAAAGTCTTTTAATAATACTCCCAGAATGATTTTTAATTGAAGGATCAATCCTTTTTAGATCTTTTTCATCAATTAATGATTCATTCCAAAATGCTTGATCATTATAAAGTTCTCGAGAAGGATATCTTGGATGTAATGTTAATACTTTTACGTCATAACCTTTTTCCTTCAGTTCAAGATAAATATTTTTTAGACGATTTGCCGCGCTACCTATTTCAGGATAAAAATGCTGCGTTATTAATAATATTTTTATTTTCTTATTCATAAAATACACCTCTTCTTTTAATAGAAGATTAATTCCTTATTTATTTTTATTAAGTTTATGTAAAATTATATAATTTGCGTTCTATTTCTAAGGAAAACGAATATGTATATAGTTTGTACATCCATATAACTAATAATAAAAATAAAAACTTAATAGTATTAATATCCCATATCTCATTCATGTATAATCTTATAACTAATTATCATTTTTAAATCAAAAAACAATAGTAATTTTAACACAATACGACAGTATATTCCATAAAGTGACCAAACTGTGACATAAACAAAGACTGCCCTTAAACAACTTATACTTAAGGACAGTCTTTCTATTTTGTACGTTAATAAGAATAAATTGGAAGCAACGTAGTTACCAATTCTAATAGAAAGTTACTACGCCTCCTCTATCTATATGATTATCTATTGAGGAAATTTCTTTATTTTTCGAATCCATTTGGATGGGATTGATGCCACTTCCACGCAGTCTGAATTATTTCTTCTAATTTGTATTTTGTTTTCCATCCAAGTTCATTATAAATTTTTTGTGATGATGCAACTAGATTCGCCGGATCACCAGCTCGACACTCACCAATTAAAACATTTGCTTTTAAACCTGTCACTTTTTCGCACATTTCAATTACTTCTTTAACCGAGTAACCTAATCCATTACCTAAATTATATGTTCGAGTAAAATTATCTTGTTCTAGCATTTTCTTTAGGGATGCAATATGAGCTCCTGCTAAATCTGTTATATGTATATAATCCCTTATACACGTTCCATCTGCAGTAGGATAATCTTCCCCAAAAACTGTAATACTATCTCTCTGACCTAATAAATGCTGTAAAATTAGAGGTATTAAATGGCTTTCAGGCGTATGGTCTTCACCAATTTCACCAGTAACATGAGCTCCTGCAGCATTAAAATAACGTAAAACAACATAGTCCAAGCCATAAGCAGAACGAAAATCACTTAATACGTTTTCGATCATCAATTTAGTTCGACCGTATGGATTAATTGGATTTGTTGGTGTTTCTTCTGTTATTAAATCAACATCCGGAATACCATAAGTTGCAGCTGTTGATGAGAAAATAAATTTCTTAACGCCAAACTCTAACATACTTCCCAACAATGTAATCGTTGCTGAAACATTATTTTGGTAATATTTTAATGGATTTACAACAGATTCACCAACAAGACTATTTGCAGCAAAGTGCATAACAGCATCAATGGATTTTTCTGTGAAAATTTCTGATAATAAATCAGCGTCACCAAGATTCCCTTCAATAAATTCTGCTCGAGGATCAACAGCTGAATGGTGTCCCGTTGATAAGTTATCTAATACAAGTACTTCAAAATTTTCATCTAATAATTCTTTTACAGTATGGCTACCAATGTAACCAGCCCCACCAACTACTAATATCATAAGATTCGCTCCTAATAAAAGAAATAAATATACACCAATACACAATACACTACTTTAAACTAATATTTTCAGAATAGTAGAGATCAACTAACAATATTATTTCGACTCTTTTCAATCTTCTTTAAACGGAAATTCCAATCGGATTTAATAATATCTTCCAAGCTATTTTCAACTTTCCAACCCAATTGTTCAATTGCCTTATTATTCGAAGCAATAATCGCAGCGGGATCGCCAGGTCGTCGACCACTATATTCAACTGGCACCTCAAGACCACTAACTTTCTCAACCATATTAATTATTTCTTGAACGGAAAATCCAGAATTAGAACCAAGGTTAAATATGCCACTTTGGCAATTGATAGTGAAATTAGCCCCTAATATATGGGCTTTTGCTACATCTGATACATGAATATAATCACGTATACACGTACCATCTTTCGTTTGGTAGTTTGTTCCATATACAACTAATTTATCATTCAAACCTAAAGCAGTTTGGATCGTAACTGGAATCAAATGTGTTAAATTATCCTTATACAATCCTATTTCACCTGTATAATCTGCTCCGGCAACATTAAAGTACCTTAAAATACAGTAATTAATACCTTTTGCTTGTGCCGTCCAATGAATTAATCTTTCCGCTGCTAATTTTGTTTCGCCGTATGGATTAATTGGTAAACAATAATCATCTTCTGTACAAAGAGAGTTAACTGGCTCACCATATACGGCTGCAGTAGAAGAAAATACAATATTATTAACTCTATTTTCAATCATGACATCTAAAAGAGTTTTAATTCCAATAACGTTATTATCATAATACTCAAGTGGTTTTTCAACACTTTCTGGAACAATAAGCTTTGCAGCAAAGTGCATGACACAATCAATATTTTTCTCTACTTTAAATATTTCATTAAGAGATTTAAAATCTCTAACGTCAGCATTATAAAACGTTGCTAGTTCATGTATGTCTTCTTCTCTACCTGTTGATAAATTGTCTACTACTACTACTTCGTGATTTTCGCGAATTAATTCATATACAGTGTGAGATCCAATATATCCCGCCCCACCAATTACCAATACTTTCACATGAACCCTCCTATTATGTAGAATAGAGAAATTTAAATATATTTTATAAAAGCTAATTATATCATATATTTAAAAAGAAGGCTGAATTCATACTAAATCCTATCTCAATCCGTGAAACAACCTTCATCTCATTTTCATAGATACTTCTATTCATATTTATTGTTTTTATTATTAGTAAGTTTTATTATATATCCTTCACTTTTATATTGGATTCATAGTGATCTATTGCCTAAATAACATGGCTAGAAACATATAAATAAAGAAACCACAAGATATTTTAACTATCTTGTGGTTAGTTGTTTTTTCAAGTTGTAATCTACTAAAATACACATTCATTGTTATTGATTTTCACCTTGACCAGGATGCTCATAATTCGTTAATGTCGGCGTCACGTAGATTGAATTAACATTATGCATAATGATTACATCATTTACTTTATACTTTTTAATATAATCAATGACAGGCATATTATTGTAAAATCTCAAGTCAAGTACTCTTGTTTCTTTATAATGGTTTACAAAGAATTGTATACTTGCATTTGCATAAGAATCTTTAATAATTAATAGTTTTCGATCCTTAACTTTGTCGTTATAAATGACTGTTTCAGGGTGATCTCCACCCATGTAAGAAACATATCGATTAGTATAGAGACTGACATTTTCTAATGGTTCTTTTGCATATAAACCTCTATTACATGTACTATTATAACAAACATTTAGATCCTGTTTTTTCTTACTTTCTACTACTGTTATTGTATCTGTTTTAGTTACATTTGCTTTTGTCGTTTTACGAGCATCCGAACCGTAAAACGGTAATCCTTCTTCTTTCCAAATGAAATCATCCGCGCTCAATGCTTTTCCAACTTCATTTGAATTTTGATATATCGTATTTATGATTGTTTGATACGAGTAAAATGCAGCCTTTGCCTTCCAATGGTGATCCGTATAATGATATAAATTTGGTTCATTTTTATGTTTATTCATAGTAATCCTTAGGTCTAAAGGATGTGCAATTGGATCAATATCACTAAAAAGATAATCCGAATCCTCATTCCCATAACTAGGAAAGTATGAAGGGAATTGATCTTCATAAGTAACTGATTTATTTGGTACTAAACTAAAATAAGTGTTCACTCCAAGCTTTGAAGCTTGTAATGCAAATTGATTTATTCTGTTTGCAATGACTTTTGCATTTGCTTTCGTTTCCTTAGGAACAGTTGATAATAATAAACCATTATTAGCAACATATACATCTTTTACAACATTTTGACCTAATAAATCTTTATTAATTGTTGCATTCGCTTCAATTAACTTTAATCTACCAGGAAATTGATCATTAAAATAAAGCTCAAATTCTTTTGAAAATTCTCCAGAGGCTAACTTATCTATACTCATTTTGGGCAATTGAGCAAGTGTTCGATTTTCAATCGTGGAATACTTCAAATCACCTTTTACCCAGACATAAATAGCGCCTGCAAAAATAATAAATAAGAAACTTATAACTATGAAATTACCTTGAAATCGATTGCTTTGCATAATAAACCTCCAACTTACTAGAAACGGAAATAGATAAATGGATTAAACGTGTTAGAAACAACACAAATAATTGAAATACCAAAAACGATTAAATAGAAACCTGTTAACCCAATATTACGACCGAAAATTCTTACAGCAAAGCTGGATTCTGATTGAACCATGATTTTATCTGCTAAGATTTTCATTAAAGGAGTTGCGCCAATAATAGCTAGTCCTATTAGAACACCATATTCAGCAAAATAATATCCCGCGCTTGAATCCCAAACAACCGTATTATTTAAACCGAACATTGTCTTAATATAATCAAATGCATAACTAAATGTTTCTGAACGGAAAAATACCCATCCAATTACGACAAGGAATGTAGCATAGATATGCTGAATTACATTAGGCAACTTTCTCAATATATCACCTAAGAAAGCTTTTTCAAGCATAATTAGTATTCCATAATAAATACCCCATGCGATAAATGTCCAACTTGCACCATGCCAAAAACCGGTAGCAAACCACACGATAAAAAGATTAATATACGTACGTACAGGAGAAACACGATTTCCACCTAACGGGATATATAGATAGTCTCTGAACCATGTTCCTAAAGAAATATGCCATCTTCTCCAAAATTCTGTTACTGATTTAGATATATATGGATAGTTAAAATTCTCTAAAAAATCAAACCCAAACATTTTTCCTAAACCAATTGCCATATCCGAATAACCAGAAAAATCAAAATATATTTGTAAAGAATAGGCAATTATACCGATCCACGCTAAACCAATAGACATATCATGTGGATTTTGCGCAAAAATCTGATCAGCAACCCAACCACAATTATTTGCTAAAAACATTTTCTTACCTAGACCAATAATAAATCTCTTAGTTCCATATGCAAATTTCTCTAAAGTCTCTTTTCGATCTGTAATTTGATGTGAAACAGTTTGATAACGAACAATAGGTCCAGCAATTAATTGTGGAAATAATGTTTTATAAGTAGCCATGTTCAATGGGTTTCTTTGTAATGCTCCATCTTTTCTATAAACATCAACTACATAACTAATTCCTTGGAAAGTAAAAAATGAAATTCCCAATGGTAATGGAATCTGAGGAATCGTAATATTTGTGTTCAATAATAAATTTATATTATCGACAAAGAAGTTTGAGTATTTGAAGAAACATAGTAACCCTAAATTGGCTACAAGCATTCCTGCCATAATCCATTTTATTGTAGTTTTCTTATTTCGATTTGCATCTACAATTAAAGCAAACACATAATTGATTATAATAGAAAGGAACATAACCAGTACAAATCTTGGCTCTCCCCATGCATAAAAAACTAAACTAGTTACTAATAACCATGCGTTTCGAAACATACGTGGTAATACAAAATAAACTAGTAATACAATAGGTAAAAATACAAACAAAAATACAGTTGAACTGAAAAGCATAATCTAGTCCTTTCTTTTTATGAATTTATGAATTTATCATTAATAATCTAAATTTTTCCCAACAGACAAAATTATCACATATAAATTGATAAATTTCTACAATATACTTATTTTAACTTTAAAG
>NZ_NTZO01000506.1 GCF_002559405.1 Bacillus sp. AFS001701 | reverse complement strand
GGTAGAGACAATTTTTAAATAATATAATGGATCGAATAAATTTGCAAAATTAAAGTTCTCAAAAGAGGACTTTTTCTTTTTAATTTACATTTTGGGGGTAGCAATGAGTCATTCAACTAAATTACCTTTTGAGGTAGGAAAGCAAGACCAATTCATTGAAAAGTTAGGGGAATGGATTGGGGACGTTTTTTACGATTTATTACCAGACGCAGGCTATGAATTAAGAGATGAGCAAATCTTTATGGCTTATCAGGTTGAAAGAGCGTTTAAAGAAAAGAAAGTTATTTTTGCTGAAGCAGGTGTTGGTACAGGTAAAACGTTTGTCTATTTGCTATATTGTTTATGCTATGCAAGATATACAGGTAAGCCAGCTATTATCGCATGTGCTGATGAATCTTTAATTGAACAGCTAGTAAAGAAAAATGGGGACATTGAAAAATTATCGAATGCTTTAAATTTGTCAATTGATGTTAGATTAGCAAAATCAACTACAAATTATTTATGTTTAAAGAAATTGGATTTGCAACGTTCAGAAATTGATGTATCGGATGCTGTTTTAGGTGTTTATGAAAATTTACCAAGCTTTGTAAATGATTATGGAACACTCCAAAAATTTACTCCATATGGAGACCGTACTGAATATAAAGACTTAACAGATGAAGAATGGGATACAATTTCATATGATTATTTCCAGGATTGTTCTACTTGTGAACAAAGACATAGATGTGGACAAACTCTTTCAAGAGAACATTATCGAAAAGCAACTGACCTAATTGTATGTTCACAAGAATTTTATATGGAGCATATTTGGACGGTAGAATCTAGAAAACGTGAAGGTCAATTGCCATTACTACCGAATCCAAGCTGTGTAGTATTTGATGAAGGACATTTACTTGAATTTGCAAGTCAAAAATCGTTAACATATCGTCTGCAACAAGAGACATTAAATACATTTTTATCATTTTTAATGCAATCTGGTACGCGTGAAAGCTTCCAACAATTACTAGAAGATACATTAGAAACGTACGATCAATTCTTTTATGAATTAGATAATAATTCTGAAGAAGTTGAAGGATCTAGACGTTTTAAACTGAATATGAATGAAAGATTAATTAAGTTAGCAAGGAGATTAAAGTCCCAAATTAGTAGCATTGGTGATGAATTAGTCTTTGAAAGTGAAATGTACACGATTGATGAATATCAGTTAAACATTGTTGATGAGCATTTAGATGATGTTGAGCGTTGCTTAAATTTATTTATTAATGAAATTACAGCGATTCAATGGATTGAGTATAATCAAAATGAATTAACATTAGTCATCATGCCAAAGGCTGTAAATGAGCTTTTACAAGAAAAAGTATTTAATCAAAAAATGCCGATTGTATTTTCATCTGCAACTCTTTCTCAAAATAGTTCTTTTGATTATATCGCAGGTAGTTTAGGGATAAAAGATTATTTATCCTTTTCGGTCAATTCTCCGTTTGATTATGATGAACAAATGAAAATAGAGTTAAATCAAGTTGACCCAACCAAAAATGAGGAAAAAAATGAAAAGATTATTGAGAAGTTAAAGGATAATAACGGAAGTACATTAATTCTCTTCAATTCAACTCAAGAAATGAAAAAATTTAAACTGCAAGTTGAAAAAGAAAAATTGGACTTCAATTTATACTTTGAAGGTGAAGAAGAAATTAGTTCGATTGTACAAAAATTCCAAGAAGACATTAACGCGTCCTTATGTGCTGTTCATTTATGGGAAGGATTAGATATTCAAGGAATGTCACTAAGTCAAGTGATTATTCATGCACTACCATTCCCGCCAAATGATCCTGTATTCCAATCAAAACGTCAAAATGCACAAAACCCTTACTTCGAGATTGATGAGCCGTATATGTTATTAAGATTACGCCAAGGTATTGGACGACTAATCCGTAGTCATGAAGATAAAGGAAAAATCGTTTTATTTATTGAGAATGATCTAAACAACGAAACGAAAGAAAAAATCTTAAGCAGTTTGCCTGTTAATCCATCATAAAAAGCTAGCATTCGCTAGCT
>NZ_NTZO01000505.1 GCF_002559405.1 Bacillus sp. AFS001701 | reverse complement strand
AACCAATTAAATAGGTAGACTAGCTGTTTTACTAAAATTCAACTCTATATTTCAAGGATTAATTGATTTGATTTTGCCCTAGAAACACAAGTTAAAATCATTTTATTACTATTTCTTTGATCCTCATCCAATAAGAAGTCGTGATGTTCAATTTGCCCATCGATTACATTTACTTCGCATGTCCCACATCTACCAACTCTACAGGAATATGGTATTTTTAAGCCCTCATCGAGTAAAACATCTAATAACGTTTTATCAACGGGAACTTGTTTTGTAGTACCATTTGCCAGTCTTACTTCAAAAGATCTAGAGTTAGCCAATAATTGAGGTGTAAAAACCTCAATATGGACACTTGATTTCGGATAGCCAAATGCATAAGCTGATTCATTAAATTGAGAAATAAACCGATTAGGACCACAAAAATATACATGAGTACCGATTGAATGGTCTAAAAGCGTTTCAACTTTTATTCGACTAGAATTAAGCTCTTTCGTAAAGTAAAAAGTAGTCTCTTCTTTATAATATTCATTTAAAAAGTCATAAAATGCACTGCTTGATTTTGTAGCCGAAGTATAGTGAAGTTCAAAAGATTTATTTTTACTTTTTAATTCCTTCATCATCGATAAAAATGGCGTTATGCCAATTCCCGCTGCATAAAACACATGATGTTTTGCTCTAGAACTTAATGGAAAATGATTTTTTGGATAGCTAATGCGTAGTCGATCACCTATTTTAATTCGTTCATGCCAATATTTTGAACCGCCTTTTGATTCCGAACTTAAATGAATGGCAATTTTATATGTGTTATCAATAAGTGAATGATGAACTAAAGAATAGGGTCTGCTAATAATCTCATTTTCTGCAGCTACATATGTATTAATATGAGAACCTCCACTAAAAGTTGGAAGATTAAATTCATCAATTGGAATCAAACTAAACTCTTTAACCTGTTGTGTTTTTTGCTTTATTTCATTAACACGAACTAGTATCGTATTCTCAATCAATACATTCACTCCCATCTACAATTTAGCGATATTACCTAAATATGCGTCATAATGGACCGAATAATGGTCAGAAACTGAAAGTAATAAATGACAATTTTGACACTGAACTTCTTTACCAATTTCTAATTTTTTTAATTCAGTTAAACTATGACAACGACAACAAAAAACATTAGAGTTCAATTCACCATAACCAACATATTGTACTTCATCTTCAAAAAATCCAACATCTTCTATAATTGGCCTTAAATTTTTAAGCTCTTCTTTGCTTAATGCTATATATAAATAACTACCCATTTTTTGACTTTGCAACCAAGTTTTAAGATTATTTTGCAATTGTTCAGGACTTGAATCAAATCCGATGAAGACAAAATCAAAAGAATAATTTTTCTCAAGTAATTTTTCTAAAATTGGCTGGATCAACGACCTCCCTCTATGATTTGAACAAATTAAGTATTTTCTTTTTCCATCTATAAAACTAGCTTCTTCAACTATTAAATTATTCATCGCATTCTACCCAACTTCATCAAGTTTATTTTTTAAATATGTTATTACTTCTTTTTTATATGAAGAGATTCCTTTATAATCTAAAATGAAATCCGGTAAGTCACATAGAATTTTATAAAATTGCTCTAACCATTCCTTATTTAAGGTTAATTGCTCTAGTGGTAATAAGTGAGTATGAATCGTAAATAGGAGCCCATTACTAGCAGCCAACCTAAATAACTTTTGAACCTCAACACGTAAGTGAACAAATTCCCCAACATTATCAGCTGTTACTCTTTTTCTATCTTTCCCCCATTGATCGAATGTTTCTAATGAAGTATCAAGTCTTTTTCCTGCCATTAGTGACCAATTTTTACGAGTCCAAGGTGCTCCTTGTTCAATATTTTTTAAGAAACGAAGAATTCGATCATCCAATGATTTTTCACTAAACAGAGGGATTGGCTGATGAATCTCTTTAAATCTCATCCCTAGTTTAAAAGCAAGTGACCAATTAGAAGGAAAACAGAGATGTCCAGCATCTAAAAATAAATCGCCATCTCGTTGACTCATATAAATTAAATCCTCTTGTACATGTCTACCTATGAAATTCAAAGGCTTTCCTAAAACCGAAGTTCGATCCCCAAACCTAAATTGTTCCTCCTCCATCAGAAGCTTATTATAAATAGTCCAATATTCGTGACCCTTATGAACTTCAAAATAGTTTGGATAATATCTTATTAAATGTTCTAAAACTAATTCTACAATTTCCCATTGCCCTTTAAAACTAGTAGGAAGTGCCTGATAACAATGGCTAGGTGAATTGTGTAACAAGCTTCTTTTTAATTTTATTTCATTCTCATATTTAGGTGTAATCTCGATGCTCACAGGTGGATCTAATAAAATAGAATGATTAGAATAACGATAAATCTCCTCTTTAAACGGATACGGAAAGCTTTCTAATTCATTAACTTGATTCATCTGAACACCCTTTTTAGTAGATTAAAAGTAAATCGTTCAAATAAGTTAGTCTAGACAAAGATAAACATACAATTAATTTCTGTTTTTTGTTACATTAGATTTTAATTAATTATAAGAATATTCCGTTTTTTGTGTCAATAGCTAGTCCGATTTATTGTTCAATTTAATAGAAAGTTTATGAAAGAATCGTTTATGAGGTACTATAGCACAGCTTTTTGTCTTTATGCTTACTCATGAACCCTTTAAGAGGTACTATATCTCAGTTT
>NZ_NTZO01000504.1 GCF_002559405.1 Bacillus sp. AFS001701 | reverse complement strand
TTAAAATATTTTTTACTTTAGCTGATTTCTCACCAATTTTTTCAAATGTTGGAGAAAGAAGAAGCCATACCCCGAATAAAAAAAGAAGGATGATTAAGATTGAGCCCACTAATACCTTCAAGAAGATCGACCTCCTAATTTATAATATTAAAAAATCATTAGTATATTGTAAGAAAATTATAACATTTAGGATAAGTTAAAAAATAGAACAATTATTCATTTTTTGGTAAAGTATTCTGTAGAAGAATAAGAGGTGAATTTATGTTTATTTCAGAAAAATTAGTTGAAGTAAGATATGCAGAAACAGATGCAATGGGTGTTGTATACCATGCCAATTATTTAGTGTGGTTTGAAATTGGACGTACTCAATTAATAAAAGATTTGGGCTTTAATTATGCAGAAATGGAATCACAAGGTGTCATTTCTCCAGTAATCGATTTGAATGTTTCATACAAGAAAAGTCTACGATATGGACAGTCTGCTAAAGTAAAAACAAAAATAAAATCACTTACACCACTTAAAGTGATC
The DNA here is from genome assembly GCF_002559405.1 of Bacillus sp. AFS001701. Taxonomy (GTDB): domain Bacteria; phylum Bacillota; class Bacilli; order Bacillales; family Bacillaceae_G; genus Gottfriedia. The sequence continues at coordinate 1,774 of NZ_NTZO01000504.1, read as the reverse complement.
TACGAATATGAAATTATGAATGAAGAAGGCGATATATGCTGTATAGGAAATTCAACACATGTCCTTGTTCATAAAGAAACATTTAGACCGATTAAATTTAAGAAAATGTTCCCTGACTGGTATGAAGCATATGAGAAGGCGATGGGGCAGGATTAAAGGATAGAAGAAGCAATAAGAGCATGAATAAATAAAAGATTAGAGAGGGAAGATCATTAATCTTCAATCTCTAATCTTTAGTTAATCTTGCTTTTAAAATTTTACTTTTGGTTCTGTTTTGTCTTTAATTCTTTTTATATTTGGACGATGTTTATAGACGACAAAGATTGTAAGTACGATCAAAATATAAGTTATTATGTACCCATTGTCTTTAATTAGTCCAGTGTATTCCATTATAAAAGCTAAAATTGTACCTAAAAAAGCTGTTAACATTGACGAAAGTGAAACGTATTTTGTTGTTTTTAAACTAATTGCGAAGATAATGATTAAGCAGACAAAAAGTAGTGGCGATGCATATAATAAGATCCCTGCAGAGGTTGCTACCGCTTTACCACCTCTAAAACCGGCAAATATTGGATACATATGACCAATAACAGCAACTAGACCGATAATTAAAGGGTGAATTCCATGATAATGGAATAATACAGGTAATGAAGCTGCTAGTGTTCCTTTTAAAATATCTCCAAGTGTTACTATAATACCTGCTTTTTTACCTAATGTGCGGAATGTATTTGTCGCACCAAGATTTCCACTACCGTGTTGACGGATATCTACTCCGTAAAATATTTTTCCAACTACTAAACCGAATGGTACAGATCCGATTAAATAGGCTAGTACAATAATGACCAAACTCATTTTCTAGCTCCTTTTCAAACAATAATAAATTAGTGCAGTATCATATAATTTTATCACAATTTTAAGCGAATATATAGATAGTTGCTTTAGAATATTAATTCAAATGAGGAAACAAAGGACATTTTATTTTTTGTAAAAGTTCTTATATCTATCAATTTTAATGGAAGGAAAAAAATATGAACCCGACAGTTTTAATTATTGAAGATGAAAAAAGATTAAGAGAAATCGTAAAAGAGTATTTTGAAAACGATCAATTTACAGTAATCGAAGCAGAAGATGGAGAACAAGGCATAAAGAAATTTAACGAAAATCAAGTAGATTTAATTATTCTAGATTTAATGCTACCGAAATTAGATGGATGGGAAGTTTGTAAGCTAATTAGAGAGCAATCAAGTATTCCAATCATTATGACTACTGCTCGCTCAGAAGAAGAAGATCAATTACTTGGTTTTGATATTGGAACAGATGAATATGTGACAAAGCCATTTAGTCCTAAAATTCTAGTAGCAAAAGCAAAAAGTGTACTTAGAAGAACGGCTGATTTAAAAGAAGACGATAAAGAATCGAAAACGATTTGTGGAATTACAATCAATACGTCATCAAGGACAGCTTCAATTAATAATGAGTTATTACAACTTACGAATAAAGAGTTCGAATTGCTATGTTATTTAATTGATAATAAAGGCATCGTATTAACAAGAGATCAATTATTAAATAATATTTGGGGCTTTGATTATTTTGGTGATGGAAGAACCGTTGATACACATATTAAAAAACTTAGACATAAATTGGGAGACAAAGCAAAGCATATAGCAACAGTTATTAGAGTAGGCTATAAGTTTGAGGAGTAGAAGATGAAAAATAGTATAGTTCGTAAACTTTTTTTATCCATAACGCTATTATTAGTTATATTTTTATTAAT
>NZ_NTZO01000503.1 GCF_002559405.1 Bacillus sp. AFS001701 | reverse complement strand
CTCCATATTTAATGAATAATCGAACAACCTTCAACTGTTAAAATTAAAGTAATAGTTTCGAAAACAATTCAGATTGGAAGGTTACGAGGAGAGTTGTAATGACTACAATTAAAGAAATTGCCGAAAAAGCAGGGGTATCGATTGCTACTGTTTCAAGAGTGCTTAATTATGACCCTGCACTATCAGTGAGTGACGATACAAAACAAAGAATTTTTGAAACAGCAGAAAAGCTTTCATATAAGAAAAAATCGAAAGTAAAAAAGAATATTGCTAAAATCGCACTTGTTAAAGGTGATAATGGAAATGAAGAATTAAATGATCTCTTTTATATGCTAATTCATTTTGGGATTGAAAATAAGTGTGAACAACATTCCCTGCACATTTCTACTTTTTTTCGTGGAAATGAAAAGGGGATGTTAGATGAACAAATACTTGGTGTGATTGCATTAGGTAAGTTTGATGATCAGCAGATTAGCTCATTGAAAAAAGTATCCAAAAATATCGTTTTTGTTGATTTTTCACCAGATGAAGAGAAATATGATTCTGTTGTTACAGATTATGAGAATGCTATTATAAAAGTTTTAGATCATTTTATATCGCATGGACATCAAAAAATCGGATATGTTGGTGGACGCGAGTATGACAAGAAGCAAGGTCAAAAAATTAATTCCCGAGTGAAAACCTTTAAAAATTATTTGGAAGAAAAGGGACTCTTTCGAAAAGAGAATCTTTACTTAAGTGACTTTACAGCTGAAGCAGGGTTTAATTTGATGAACAAAGCAATTCGAGAACAAGGTGGAGATTTGCCAACAGCATTTATAATTGGTTGTGATACGATGGCTGTCGGATGTCTAAGAGCACTTCATGAAGCAAAAATATCAGTACCAGAACGTGTAAATTTAATCGGAATGAATGATTTTGTGTTTTCAAAATATCTTTTTCCTAGTTTAAGTACTTTGAAGGTTTACACTGAATTAATGGGTGAATCTGCTGTGGATTTATTAATGGAAAGACTTTTAGGTAGGAAAGTAGCCAAAAAAGTGATTGTTCCTACGACGTTAAAGATTCGTCAAAGTAGCCTTTAAAGCAACTATTTGCGAAATTTGTAAGATAATTGCTAAAAATTAAACATTTTACTTTTAATCTTAACTCTTTTTAGTATAATTAAAAATTAAAAGGAGTGGGAACGTGAAGGTTGGGTATTTAGGTCCTGAGGCGACTTTTACACATGTTGCTGTTCGGTCTGTTTTTAAGAATGATGAACATATTGCTTATTCTAGTATTCCAGTTTGTATGGATAATGTAGCTGAAGGGGAAGTTGATTTAGTTGTCGTTCCAATAGAGAATTCGGTTGAAGGATCTGTGACTACAACAATTGACTATCTTGTACATGAACAGCCATTAAAAATGGTTGGTGAAATTATTATACCGATAAGACAGCATTTATTGATGGCAAAAGGACAAGCACATCGAGTAAAAGATATTGAGGTGATTTATTCTCATTCTCATGCGTTAGCTCAGTGTCACACATTTTTGCATAATCAATATAAATATACAAAGTTAGAACCAGTTACTTCTACAAGTGCTGCAGCTAAAATGGTTAGTGAGCAATCTAATGAGTGTATAGCTGCAATCGCTAACGAATTTGCTGCAAAGAAATATGGATTAGAAATTGTTGCTTCAGATATTCACTCTAACTCATATAACCACACGAGATTTGTTGTTTTGCAAAGACAAGATGCTAAATTAGAAACAAGTTATTTTCAACCTAAACATACTAAGGCAACTCTAGTTATTAACATGCCGGAGAATCATGCTGGTGCGCTTCACCAAGTACTTTCTGCATTTGCATGGAGAAAAATTGACCTTTCAAAAATCGAGTCACGTCCGACTAAAACTGGATTAGGAAATTACTTTTTCATTATTGATGTTGAGATGGGCTATGATGAAGTATTATTGCCTGGAGTAAAGCAAGAATTGGAAGCTTTAGGTTTTTCAGTTGATGTTGTAGGAAGTTACTCAACAATCTCATTATAAGAAAAGAGAAGGTATAAGAACCTTCTCTTTTATATTTTTTATTTTCACATTAATAGTAGTAATAAGGGGGAGGACAATAGTAACCTGGTGGGCAATAGGAGTAAGGATAGCCATAACCATAACCCCAAAATGGGAAAAATGGAAAAAATGGAAAAAATGGACGGAAGAACGGACGGAAAAATGGACGTCCAAATCCAAATCCAAACCCAGGTCTACCAAATCCAAATCCAGGTCTTCCAAATCCACCATGAAACCCTCCGAATCCACCGTGGCCAAAGCCGCCACCACCAAATCCATGTGGACGATACTCATGTTCATTCGACATATAAAAAACCTCCTTTACTTATGAGTTTTACATAATCAAAATATGCAGGACAAAAGTGGAAGGTTTGGGCAAATTATATATTATAATGAATTAGAAAATTAGAATTATTTAATAATAAACTTTCTATTTTAAAACTTAATCATTCAATAAATTAAACTTACGAATACGATATTGTAAGTTTTGTCTACTGATGCCTAATTGTTTTGCAGCCTTTGTAATATTGCCGTTATGATCATTTAGAACATTTATAATATGCTGTTTTTCTTTGTTCAATAAAGTATTTTTTAAATTTGATTTATCATCTATTGATTCTGGCTGAGATAATGTAACTTCTCTTTGTCGTTGAATGATCGGAGAAGTACTTGTATTTCTTTTTTCATTAAAAAACCTAGATGGTAATTGAGTTGTAGATATAGTTGTTTCATTTTCTACTAAGTTCATTGCACCTTCGATCATATGTTCAAGTTCGCGTATATTACCTGGCCAGTTATGATTCAGGAAGAAGCTTGTTACAATTTCATCTAAATTAGTTACCCGATGGCCGAAAAGACGATTATATTTTTGAATAAAGAAGTTTGCTAACAACAATATATCTTCGAAGCGTTCACGTAGTGGCGGTAGAAATAATGAAACGACACTTAGACGGTAATATAAGTCTTTACGTAAATGATTATTTGCGATTGCTTCAATAGGGTCTTCGTTTATCGTAGCGATAATTCGAACATCTAATTCTTTTTCGTTAATTTCACCTATTCTTCTAACTTTACGTTCTTGAATAACCCTTAAAAGTTTAGCCTGTAAGTTAGGGCTAAGTGAATTAATTTCATCTAATAATAATGTTCCACCATTTGCCTCTTCAAATAATCCAGGCTTATCAATTGCCCCAGTAAATGCTCCTTTTTTTGTCCCAAAAAGAATACTTTCAATTAAGGATTCTGGAAGAGCGGCGCAATTTTGAGAAATGAATGGCTTTGTTGCTCTTTTGCTAGCATTATGAATACTTTGAGCGAATAGTTCTTTACCTGTTCCAGTTTCTCCTACAATTAATACTGATGAAGAAGTTTTGGCAGATCTTTTTGCATCTTCAATTATGCTTTTAAATGACTCGGATGTTCCGATTAGTTGTTCAAATGTATAACGTGTATTTCGATTTTGAAGAATACCTTCCTGTACAGATTGCTTTAATTCTGTCACGTCGCGAACCATTTCAATCGCACCAATAATTTTATTTTCTTTCATTATTGGGTAAGTATCATTGATTGTCGTAACTTCTTTTCCTTTATTATTAAAATAAGATTGTTTAATATTTTTTCGTACTTTACCTTTTTGGAGTGCATCAAGTAAGGTGCTCGATTGGTTTTTTTGAAACGTGAAGACATCTAAAAGGTTTTTATGTAAGACATCCTCTTCATTCATCATTTCGATTTCCATCATTTTGCGGTTATACACCATTGTATTTGCATCTTGATCAACTACATGTATACCGATATCTATTTCTTCTAATATTAATTGTAATAGTTCATCAACAGCTAAAAAGTTTTGCTTATCATTTTTCATATAATTCTCTCTTTTCATAATAACAATAGAAAAAATTTGCACTTCTAACAATTTTTGGTAAGATAAAAAGGCAGTTTTTTTCCGAATGTGCTAATTTTCTTTGTTAATCGTTTTTTTGCTGCAAATATTCTATGCATATTTTAATTAATTTTGCGCCTGAATGCAAAAATGT
>NZ_NTZO01000502.1 GCF_002559405.1 Bacillus sp. AFS001701 | reverse complement strand
GTGGTCTAAAATAGAATAGATTAACGACTTTTAAAATTACATAAAATTTTAAGTTTGTATAAAGCAGATAAATGAATCGAAATGATGTAAAGCTAAAATCACTAACTGTCGTTAATTTATTTTTTTAAGGATATGGATATATTATTGGAAAAATAATATTGTAATATGATAAACTACATTGACTATTGTATATGAAAGGGTTTTCTATATAAAAACATAGAATATTTAATTCTTTTCTACTAAAGTATTTACAGTATATTCTGTAAGAGATACAATAGGAATGTGTTTTAATTTGTCTTGTTCTAAAAGGGGAGGATGGATCATGAATATCCATGAGTATCAAGGGAAAGAAATCCTACGAAGCTATGGCGTAAAAGTACCAAATGGTAAAGTTGCTTTCACAGTTGAAGAAGCAGTAGAAGCAGCAAAAGAATTAGGTACAGCTGTATGCGTAGTAAAAGCTCAAATTCACGCTGGTGGCCGCGGTAAAGCGGGTGGCGTAAAAGTAGCGAAAAATTTAGATGAAGTAAATACATATGCTAGTGAAATTCTAGGTAAAGTATTAGTTACTCATCAAACTGGACCAGAAGGTAAGGAAGTAAAGCGCTTACTTATCGAAGAAGGCTGCGATATTAAAAAAGAATATTATGTTGGTTTAGTTTTAGACCGCGCTACTTCACAAGTTGTATTAATGGCTTCTGAAGAAGGTGGAACTGAAATTGAAGAAGTAGCTGAAAAAACACCTGAAAAAATCTTTAAAGAGTATATTGATCCAGCAGTAGGTCTACAAGGCTTCCAAGCTCGTCGTATTGCGTTCAATATCAACATTCCAAGCAACTTAGTAAACAAAGCTGTTAAGTTCATGATGGGCTTATATGCTGCGTTTATCGAAAAAGATTGCTCAATCGCTGAGATTAACCCATTAGTAGTTACAGGTGATGGAGAAGTAATGGCATTAGATGCAAAGTTAAACTTTGACTCAAATGCTTTATATCGTCATGCAGACATTTTAGCTTACCGTGACTTAGAAGAAGAAGATCCAAAAGAAATCGAAGCTTCTAAGTATGACTTAAACTATATTTCTTTATACGGAAATATCGGATGTATGGTTAATGGTGCTGGTCTAGCAATGGCTACAATGGATATCATTAAACACTACGGTGGAGATCCGGCTAACTTCCTTGATGTAGGGGGCGGTGCTACTGCTGAGAAAGTTACAGAAGCGTTTAAAATTATCCTTTCTGACCAAAATGTTAAAGGGATTTTCGTTAATATCTTCGGAGGCATCATGAAGTGTGATGTTATTGCTGAAGGTGTAATCGAAGCAACTAAACAAGTTGGTTTACACTTACCATTAGTAGTTCGTTTAGAAGGAACGAATGTTGAATTAGGTAAGAAGATTCTTAATGAGTCAGGCTTAAACATTGTTGCAGCAGATTCAATGGCTGATGGCGCTGAAAAAATCGTTGCACTTGTAGGCTAAGAAAGGGAGGATAAAAATGAGCGTATTCATTAATAAAGATACAAAAGTCATTGTACAAGGTATTACTGGTTCACAAGGCTTATTCCATACAACTCAAATGTTAGAGTATGGTACTAAAATCGTTGGTGGTGTAACTCCTGGTAAAGGTGGAACTGACATTGCTGGCGTACCTGTATTCAATACAGTTAAAGATGCAGTTGAAACTACTGGTGCTAATGCATCTGTAATCTACGTACCACCAGCATTTGCTGCTGATGCAATCATGGAAGCAGTTGATGCAGAATTAGATATCGCGATTTGTATTACAGAAGGTATTCCAGTACTTGATATGGTAAAAGTTAAAAAGTACATGGAAGGCAAAAAGACTAGATTAGTTGGTCCTAACTGCCCTGGTGTAATCACTCCAGATGAGTGTAAAATTGGTATCATGCCTGGTTACATTCATAAAAAAGGTCATGTAGGAATCGTATCACGTTCTGGTACATTAACATATGAGGCTGTACATCAATTAACTCAGGCTGGTATTGGTCAATCTACAGCTGTAGGTATTGGTGGAGACCCTGTAAATGGAACAAACTTCATCGATGTATTAAAAGCATTCAATGAAGATCCAGAAACTTATGCAGTTATTATGATTGGTGAAATCGGTGGAACTGCAGAAGAAGAAGCTGCTGAGTGGGTACAAGCTAATATGGCGAAACCAGTAGTAGGATTCATTGGCGGTCAAACAGCTCCAGAAGGTAAACGTATGGGACATGCTGGTGCAATCATCGCAGGCGGTAAAGGTACTGCTAAAGAGAAAATGGCTACAATGGAAAGCTGTGGCATTAAAGTTGCACTTACTCCAGCAGTAATGGGCGAAACTTTAATTGGTGCATTAAAAGAGCGTGGCTTATATGAACAATGTAAGACACATGAAGCTTTAGTATAAGAAAAATAACAAGTAGCCTCCGATAGGAGGCTACTTGTTATTAGAAGAAAGAGTTCAAAAAATATGATTATCAGACTGATTGAAAACGCTTGTCTTTCGAGGCACGAAGTCTGATGAGGAGCGGAGTTACCTTTGACGGTAATGAGCACCGCAGTCAGGCGAAGCAACGAAGAAAGCGAGCGTTTGCCAACAGTCTGAGTAGCCTCCGATAGGAGGCTACTT
>NZ_NTZO01000501.1 GCF_002559405.1 Bacillus sp. AFS001701 | reverse complement strand
ACGATTAACGCAAATCCTCCGCCGCATCCCCAGCCACAACCGTAGCCTCCGCCGTAGTAAGGTGAATAACCCTTCATATAGATTGCCTCCTTCACTTAACTTTTAGAAAACACAATAAAGTATATGTAAGGTTCACAATCCTTGTTACATAGGCATTTGACCATATTTCGTGCAAAATTAAATCGATTTTCTGATCAAAACATGACCTTATAGAGCTAAACTTAAATGCCTATGAATGAGTAATCAATTTTTGTAAAATCAACTTTGAGAAATAAAAAAAGTCTTGAGAAGAATTCTCTCAAGACTCTAAAACTAAATAAATAAATGATAATATATATGTCCAGATACAAACAAATGCTAGTAATCCAAAACTATATTTTAAAGTCATT
>NZ_NTZO01000500.1 GCF_002559405.1 Bacillus sp. AFS001701 | reverse complement strand
TCTATAGGGTACATTTTATTTTCTGGTTGACCTATTTTTTATAGGCTATATGATTACAGTAGCCAGGGTAGAACGTAACTGCCAGTGGGACCATGATCCCGTCCGCTAAACTGTTCTCCCTCTACTTATAGAAACATGTTTGAGGCTGGTTGGGACTTGATCCCGAATAACAAGCGAAGCTATGAAACTATAAGAAGAGCTGGAGGTTACTGGTAAAAAAGAGGTAAGGAGAGATGTAAATGAATCCAGTAGTTGGTCTGGATGTTTCAAAAGAAGAAAGTGAAGTACAAGCCTTTTTAAATAAGAGTATTCCTTACGGAAAAAGCTTCAAAATTTATCACACAAGCGAAGGTTTAAATTTCTTTCTACAATTTTTAAAGGATTTAGAAAACAAGACATTAGTTAAACCTACTATCATTCTAGAAGCCACAGGACATTATCAAGCA
>NZ_NTZO01000499.1 GCF_002559405.1 Bacillus sp. AFS001701 | reverse complement strand
ATTAATAAGTATGTAATTTTTTAATTTTGGTAGAATGAAGGGATTATAATGGGAAAGAAAGTCTATTTTTTATATACAAAGGCGTTCTCGGATATAGGTAGTATGATGGAATTAGTAGTAATGAATGCAGTGATCTACTCGATGACGAAAAGTACATCATGGCTGGCTGCGGTTTTAGCCCTTCGAGTTTGTGGAGGGATTTTAACAAGTTTATTTTCAGGTGTATTTGCTGATCGATATAATCGAAGAAAGCTAATGATATTTAGCGATATTACTAGAGGAATAAGTATTCTTACCTTATGTATTTTCCCTTCACCTTTAATGTTTGCAATTGTAGCATTTATCATTGGTGCATTAGGAAGCTTTTTTTCAGTCAGCTTTAGTGCAGATTTACCTCAAATATTTGGTGAAGAAAATATTTTGAAAATAAATGCTTTTATTTCACGCCTTGCTGCAATTAGTATGGTTATTGGATTTTTAGGATCAGCATTTCTATCAACGGTTGTAGATTACCGTGTAATCATCGGAATAGATGCCCTTTCTTATTTCTTATCAGCATTTGTTCTAATGTTTTATAAATGGGAAAATACGGTTAAAAAAGGTGTAAACAATCAATGGAAACAATTAGTAAATGATTTGAAAGAAGTAAAAACTTATGTGCTAATCAAACCGCTATTAGTGTTTGTATTCATTGTATTTCTATTTCAAACATTCTCAGCAAGCTCCCATAATGTCGGAGTACCAATATTAGCAGAAAAAATTAGCACAGAACATGCAACATTTTACCAAGGACTTATTTGGGGAACTTGGGGTATTGGAGGAATCCTTTCGACTTGGTTAATTCCTAAGGTATCTTTGTTAAAAAAACATTATCTATTTATGTATTACGGAACTTCAGTTTTAACATCAATCGGCTTCATTTTATTTTTATCGAATCAAATTTTATGGATCGTATTTTTCTTCGCATTTTTTACAGGCTTTTTTGATAATGCAGCAGGTACTTATTTTTCAACAATGATTCAAAAAACCGATAATTCCATAAGAGGTAGAATCTTCGGAGTCGCAAATTTGTTAAATAGGGTTGGTTTTACGATCGGTTTTGTAGCGGCATCACCATTACTATCATTTTTATCAATGCCACATCTTGTTTGGTTGTTTCATGGTAGTCTAATCATGATGATTTTATGTGTAACCAGTTACCTACTAATTAAGAAAAAATTTGATTTTAACTATGATCAAATTCAACAAAATGAAAATGAACTCATCATTTCTAAATAAAAAAGGACGTGATTATATGGAAACAAATTTGAAGAGGAATATTGAGCTAGAAAAAATAAATTATTTTAGATGTAGCGAAGTAGACATTGAATTAACTTATCAAGCATTTACAATAGGTTTTTCAGATTATATCGTTAAATTCAATTATTCTAAGGAGCAGTTTGTAAATTTGTTTTTTGGTCCAGAAGGTAATAAACCTGAGCATTCCTTCGTAGCAATTTATGAAAATGAAGCGGTAGGTGTGATTTTAGGCGGTATTAAAATGTATGAATCGATTAAAACAATGCGATGTGGAACTTTGGCTATTAGTCCAGATTATAGGGGATTAGGTGTTAGCAAAAAATTATTTGAACTGCATAAAGAGGAAGCAGAGAAAAACGGGTGTAAACAACTATTCCTTGAAGTAATTGTTGGAAATGATCGAGCAATTAATTTTTATAAGAAAATTGGATATGAGAAGATTTATGACCTTACTTATTTTTCTAAATCAGATTTAACAAGTTTACACCAAATACAATTAGATTCTAGTACAGAAATAAATAAAGTTGATTTTAATCCTTTCAAAGAAACAATTATGAAATGGGACTATCATATAAACTGGCAAAATGACATTGATTATTTAGAAAAACTAACTAATTTTAATTATTTTCTAGTTAAAGTTAACGATGAAAATGTTGGTGCTTTAGCCGTTAATGAAAATGGTAGAATAAGTCTCCTAATAGTTGATAAAGTTTACCGAAATCGAAAAGTAGCAACTAGCTTATTGCAATCTGCGGCTAGTGAACTAAATTTAAACTCTTTCTCAACATCCATACCAAATAACAATAGCCTTGAAGGTTTCTTATATAAACTAGAATTTAAGAAAGAAAAAATAGCTCAATATGAAATGTACAAAATGATTTAGGATAAGTAGGAAAGAGAAACAGTACTCTTCTCTTAAGAATTTGTACTTTTGCCTATATACTTGACCTTGCTCCTAAATAAGCTAATCTCCGTACATTAGATAGTATGGAGGTGATTTATAATGTATGATTATCGTCAACAAATTGAGCAACCATATTATCCTTACTCCGGAGTACCGCAACAAGAAGATGAAAGATTTTTCCCATTTTTCTTTCCGTTTTTATTTGGTGCAGCGGCATTTGGCCCATGGGGCTGGGGAAGACCATGGGGT
>NZ_NTZO01000498.1 GCF_002559405.1 Bacillus sp. AFS001701 | reverse complement strand
TTAACCGAAAAAAGATTTATTCAATTTTTAAAAAGAAGTTTAAGATCTTCCGATTTGCTAGCCCATTACAAGAAAAAAGGATTTGTATTGTTGCTACCAAAAACGGTTAAAGAAGATGGCATTAAATTAATGAATCGTTTATCACAATCATTTTCAGACGTACCGATCTCTTTTGAAAATCGAATTCACTATTCGTCATTTAATTTTAATGTGCTTGAAATTCCAGATGCAAGTATAAGTGCTGAAGATTGTTTAACACTACTCACTTCTGGTGAAATGGATGCTATGAATCGATTTGATTCTTCAGTTAGTAAAAATGAAAATATGATTCGTACGCTAAAAGTAGCGGTAATAAATGAAGATCGCCTCATTCGTGAAATGTTAAAACATCAATTGTCAGATTTAGGTGGAAAATTATATGACGTTGAAATAAAAGTATATATGGATGGGGAAGAATTTTTAAATGATCCATGGCACAAGCAGAATGAAAGATATCTATTAATAATCGACCGTATATTGCCTAAAATGGGTGGCTTTGAAATCATACGAAAAATGCGTACTAGTTACGATCGTAGAAAATATTTATGCTTAATGATTGGAAATAAAAGCTCTGAGAATGATATTGCAATCGCATTCAAAAGTGGTGCAAATGATTATTTGGAAAAACCATTTAGTCTGAAAGAACTACGTCTTCGTTTAAATAGAATGTTAGGTATAACTGCTAAATGAATATAGCCATCATCCTTTACCTAACAGGAATTATTATTCTATTACTATTTTCGATCTATCTTTATTTAGTTTATAAGAAAATTATTAAACAACAAAAAAATAAGCAAATAGAAGAATGGTTAAATGGAAATATCTTATTTGTTGAAAATTATTTAATCAAAGGAGAAATATCTGCTTCGTTTATTCCAAGAAAAGAAATTGAGTATGAAGCTTTAGAAAATATTCTTAGCAGTTTTATGAATATAATCAAATTTGAAGAAGGATTCGATCCAATTAGGCCAATCGTCAATTTATATTTTATCTCTAGATATAAACATAAACTTAAACATGGTAATTGGAGTGAACGGATGAATTCATTGTTGTTTATCAATCAATTTAAAATAAAAATGATGCAAGAAGATTTAATTCAACATTTATCTTGTAAACATTGCTCTCTTGAAGAAAAATTTAATATTTTTCTTATTTTAGGGAGTTTTAAATATGAAAAATTAATGCAATTGTTAGTTGA
>NZ_NTZO01000497.1 GCF_002559405.1 Bacillus sp. AFS001701 | reverse complement strand
ATTATGGATTTATATAAAAAATCCTGTCAGTTCACAAAGCAAGAAAAATTAGCATTTATACAAAACGTATTGATAAAAGAGGAAAAATATTTAAAGAATTGCAGTACCCCTGATCCATTAACTTATATTTTAAAAGGGATTATTAGTACAAAAAATAGCATTATCATATTGTTTTTTGCAAAATTATTGAGCATAAAGAGAGGGTTTAGATGAAAATAAGTGTAATAGTAGCTGCTTTTAATATTGAAGACTATATTGGAAATTGTTTAAAATCTATTATTTCACAAACATATAAAAACCTAGAAATAATCGTTGTAAATGATGGATCGACTGATAAAACGATAGATATAATTAATTTTTATGCAAAGAACGATAAAAGAATTGTAGTGATTGATAAACCAAATGGGGGACTGAGTTCTGCAAGAAACGCAGGATTAGATTTAGTAACTGGTGACTTTATTGGTTTTATTGACGGTGATGATTATATTAATGAAGAAATGTATGAAAAGCTATACAATTTATATAAAGAAACACATTGCGATATAGCGGTGTGTGGTCATATTAGAAAATACTCAAATAGAGAAGTTTTTACCAATACAAAAAAAACCATTCATTATAATACTGAGGAAGCATTGGAAGAATTAATTGGGAGTAAATCTCTATTTGATTATGCTTGGGATAAGCTTTATAAAAAAGAATTGTTTGATAATATCAGATATCCAATAGGAAAAATATATGAGGATGTTTTTACAACATATAAATTATTTTTAAAGTCTAATAAGATCGTATCGGTTGATGAACCTTTATATTATTATATCCAGCGTGACGGAAGTACTTTAAGAAAAGGATTTAATAATAAACAGTTTGATCAACTCGATGCAATAGAAGAAATAAATAGTTTCTTTAGTGAAAAAAATATTATGACTTACGATAAGGTTTTAGAGGCAAGAATATTAAATATAAAATGTAGGATGCTGTTTGATATATGTGCGGGAAATGCGACAAAGGGGACTAGTCTTCATGAAAATACAGCAAAAAAACTAACAAAAGATATTATCAAAAAGCCAATAAATAAACTATTAAATAAAAATATTACGTTTTTTAGTAAATTAATTATATTACTATCACTTCCAGGT
>NZ_NTZO01000027.1 GCF_002559405.1 Bacillus sp. AFS001701 | reverse complement strand
CTCATTAACATTGCTCCTTTTTTTATCTGTTTTAAGTTTTATATTTATTTCGCTACTTTTTAAAATTAGTAAATTTATAAAATGATAGATTACTAATCATTCCTAGTAAAAAATAAATACAATTTGAATTTTACCTACTCTACTGTTCACAGTAAATTGGGGGAATAAAGCATAGTTCGATAGAATGATAAGATGGCAATTTCGGTTAAAAAGATTGTCTAATGAACGACTTTTAAATAGAATTTAGGGTCTTTACCTCGAAAAATGTTAATAACCTCTTTGGGAGGATTATTTTTTAGTGGATTACTTATATAAGATTTGGGGTAATAAACAAATATTGTTAATAGTTTCCAAAAGAACTAATAGAATTTAGTTAGTAATTTATTAAAATGTATATAAAGCACTACTTAGAAAATGGTATTTTTGACAGTAATTCCATCTGTAGATCTGTGGAATAAAGTAGATTGCCGTATTATAAAAAATCGGTAACGACATATAGTCGTCACCGATTCTACTATAAACCTATTATTCAATTACTCTAAACCAAGGTCAGTTAAAACATCATCTAAAGATTTACCCTTAAACTTTTTAACTGCCTTAGGAGAGTTCTCATTCCACGGATTTTGCATAGAGTAGTTATCGATTACAAACTGCATATCTTTCTCATCAACTACGCCATCATAGTTAATATCCGCATCGCGCTTATTAGTCCCCCAATAAGTTTCGATGTAAAGAGCATCTTTCACGTCAATTACATTGTTTTTATCTACATCTCCACCAGGGATATAGCTATAATCAACTGGTTTAGATCCGGCAGTCACTTTACCGTCTTCTTTTATACCAACTGTAAAGTCTTTTTTAAATGTAAAGTGTCCTGGTACGTCAATTGATAAAGTAAATGGTTTATCTGTAATTGGTAATCTAGTTGTGAAACCCTGTGGAGCAGTTACACTATTACCTAAAGGATCTGATACTCCATATTCTTTTCCACTTGAATCTTTTACACTAATTTTTGATCCAGCTTTATTATAGTCAATCTTTTTCATTATTGCATTCCCTAAATTATCAAATCCTGAAGCTAATCCTTCTGCTTGAACCGCGCCTCTCATTAGAGAATAAGTAGGAGTCACATAGAAATAAGGTTGAATGCCTTGAGTTGTTACTGTACTATTATCAACATCTGTATAAACAGCTTTAAAGAATCTAGATGTACCAGTTGGATCTTCTAACTGCATTGCTCCTTTGTAGTATTGGTCTTTTGCTTTGAAAGTCAAGTCTACTAAAGAAGTATCTCCAGCAATCCCCGTTGTTGCTAGGTCACCAGTTGCTGTTGCTGTAATTGTCATAACATTGTACGTATTATTAAAAGTTGTAGTTGTATATTTAACATCTAATTTTCCATCATATGTTCCATGTGGCTTTACATTCATAACGTCTAAGAACTTAGCTGGATATAAGAATGAGTACTCAGCTTTTTTCACTGGCGTTGCTATATTTTTAGTTGAGAATGTTACTGTTGTAGAATCTCCCATGTTGATTCGTTGTTTATCAGAAATTGCTGTAGTATAAGCTGTTCCTTTTTTAATAAAGTATACGTCTTTAAAGCTACCATAATTTTCTACAGTTGATTTATCTCTGTCATAGAAATCATACTCAGTAATTGGTAAAGTATTTGGACCAGCTGTAGCCAATGGTATAGTAGAATTGAAGTTTCCATTTTCGTCTACTGGAATATTAATTTCAGCGGAGTTATTTGGATTATAATAATACATTTTATTTTCGCCTTGTGAAGCAGTAATTCCAGCTGCTTGCATTTCAGCTATATTTTTATCAAATGCATTACCTGATATTGTAACAGTTTTATCTGTTGCATTAGCAGTTTCTACAATTTGACCAGCTTCATAGTTCATCGTAACTTTTGGCTCTATTTCACCATAGAAAATTGGAGCATCTTTAGTGAAAGTTTCGCCTTTATCATTAGTACCAACCATTCTTATTTTCCATAGTCCTGGTGTAACTTCATCGAAACCAAATCCAACAGGGTTGTCTGGATCTCCAGTTAAAGGACTATATTGCCCATTGTTTAACACACCTCTGAAATAATATTCAGCATTCTCATCTGCACCCATTCCATCTGCTGTGCCAAGATAACCGATTTCTTCGTTTGTTTTTGGATCTACTAAGAAGAAATCAAATGTACGCATATGAGAATTTAGTTTAAAGTTTACTCCAACAGACCATTTTGTCGCATTACTTCCTGCTTCATAAGGTAATGTAAATGCTGCTGGATTACCTGTAACATAGTCAATATCCTCTTTTACCGTATGAATAGCAAACGGAATTTTATATTTTTCATCAGGATTTTTTTGATTTGTATAGACTACATAACCTTCATATGTTCCAAGCTTCGCAGTTTTAGGAACATTAATTGTTGCATCCATATTTGTACTGCTATATCGTTTTACTTTGACAGATGATTTCACTTCTAATGTAACACCGTTTACAGCAGCATCTTGATCCGCTCTAGAATCATTTGTGAATCGTGCATCCAATGTTTGAAATTGAACTTTTACATCAAATGTTTTATCTTCAGAGCTCTTATTAAATATAGTCATTGAACGTGATTCAGTAAAATCCGTGCCTTCAACAGCTTGTTCGCCAAAGCTTAATGCACCTGTAATATTTTTAATTGTTTTGATTCCTTTACTTGCAAGCGTAATCGAACTATCAGAATTTTTAGCGTTACTACTTAATGTTTTTGTCTGATCTTTCACTTGAATTTCTACTTGTGAATGAACAGCTTTGTAAGGATTTACAAGACCCGCACCTACCTCGTATACACTATATTTATCGTTTAATGAATCAGCTGAATTCATAAGGGATGCCTTAATATCTGCTGGCGTCATGTCTGGGTGAGCTTGTTTTAATAATGCTGCTACCCCAGAAACGTTTGGTGTAGCCATAGACGTACCAGATAGGCGTTCATAAGCATATTTATAATCAGGTAATGGTTTTCCATTTTCATCTTTATGCATATATGAAGGTACTGTTGAAAATACAGAAACACCTGGTGCTGTTACTTCTGGTTTAATATCATATAACACACGTGATGGACCTCTAGAGCTAAAATCTGCTAATTTATTACCTGTCGTTACAGTTTGGCTCATATCAGCGAATGTAAAATCAATTGTCTTACCCTTATTTGCTTCATTTAAAGGTATTTTTATACTAATATTCGTACCTTGTGTGCTATTTATTAAAAAGGTTGGTATATACCCATAAACGTTACCTAAGAAAACATCTTGTAATGTATCTCCTGATTGATTAGTTAAAACTACAGCCTTTGCTCCATGTGATTTAGCTCTTTTAACAATTTCTTCTACACCTAAGATACCACGCTGAGCAAGTACAATCTTTCCTGTTACATCGACTGGTATTGTATAATTTCCATCTGCGTCTCTTTTAAAATAAGCAGTTTCCGCCCCAGCTCCAACATTCACCATTTGATATGTTTTTCCTTGGAGGTCTGCTATATTATCTGTAAGTCCTTGAGCAGCTAATTTCAGATTAGCTGGTAAATCACCAGTAGAAGATTTCGCTGTCGCTGAATAATTTGGAATCGTTGCGGATGTATCACTTGCTCCAACTGTGATTGCCAAAGGAGCATTCCCAGGTGCACCTAATGAATACATCTTTTTTCCAGAATTTCCTGCTGCAACTACTGCTGTTACTCCTGAAAGTACAGCATTATTTACCGCAATTGACGTTGGATATAATGGATCATTGTAATTTGCTCCAAGTGACATACTAATGATATCCATACCTTCTGAAACAGCTTTATCAATACCTGCTAAAATTGCGGAAGTTGAACCAGATCCATACGGCCCTAAAACACGATAAGCATATATATCGGCGTCTGGAGCAACACCTGTTACCGCATAATCTGCGTTGTTTTTTCCTTGTCCAGCAATAATACCAGCTACATGCGTTCCATGCTCAGTATAATAAGCTTCACCATTTGTTTCTGGTTGTCCAGATTTCTGCCAATCAGCATAAGTTGTTTCCATTGGATCATTGTCATTATCGACGAAATCGTAACCACCTTTAAAAGCGCCTTTTAAATCTGGGTGATTGTAATCAATTCCAGTATCAAGAATACCAATTTTTACGCCTTTGCCTGTATATCCTTCTTCATGAAGTTTTTCAACACCTGGGAATGTTACCATATTATGAGTTGGCCCTTGCTCTCCAGAACCTTCTACTTTAGTTGTTGGATCATCTAGCTGAACTTGTAAATCACTCCATACTGCTTGAACAGCATTCGATTTTAGTAATGATTTTACTTTATTAGCAGGGATTGTCATTGAAACCCCATTAAATGCCTTTTTGAATGATCGTTTGATTTTGTATGGATTTTTCTTTTCTTTTAGCTCTTTACTAAAAATCGTTTTTAAATCTTGATCAAACGACTCGTGTGAAGCGTCTACCTTTGCTTGTGCATCTGCTTCAGAAAGAGTTGTTCCTTCAGTTTCTGCAACCATTACTGCTGTTTGTGCTGGCTTGTCCTTAAATTCGACAATGACTGAAGTTGGTGCATCGCTGGTTAAATCTAAATCAGGCGATACTTGAAGCCCTTCTTTGTCACTGACTTTTAATTGTTTAATAGCTTCACGTTGAGCTGGTGTAAATGCTGATAAAACTTGTTCTACTTTTGTCATTGATTGTGCATGAACATTGCGTCCATGCGAAATCGGATTAAATACGCTAGTTACAAGACCTGTTGTAAATGCCAGGGTTGTAACATTTTTTTTGATTTTCTTTTTCATCTTTCCCCATCTTCCTCTCTCTCTTGATAGTTTCATTATAGTGAGATTTGACAGAATTTTATTTTTCATAAATTTTATCAAATACAATTTTTTTATAATTCGAACATTTTCTACAAAAAATTTAAGAGCATGAATAAATGGAGAATAAACAAAAAAAGCAAACGGTATCTATTCCAATCCGTTTGCTTTCATCTATACGTTGGTTGAAAATCAAGAATATAGCGGTTTTTCGCTTATATGTCCCCTAACAACTTTTTTAGTACTTCGCTCATTCTAACCCAACCAAATTTCGCACCATTGAACGCTTGATCTTCTTTTTCAAATCCTATTTGTTCAAGATGCAAGTATGTTGTTCCATCTTCATACTTCAAGGTCCATGTAACTGAAGTAGTGATTCCTCCACCGACCCATGTGTAAGAGAGATTATTTAGTTTGTCTACTTCTTAAACTTCAAAATCAAGAATTAAATTGTACAGTTCCAATCTAAAGTTAAATTTATGTCCAACGACAGACTTACTATCATTAGGCATTACCCATTTCGAAAGAGTTTTCTGCATCTGTTTAGTGCATGCCATACTTTCTCAATCGGCTTCTTAAAACTATAATCTTGTGAAAATGCTAAATTCATTTTTTATTCCTCCTCTAATACTTGGTTTAAAAGTAATATTCATTCCAGAATTTCCTGTAAAACAATACCCATTCTTCAATTTCTCTTAATGGACCAGCATTTAGGCGATAACGTATTTCCCTACCGACCTTTCTACTGGTTACAAGACCTCTTTTAGTATTGCCAAATGCTTTGAAACAGCAGTTCTCACCATTTCAAAATGAACAGTCAACTCATTAAGCCGTAATTCTTCCACATCAGCCAACAAACTCATATTTTAATCAATCCTCTTAATTACTTTTTCAACTCGTTTTCTTTTAGTCTCTTTTTCAACCATCTCAAACCTAGAGGTAGTATCTCGGTAAATACATTTTTATTTTCTTCATTGAACAGTATGTACATAACACAACACGTACACTTTCTATAGCACATTTTTAAATACAAATCCTTTTAACTAAATACATAATTTCTCTTGAAGAAACCATCCTATTGACAGGAGGTGGATTAAATGTCTGAACCATTACAACCAGGGAATAAAAAACTTCCTGATTTTAATGAATTAAATGATCGGATTATTGCCGAGCATGGTACAACTGGACCAACATTGGTGATTAAAACGAATTTAGATCCAAAAGATTCTACTGAAGATAATCCTTACTATCGTAACGAAACGCATACACCTAAAAAACCATTTAAAAACTATTTTGAAGAGTAATATAAAGATGAGCTCGGCTTAAACCGGCTCATTTTTCTTTTTATACAAACTCTCAATTGAATGATTTTAGCACTTACGTACATACTAAGAAAAATATGGAATTTTCCATAGAAAAATATTTATACTTTTTACTGAACTAGGAGGAATAAGATTTTGAGTCCAACAAAAAGTATGCTATCTGTCTTTGCTTTAGGCGGAATTAATGAGATTGGCAAAAATATGTATGCTATTCAATATTTAAATGAAATCATTTTAATCGATTGTGGTTCAAAATTTCCAGACGAGAGTTTATTAGGTGTAGACTTGATCATTCCAGATATTACTTATCTCAAGGAAAATCAAGAAAAGATTAAAGGCTTACTAGTTACTCATGGCCATGAAGATCATATTGGTGGAATCCCTTATTTATTAAAACAATTAAATATTCCAGTCTACGCATCAAAACTAACACTTGGATTGATTGAACTTAAATTAGAAGAGCATGGATTACTTAGAGAAACTGAGTTAATTTTAATAAACTCCGATTCAAATATTAAATTTGATTATTTTTCTATTTCTTTTTTTAAAACAAATCATAGTATACCTGATTGTTTAGGCATAGTATTTGATACGCCTGAAGGAACCGTTGTACATACTGGTGATTTTAAATTTGATTTAACGCCTGTTAATAATCAATATCCAGATATTCATAAAATGGCCGAAATAGGTAGTAAAGGTGTTTTATTGCTTCTATCAGAGAGCACTAATGCTGAACGGCCTGGTTCCACACCATCTGAACGGATTGTAGGAGATCATATTGTCGATGCTTTTATGAAAGCAAAACAGAGAGTAATTATTTCAACATTTGCCTCTAATGTACATCGAGTCCAACAAATTGTTGATGCTTCTATTAAAACTAATCGAAAGTTAGCTCTACTAGGGAGAAGCATGGTGAATGTTGTTCAAGTAGCAATGGAGCAAGGATATTTAACCATTCCTGAGGGGATGTTAATTGATACTGATCAAATAAATAGTTTTGCACCAGAATCAGTTACAATTTTATGTACAGGTAGTCAGGGAGAACCGCTTGCAGCACTGGCTCGATTAGCTAGCTCTAGCTTTAGAGGCGTTGATATTTATCCTGGAGATACAGTTATTTTAGCTGCCTCTCCAATACCCGGTAATGAACGAAATGTCTCACGAATAATTGATAATTTTTATAATCTTGGAGCAATTGTTATCTATGGTTCAGGTAGTTCGACTGGTATGCACGTTTCTGGTCATGCTTATCAAGAAGAGCTTAAGCTCATGCTTACATTAATGAAGCCAAAATATTTTATTCCAATTCATGGTGAGAACAGAATGTTACATCATCATCGTTCTCTTGCTGAATCTGTTGGTGTAAAACGAAATAATATTTTTATTATTAAAAATGGTGATGTAGTAGATATTTTACAATCAGAAGCAATTCAAAGTCGTAGAATTCCAGCAGGAAACATTTATGTCGATGGCATGGGCATAGGTGATGTTGGTAATATCGTACTTAGAGATCGAAAACAGCTTGCTGAAGATGGAATGGTTGTAGTCGTTATTACCATTAGCAAGACGGAAAAGAAGATTATCTCTGGTCCTGATACAATATCAAGAGGATTTGTCTATGCGCGTGACTCTGAAAGTTTACTGAAGGAAGTAAACCAAATAGTTACATCTTCAGTAAATGAATTACTTGATGAAAACAAGCTCCAATGGGGAGTTATGAAGCAAAATATTAAAAAGTCTCTTGGTCAATTTTTATTTACGAAAACGAAGAGAAAGCCGATGATTTTACCAATAATCATTGAAATATAAAAATAAAAAAACTCCCTGTTCAATCTAATTAGGGAGTTTTTACTTTGATTGATTTTCTTTAATTTTAGAAATTAAATCTACTAAAGAACTGTTTTCTTGATCAAAATAGGTTTGCATTGGACATGAACTACTTTCTAACCGGTTTAGTACAAAAGGAATTGTATATGTTTCAATTTTTAATTCATCATTTACCTCATCCCAAAATAGAGGTGTTGCAACTGTTGGTTTTACCCTTCCTCTTGTAGAGTATGGGCAAATAATGGTTTTTCCTTTTGCATGTTGTATATAATCAATATAAAGACGATTGCCCCGATTTTTCTTTAATCGTTCAATCGTAAAATCATCTGGAAATTTCTCAATTAAATAATGCGCAATAAAAGAAGTAAATACTCTTGTATCATCATAAGTAAGAGAATTTTCTTTAATTGGAATATGGATTTGAATTCCTTTACTACCAGACACTTTTGGGTAACTTTTTATTTGAAAAGATTCAAAGATTAATCTCATTTCCAATGCGGCTTTTATTGCTAAAGGAAATGCATCTGTATTAGGTGGATCTAAATCGAATACAATTTCAATCGGGTTTTTGGCTTTATATGTTTGAAAAGGGATATGATATTCGATTGCTAATTGATTTCCTAACCATAGCAATGTTGATACATCATTACAAATAATAAAATTATTCCCCTCATGTTCTTCAGTTTTAATAAAACTCGGAGCATAATCTGGACTGTTTTTTTGAAAAAAAGATTCACCATCTATACCATTCGGAAAACGAATCGTTGTTAATAAACGATTTTTTAGAAATGGAAGCATATAAGTGGATATTTGAGCTAAATACGAAACATAACTCTCCTTATTTATAAGTGGATCCCTCCATATTACTTTATCAGGACTAGTAAGTGTTAATTCTTCCTCCAAATTAAGATTATCTAATAGTAAGCCATCCCAAGTACATTCATTCCATGCATGCTTTAATTGAAAGGATAGAAATTTTGCATTTGTTAATTGGTTGTTTTCTATACTTTGAAACTCAAGTTCAATACAGATCCCAGGTTCAACATATTTTATATTATCTTTTTTGCTTTTTTTATTTGCTTCGATTGCTTTAATCAATATACCCTTCTCTTCCTCGCTAAGTCCATTTGAAAAAGACCCCATTTGCAAAATATCATTTTCTTTTTTAAGTCCCACTAAAAAGGTTTCCTCTTTTATATTGAAACCTAAAATAAAGAAAATGCCTGTATAAATTTTATTATGTTTTTGAATAAAGTAATGATTCATATCAAAATCCCCTAATCTGTCAGTGTACATTCTTTAGGATCTTTTTCGATAAAAGCTTGGATACTTGGTTGTCTTAGTGAATGACCTTCAGTCCATTCAATGAATTGAACTTTAACAGTTAACAATGGCTGAATCCATTGAATTTCCTTTATTCTTTTTGGTTGGCTACTGAATGGATTGTTTTCTATTTTTAAATTATTAATGACTGTAGTAAGGTCTTTCCATTCTGATTTCGTTAATTTCCCTGTTCCAACATGCCCTATAAAAACAAGTTGTTTATTTTCGTTATAAAGTCCTACTAATATAGAATTAACAATTCCAGAGCGATACGTTACACCACCGATTACAGCAATAACGTCCTTATAATTTTTTACTTTTTGCCACGCATTGTGCTTTCCATTGATCAAGTATTTACTATTTAAATTTTTACATACGATACCTTCTAAATTATGTTGTTTCGCAACTTCAAATAAGGCAACACCATCAGTATTATTTGGAACTAACTGAATTTGCTTATTTGGTTGGATCGCTTCAGATAGTAAATTTTGTCTCTCTTGGAGAGATAATTGTGTAACCCATTCTCCATTGTAAAAAAGAATATCAAAAATCATATAAAAAATAGGTACTGCTTCTATAGCTAAATCAATTCGATCCATGCGTCTAATTCCATCCCTTCGCATTACCTCATGAAACGATGGATTTCCATTTTGATCAAGAGCGATGACCTCCCCGTCTAAAATGATTGATTGAGCAGTCGAATAGGATTTTATATTTGTTAGCTCTGGAAAAATAGTTGTACGATCATTTAATTTTCGGTTAAATAATTTAACCTCTTTCCCATCAAAATAGGTTAGAATTCTAGTACCGTCCCATTTAATTTGCGAAACCCACTCAGGACCAATTGGTACAATATCTGAAGAAATAGGTTCAAAAGGAAAAATTGGATTTAGCTCCATTATTACCTCCTATTTAACTCGTTGCTTTTTTAGGTGCTCTTGTTCTAGGCTTTTTCGGAGGTGTTGCTTCTCCTTTTGTTCGATCGATACTCGCTTGTAATGCAGACATTAAATCAACAACATTTTTTTGTTCTGCCGGTTTCTCCTGCCCTGTCGCGATATAATCATTTTTATTAACTTTTTCCGAAATTAATTGCTCTAAAGCTGTACGGTATGTATCGGTATAGTTCTCTGGATTAAACGTTGTCGTTAATTGTTCAACTAGCATCATGCCAGCCTGTAGTTCACGCTCTGCCAATCCAGCCTTTTCAGGAACACCACCTGGCAGATTTTCAATTGCTCTAATCTCATCTGGAAAATGTAGTGTTTCAAGAATAATCGCGTTTTTATATGGCCGAATAGCAGCTAAATGTTGTTTGCTACGAATTGTAATTTTTGCAAGACCGATTTTCTTACTTTTCTTCAATATTTCCGAAAGTAAAGCATATGCTTTTGTTCCACCTGAATCCGGACCAATATAATATGTTCGATCAAAATACACTGGATCAATTTCTGAAAGTTTGACAAAATCAATGATTGATACGGTTTTAAGTTCAAATTCTTCTTTTAATTTATTCATTTCCTCTTCTGTTATTTCCACAACTCTACCATTTGGTGTTTCAAATACTTTAATAATTTCTTCGGGAGTAACTTCATCGTCACAACTAGCAACCTTTTTATAGGAAATCGGTGTTTTACAATCCTTATGATATTGACGAAACTTTATATCCTTATCCTCAACTGCTGAAAACAACTTTACTGGGATTGTAACTAGTCCCATACTGATTGTACCTTTCCATACTGTATGCATATCTTCACTACCTTTTTTATTTTTATGATTAGCTTTTGTTAAATGAATAGGTTTAATTCAATTTGATTTATTAGTTATCTCCATCAGAATAAAAAACACTTATAAAAGAAGACTAAAAAAGTTAATCACATAAGTCTAAATTGGAGGATGTTATGAATAACTCAAACGACCTACAAAATATGAATAAGGAATTTCATTATATGCCTATTACATCTATATCGAGTGGAAATGGGTTTGAATTAGCGAATGATTTATACTATGAAACAAATCAAATTGTGAATTTTTGTTTTTACGGTAATCCTAATTTATCAAATGAGTGGGTATTAATTGATGCTGGTATGCCAAAGTCATTTGATAATATAATGGATTCAGCTGAACTACGATTCGGTGAAAGACACAAATTAAAAGCAATCATACTTACCCATGGACATTTTGATCATGTTGGGACAATCATTGACTTAGTAAAAGAATTCAATACACCTGTTTATGCACATAAAAAAGAGTTACCATATTTAACAGGGGAAAAGAATTACCCAGAACCAGATGGAACGGTTGAAGGTGGATTAATTGCAAAGTTATCTCCACTGTTTCCAAACGAAGGAATTAATTTAGGGGAATATATCCATGTTCTCCCTGCAGATGGATCTGTACCTGAAATGCCACATTGGAAATGGATCCACACACCGGGTCATTCACCTGGACATATTTCACTTTTTAGAGATGAAGATCAATTACTGATTGCTGGAGATGCCTTCGTTAATGTTAAACAAGACTCTATTTACAGCGTTCTAACTCAAAAAAGAGAAATAAATGGTCCTCCTAGATATTTGACGACAGATTGGGAGACAGCATTGAATTCTGTAAAAAAACTGCAGGCTCTACACCCTAAAAAGGCAATAACAGGTCACGGCTTTCCATTGCTAGAAGATGAATTACATGAGAAATTAGACTACTTAGTTAAAAACTTCAACACAATCGCCAAACCTGATTATGGACGATATGTTTAAATACGTTGCTAAGCTGGTAAAAATTATAGGTAAAAATAAAACTAAACTCCTTACTTTTGTAAGGAGTTTAGACAAAGTACAAAAAACTTGATTTTTAGACTGATTGCAAGCGCTTGTCTTTCGAGGCGCGAAGCCTGGTGAGGAGCGGAGTTACCCTAGACGGTAATGGGCACCGCTCAACAGGCGAAGCAACGAAGAAAGCGGGCGTTTGTCAACAGTCTGAACTCCTTACTTTTGTAAGGAGTTTAGACAAAGTACAAAAAACTTGATTTTCAGACTGATTGCAAGCGCTTGTCTTTCGAGGCGCGAAGCCTGGTGAGGAGCGGAGTTACCCTAGACGGTAATGAGCACCGCTCAACAGGCGAAGCAACGAAGAAAGCGAGTGTTTGTCAACAGTCTGAACTCCTTACTTTTGTAAGGAGTTTTTAATTTTAATTATTTAAATCATATAAACCCGGGCTATGTTCATTTGGCATATCAGGAAATTCTGGAACAGGAAAACCTTTCGGAGGTTCAGTTACGTTTAAATCTCCACCATTTCTACTTGGTGTTTTACCTTTAAATATTTCTCCCATAAGTGTCTCATCAAGTCTAAAATTGAATTGAGCATTATGATAACCCATATCTACAAATTTTCTACATTCAGGGTATTTATTTATATCGTAATTCGGAACCGGGAATAATTTACCCCAATTTACGCCTAAAGTTTCCAATGCCTTTGCAAAAGCATTTTGATGAGCATTGTCACGTACAATCAAGAATCCTAATGTCTCTCTTAATGTTTGATTTGAACTCATTTCATAAATTCTTGTTTTTTGTAATACCCCTGTTGATTCGAGTATTAAATTATTTAGTAAATCAGCGACTAAATTCCCATGGCTATACACCCAAGAACCATTCCACGGATTACCTCCTGCGTCTACTGGAAGAGATGCTTGTGCCCCCATTATATAATGATGAGGGTTGGCATGTTTTATTGCTTCATCTAATGGAGCGCCATCAGTACCAAAGTTACCGACACCAGGTGCGCCTGAATCATTTAATAACTGGTTAATTGTATTTTGAACAAGCTCTACATGGCTAATTTCTTCGATTAAAAACTCCTCGAATTAAATCTTTGTATTGCTTAGCTTTTCCTCGAAAATTTGAGCTTTGGAAAAAATATTGCATCATTGTTCGCATTTCCCCAAATTGTCCACCTAACGTTTCTTGTAAAACTTTTGCAGCTGCGGGATCTGGTTTGTCTGGCTTTATCATATTGATTAATTCTTCCTTGTAATAATACATTAATAAATTCCTCTATTCTTTAGATTTGTTTTAATTGGATTTAGCGGTATCTGTTTCTTGGTTAGGCTTAATATATTTGATGGACAAAATAAGTCCTAGCACCCCTAAGACGATGGAAAAAAATAACATATAATTATCTGGTTTATTCATCATATAGGCAAAAACTGGAGGTCCCGCAGCTACCCCCACAAACCGTAAAGAACTATAAAGAGAAGTAATAGTCCCTCTTTGTTCCTTCTCAATCCCCTCGGTTATTAATGCATCTAAGCTTGGTAAAGACATTCCGATTCCAATCCCACTAATCAATAAACTCGTGATAATCATATAAATATCTTTATTTATAATCGGCATGACAAAAGAAATACTTATTAAAATAAATCCGATCACAATGCATTTTTTCATTGCACCTTTTTGATTTCCAATTTTTTTACCTGTCTTATAAGATGTGTAGGATAAAGCAGCGAGTGGGATCGCTAACATACATCCTTTCCATATTCCAATTATGTGATAGCGCTTTTCTAATATTTTGGATAAATAAAAAAGCATACCAAATAAAATGAACATGATAATGGCACCTAATATAAATATGGTAAAAAGCCATTTGCCATTATCTCGAAATATTTTTTTTATTGATCTGATAAACAGTTTTAACTTTTTCTTTCTTTTATCTTTTCTTTTTGACCTCATAGGCTGTTTTGGGGGTTTTACAAAAATTAAAATTAAAATAATTGATAGTAAGCAAAGGAACGGTATTGATAAAAATGGTAAATACCAAACAACCGCTGCTAATACTGAACCAAGTATTGGACTCAGTACTTTTCCAAAAGTATTCGATGTCTCAACTAAGCCTAATCCTTTACTAACTTCATTTTCATCTTTGAACATATCTCCCACACACGGAATAACAACAGGCATTGCCCCAGCAGAACCAATCCCTTGAATGATTCTCCCAACAATTAACCACGCGTATGGATTTTCTAATTTCCAACAAACAAAGCCGGCTAATGCTCCTCCAATTCCGGCAATAATTAAACTTGGAATGATTACTTTTTTCCTTCCAAATAAATCCGACAAATAACCCGCTATAGGGATAAGAATGATTGCAAAAACTGAATAAACAGTAATAATCATTGAAACTTTAAGGCCAGATATATTTAATTGTTGTTCTAATTTTGGAAGTACGGGAATCAACATTGAATTACCTAAAGTCATTACAAGAGGTACTGTAGATAGCGCCCATAAACTCCGCGTTTGTTTTTTATCCATATAACCTCCGTGTTTTGTGTAACTAAAAACAATCACAATCCTTAATATTTCCCAAGTATCGTTTTTGGTTGAATTGTAATTTTTACTAATTACGATTTGACAAGTAAATTTGGGGGCAAAATGAAAAATATACCATTTTTAAAAGGAGGAGTATTTATGACTAATCTAGAGAATTCAACTAATTATTTTCATTTAAATTTATGGTCTGGTATTTTATTTGGCCTTGGATTGGTGGCATTTTTTGACGAAGCAGTTTTTCATCAACTTCTACATTGGCACCATTTTTACGATAAGTCTACAACAAGTTTGGGGCTTATCTCTGATGGTCTTTTTCATGCCTTTAGTTGGTTTGCAACGATTGGCTCCTTATTTATGTTTGCGAATTTAAGGAGAAAAAAATCACTCTATATTAAAAGATGGATCGGCGGAGTTTTACTTGGGGCAGGTTTGTTTCAACTTTATGATGGAACCGTTCAACATAAATGGTTGGAGCTACATCAAATTAGATATAACGTTGATATTCTGCCCTATGATTTAACTTGGAATATTACTGCTACTATTATGACATTGATCGGTTGCATTCTAATTTTTAAAACTCGAAATAAAGGTGGGCAATTTGAGGCATAATTATTCGTTTGATCTACTCATTATTTTATTAATTTTACTTTTTATTGTTGGATACTTGGTTGCTGCGATAAAACATAAAAAAAAGCCTTGGCCAAAATTTCGCTCTATATTATGGATAACTGGTTTTGTTTGTATATTAGTTTCGGTTATTGGACCAATTGCAAAACTAAGTCACCATCTTTTTGTTTTCCATATGATTATGCATTTGTTACTAGGAATGCTCGCTCCATTTTTTATCGCTTTATCTAGACCGATTACATTATTATTAACATCATTAAAAACTCAACATGCAAGGCGTGTGACACGTATTTTAAGAAGTGCTCCTGTTGGACTATTAACTCATCCTATTACAACCATGCTTTTAAATATCGGAGGACTTTGGGTATTGTATACCTCCACAGTATTTAACTTAATTCATGAGAGCACCTTTTTGTTAAATTTGGTACATATTCATTTGTTTTTTTCGGGATTTCTATTTACAACTTCAATCATTGCTATTGAACCGTTCCCTCATAAATTCAGTTTTTTGTTTCGCTCATCAATTATGATCATTGCATTAGCAGGTCATGATATCTTATCGAAGTTGCTTTTTTCAAATCCATTAGACAGTTTCGGTTTTGATGATGTTCAACTCGGTGCGGTCTTAATGTATTATGGAGGGGACCTTGTTGATTTGTTATTGATTACCGTGCTTTGTTATTTCTGGTATAAATCAGCAAACTCTAATAAAACAAGAGCATTTATTTAATGGACTTTTTTGCCACATATATTCCTTCTAAAGATGCACAAAATAATATTGCATAAAGAAGGAGGGTTAAAGATGAATAAAATTTGTCTTACATTATGCACAGTTTCATTATCATTTATCATTTCAGCTAATGTTCATGCAGCTTCTACAGGACCTGACGCTACACAATTAGAACCAAGCTATGATCATAATGGTAAACATATTAAAAGAGATTTTAACAATGATTTTAATGATCCAAACCACGTTGTAAATGACACGAAAAACACGGTTAAAGAAGGGTATTATGATACAAAAAATACGGTTAAAGAAGGGTATTATAATACTAAAAATAATATAAAAAATACAACAAATGACATGTTAAATAACAATAATGGAGTAAATAATCCAGTTAGTAATGACGGGAATTATTATCGACGAAATGTAAATAATGTAACGCCTACACCTGTTACTAACACATTAAATACTACTGACAATACAAATAATAATCATTTCAATTATGGCTGGCTTGGACTTCTTGGATTATTAGGATTTGCGGGTCTAAGAAAAAAGGAAAGAGTTGAATAAAAAATATTAAGTTTTTTGTACTTTGTTTACACAATAAAACCTTATTGGGGTATCCAATAAGGTTTTATTTATTGACGATGTTTTTATTATAAATTACCTCTTTATAAAAATTGATTTTTTGCTCTAACATTTTATTCGTTTCTTCTAATGTTTTTAGCTGATGTTCAATAGACTGTTTGTGCTCAACTAATAGATCCAACCTAGCCAATGATGTATGCTCACCTTCTGTATATAAATGTGCATACTCTTTAATCTTATTAACTGGCATTTGCGTTTCTTTTAGCTTCAGGACAAATCTTAACCATTGAATATGTGATTCAGAATACAATCTTCCACCATTTTCATTACGATTAGGAAGTATGATCTGTTCTTTTTCATAATAACGTAAAGTATGTGTGCTTATTCCTAACATCTGAGCAACTTCACCAATTGAATACATAAATACCTCCAGTTTTGTTTGACTTAGAGTTTACTCTAACCAGTATAATGAATCCGTAACTGATACACAATTAATTTAATTTTAGTATAAACCAAACTATTGGGAGGAATTTAGATGAAAAAATATACTGTCATTACAGGTGCTAGTTCAGGAATTGGTTATGAATCAGCTCTTGCGTTTGCCGCACGTGGAAAAAACCTTATCATTGTTGCTCGTAGAACGGAAGAACTTGAAAAATTAAAATCAGAAATCAGTAAATTGAATTCTGATCTTGATGTGATCATAAAAACGGCTGATTTATCTGTTGTTAAAAATGCTTATGATTTATATGAAGGACTGAAAGAATATGAGATTGAAACTTGGATTAATAATGCTGGGTTTGGTAATTTCGCTTCTGTTGGTGAACAAAATTTAGGCAAAATTGAAAGTATGCTTAATTTGAATATTGAAGCTTTAACGATTTTAACTTCACTATACGTACGCGATTATTCAACAGTCGAAGGGACACAAGTTATCAATGTTTCATCTGGTGGAGGGTATACAATTATTGGTAATGCCATCACATATTGTGCGACTAAATTCTATGTAAGTGCCTTTACAGAAGGGCTTGCTCATGAATTAAAAGAAAAAGGTGCAAAAATGCAAGCTAAAGTATTAGCACCAGCTGCAACTGAAACAGAATTTGCAAAAGTATCCTATGATTTAGAAGAAAACATTAAATTTGAAGGCGTTCTACCAAAGTATCATACTGCAAAAGAAATGGCCGGTTTCATGTTGGAACTTTATGATAGTGAAAAGGTAGTAGGAAAAGTTGATGGAATAACTTATGAATTCCAATTATTAGATCCACTTTACCCATATGCAACAAGATTAGAAAGGCAGGATTAAGGGTAATAAGAATTTATTAAAACCTGTTCCTTACCCTTAAACACTGCATCCTACTTTTAATTTTCTAACACTAAATTTAAATGTGGATATTTAGTAGCCCTATATTCAGAAGGGCTACTTTTTATGTATTTTTTAAATATACGACTAAAGTAATTCGAATCTTGAAAACCAATTCGTGTAGCAATTTCTTGCATACTTAAATCAGTCATTTCTAAATAAAACATTGATTTTTCAATTCTTATTCTATTTAAAAAATCAATGACACTTGTGCCAATTTCTTTTTTGAATAGGTGACTGAAATGATATTTACTTACGCAACAATATTGAGCAATTTCTTCCAATGTAATACTATTTTGATGATTTTCTCGTATATACTTAGTTGCTTTGCGAATTACGGGAGTCATCTTATTATTAAATGAATTAGCTATTTGAATCGTTAGCCAGTAAGCATATTCGCAAACCTTTTTTACAAATTTATCATAGCGAATAATATGATATAATTCCTGGATCATTTGAGCGTTTTTTGACATGATGAGTGTTGCATTTACACCTGATTCTACTACAACCCTAGAGATTAACATAATTAAATCGACTACCTCGGTCTTAAATACGTCTTCATTTAATCGGCATGCATTTGCTACCTTTTCAAGGAAACTTTTTAATTGATTGACTACACCTTCTTCATCACCAATTCGAACAAGTGCTAATAATTCAATTCGGTCCTCGGTGGATAATGCTCTTAGTGTATTTTCTTCCACTGGTTTAATACCACTATGAAATATCAGTTTGTTCCCTTGAAAAAAACGACCTGACATTGACTTTCTAGCCTCTTCAAAAGAGTGGTGTAACAAATTAGGATCACTATATTTTTTACCTATTCCAATTGAAACTGTAATCTGAACCCTATCCAATGAATTTTGAATTTCTTCTGCCATTCTAAAAATCTTTTTATTGAACTCGATTTCATTATCTTCATCATCTAGCTCAATTAGAAGTGCAAGCACACCTTCTTCTACCCAGTTCCATAAATAAGAAACTCCAATCGTCTGATCAATTTGATTGATTAGTTCATGGCCAATTTCTTGTTTCCACTGCTTTGGGTTTTCTACTGCTAAATCAGGATAACGATCAATCGAAATTACCATTACAATATTTGGATAAGTATTGATGCCACATCTTTTTTGAACCTCATCAAAAGTTCCTATATGGACGAGCGTACCAGAAAGTAACAAATTTGAAAAAGCTGATTGAGTAGCATCTCGATTCATCTTAATTTCTCCTTTTTAGCTTATAATTTTTCTTAGTTGAACGTTTGGTAGTAAGTATCAAAATAATTGAGCCATAAAAAAAAGAAGCTGTCTTACTCTTAGAGTATAACTGCTCCATAAAAAATTTCATAATTCCATGACCCCTATTTTCTCTTCAACCAGTTCAACAATATCTCCATCATGAATTTGATTACGAATAGTTTCAATATCATGATAAAAATAGCGATCCTCTTCAACTGCTGGAACTTGATTTCTAATTAACTGATATACACTTGCCGTTACCGGTGACGGCTTTAGTGAATCATGGAATTCTAGTGCTTGAGTGGCAACCATTAGTTCAATTGCTAAAATATGTTCAAGTTTTTTTGAAATCTGATAGGCTTTCCTAGCAGCGAAATAAGCAAAGCTAACAACATCCTCTTGATTTGCACATGTAGATGTATTATCAATCGTTGCTGGATGCGACAGAACCCTTATTTCATTGAGTAATCCTGCTGCGGTATATTGTGGAATCATATAGCCGCTATTTAAACCAGGATTGACAACTAAGAAACTAGGAAGCTCACTTACATGATAATTTACTAATCGATCAATACGACGTTCAGTTATTTTTGCTAAGTTTGCCATACCAATACAAATCGTATCTGCATCAATTCCCAAATAGGAAGCATCAAAATTTCCACCCATTAATGCAAGACCGTCTTCTTCCTCCGGCCAAATAATCGGATTATCACTTGAAGACATCATTTCATTATGAATATTTTCCAATGCATTTTTTAATATCTTCTTAACTGCCCCATGAACTTGCGGTATACATCTAAGACTAAGTGCATCTTGTAATCGATAGTCTTTATACTGTTTTGCAATCTCACTTCCATCTAGAATTTTTGAAACGATTCGAGCTGTCTTTGCTTGTTCCACATGTTTTTTTACCGAGTGCAGTCGAGGATCTAAAGCTTTTATCGTTCCCTTCAATGCTTCTAGTGACATTGCACCAGTAATATCCGCTGTTTTAACAGCTTGAATTGCATTATATATCGAGAGTACAGCGAATGCTGTGGCTGATGTAGTACCACTTAATAGTGCAAGTCCTTCTTTACATTCAAAGGTCACTGGAATTAGACCGGCCCGCTCCAATGCCTCGTGGCCGCTTAATAACTCATCCTTATACCAAGCTTTTCCCTCGCCCATTAACACTAGCGTCATATGAGCCTCAGGTGATAAATATGCTACAGATCCCTCGCCAGGTACAAACGGCAATATATCATGATTAAGTATGGATGCTATTAGCTCTAACACTTCTATTCTAACGCCTGAATAACCTTGACCTATATTATTTAAAACCATTAATTGAATGGCTCTTACCACTTCTTTTTCAAGTGGATCACCTACAGAAACAGCATGAGAACGGACAATATTTCGTTGAAGAGTATGAGCATCTTCCTTTGAAATAACTTCGGTTACATTGCTTCCAAATCCTGTAGTTACCCCATAAACCGCTCTTTCTTCTTCAAGAAACTTTTCAATTAGATTACGAGACTTATTTATTCTAAGATAATAGTTTTCTGTAAATGATACTTTTGCACCATATCTTGCAACAGCAATTACTTCATTAATTGATAACTCATGGTCTCCAAGAATAACCTCTTTAATATTTTTTGGATGAATAGAATCGTTCTTTGTCATCAAAACACCTCTTACATTGAATATCTTAAGTTTAGTGACTTGATACTGATTGTTTATTTGGTTCATCTAAATCGCCTTCAAGTAATGGATTACTAGCTTCATTTAATGAAAGTGATTTTGTTTCCGGAGCCCAGGCAATCGAAACAATTGTACCAAGGAATAGAATAATAGACATTCCTATCATAGAAGGTGCCATCCCCATTGAACTAACACTTATCGGTAATAGGAATGTACCAACAGCTGAGCCAATTCGACTAACCGCTGTTGTCAAGCCAACCCCAGTTCCACGAACCTCGGTCGGAAATAGTTCAGCAGGATACACTAATGTTAAATTAGAAGCTGCCGACATTACAAATGTAAAGATTGCAAACACAATAATTGCGATTGTATGTAGACCTTGAGGTAAGACTGTTAATACGAATAATGAAATCGTTAAAATAATAAATGTATTAATTGTAAACCCTCTACGAGTTAACTTTTCAGTACACCATACACCAGCTAACGCCCCTACTAGAAGGAACAGATTTAGAACCATGTCTACACCAAATGTTTCTTCAAATCCCAATTTACTTAAAATAGTTGGTAGGAATGTATAGATTGCGAAATATGGAACAACCTGACACATATAAAAAAGTGATCCGAATGTAGTACGTTTCCAAAGCTGCTTATTGAATAAATCTGTAACCTTGTATGCATGTTTAGAATTAGCATCGACTGTTTCATCCATTACAGCATTTTCACCAATATACTTTCTTACAATAGCACGTGCTTCTTCAACACGACCCATCTTTAATAACCAACGCGGAGACTCTGGTGTTCCGAAACGTAAAAGCAAGACAACTAGACCAGGAATTGCTGCACTCACTAACATCCAACGCCATGCATCTGGCCCAGTTTTTTCTAAATAATAACCAACTAGATTAGAAGCAACATATCCAACTGTCCATAAAACGTTTAATGATGATAATAACATACCTCTATACTTTCTAGGTGCAAACTCCGCAAGTAAAGTAGATCCTACTGCATAATCTCCTCCTAGTGCAACACCGATTAAAACCCTTAATGCAAAAAGCGTATATGGATCATGAACAAAAAACTGTAAAGCAGATGCGATTGTAATAATCACAAAGTTTGCTAAATAAATTTTCTGCCTACCAATGCGATCTGATAATCCGCCAAGAAACAAACTACCGAAAAAAAGTCCGATTAATGCGGAACTACCGATTAATCCTTCCCATACAGAATTTAATTTCATTTGAGGACCTAGTAGCGAAAGTGCCATACCTATAATTCCTAAAGCATAGCCATCTGAAAAATTCGATCCAAAAGTAAGTGCCGTAATACGAATATGGAACTTATTAAGCGGTGCATCGTCCATCATAAATTTTTTTTCCATCAAAAGAATACCCCCTTTTTTTACTTTTCAGATATAAAAATTGTAAAAAATAGTAAATAATCAAATAACTACTTACTTAACCTTTTCTAAAGCGCTTCCAAAATTTTCAGTATTTTTAATAAATTATAATTATTACTCCTTAAATTATCTCTAGATAAAATTTCGGATTACTAGCACAATATTGCTGAAATATTAAGTGTAGGGGATGACGGAAATAGGAGTATGATGAAGGTAAGTTGAAAAAAAGAGATAGCTTATTGGCTATCTCTCAGAAATCGAACATAATCAATCTAACATACTCAACATCGAGAAAGACGAAAACAAAGTGAACTTCGTATTAACGTTGAACTTAGGTGAAATATTTGCGAATCATTTTTTTAAGATTATTTTAGAAGATTTTTTATAGTTTTTACCAATATTCATTAGATTTGAGTGTAACTCAATCTGTTTTACTGTTATTCCATTTATTTTTTGATCCATTCACAGCGTTTCTACATGATTCGGTTGACTTATTTGCAGTTTTCATAATTTTATTTGCTGATTTGGCTTATTTAATTGTAGTTTGAGCTTATTTAATAGCAGTTTGAGCTTTTTTATTTGCACTTCCTCCGATTTATTTGCTGATTTGACTTTTTTATTTGCACTTCTTCCAATTTATTTGCAGTTTAAAAATCGGTTTAATGAAAACATATTTAAATCAAAAGCAGATTTCTGATTTGTTACTAGGTCAGCAATAATCTCGCCTACAACACTTGCGAACTTAAAGCCATGGCCTGAGAAACCTGTGGCAATGATTAAATTTTTGTATTCTGGATGTTGGTCAATGATGAAGTGTTCGTCCGGAGTCATTGTATATAAGCATGTTTTCCCTTTTACTAATCTTCCATTTGCAAGTGACATATATTCACTTAAGAAATTTCTCAGATCCGTTTCATCATCAATGAATTCTCCAAATTCTCGATTAAATTGATCAGGGTCTACAATTTGCCCTCCATCATGTCGACCAATTTTTAGTCCGCTATTATGAATACTTGGAAAGCCATAATAATGACTATCAATTAAATCGATTGTAAATGCTGGTAGTGAACTAGAATCATATAGTTGATGATCACATTCAAACCAAGCAACTGTTTTACGGGTAGGTTTTACAGGTATATGAATACCTGTCTTTTCAAGAATTTTACCAGACCAAGCGCCTGCACATACTACAAGTTTATCGGCTGTGTAAACAGCATTCTCTGTACTCACCTTTGTCTTATGAGTATCTACTTCAATATCTATAACAGGTGAGTTTGTTTGAAGACTATTTCCTCTCTCAATATATAGTTCTTTATACGCTCGAATACATTCTTCACTAAAAAGAATTCCGGAAGACGTTTCTAAACAACCTATAAATCCTTCCGGTAAACGTAAACCGGACCATCTTGTATTGATCTCATTACTATCCATTATTTCAAGCGGCAACGAAAATTCTTTTGCACTATTTATTACTTCATTCGTAAAAGTCGAGCCAGGTGCACCAGCACATAAAACGCCTGTTCTCGAGAATAATTGTTTTCCAGACAATTGTTCTAACTCTTCCCATAATTTTTGTGCTCGTAATACTAAAGGTACGTATTCTCTACTTTCTCCATATGCATGACGAATGATTCTAGTATCGCCGTGATGACTACCAAAGCTATGTGGTGGATCAAAAGAATCTATTAATAATATTTTCTGATTTCCTTTTGATAAATAGTATCCTGCTGCCATTCCCATAGCGCCTGCTCCAACAATAATTACATCATAGTGATTATTCAATCATTTCACTCCTTACCCTGTTCATTCGTAAGACATATTCTTTTTGTTTTTACAATTTACCTTCTTAATATAAACATTTTTTGTAAAACAAGCTTTTTCAAAATAACAAAAAAACCGTTTATGATCATTCATAAACGGGTTTAATAGTTTTTATAGTTTTTCGTATGCTGCTTGGTATTTTTGAATATCACCAGCACCCATAAAAATTAATACGCTATTTTTATGGTTTTGTAAATTGCTGATATTATCATCAGTCAATAGTTCAGCACCTGCAATTTTACAAGAAAGGTCTTCTATTGTTAAAGTACCTTTATCTTCTCGTGCAGAACCAAAAATATCACATAAGTAAACTTTATCTGCTTTTTCTAATGTACCAGCAAATTCATCTAAAAATTTACTTGTGCGTGTAAATGTATGCGGTTGGAACACTGCTACGATTTCACGGTCAGGATATTTTTGACGTGCTGCTTGAATCGTCGCTTGGATTTCAGTTGGATGATGAGCATAATCATCAATTAACATTTGATCTCCGAAGCGTTTTTCACTGAAACGACGCTTTACGCCACCGTATGTTAATAATCTAGCTTTAATAATATTAACATCGATTTCTTCATAATGGCAAAGCGCAATTACTGCTAAAGCATTTAAAATACTATGATCACCATATCCAGTAATATCAAAAGTAGCGTAATACGTATTACGGACGAATACATCAAATGTCGTACCATTTGTATGTTTTTCGATATTACGAGCTTGGAAATCATTGTCCTCGTTAAATCCATAATACATTACAGGTACTTTTGCATAAATTCGTTGAAGATGTTCGTCATCTCCACATGCAATAATACCTTTTTTTACTTGATCAGCCATTTGTTGGAAAGCATCGAATACATCATCTACACTCTTATAATAATCCGGATGATCAAAATCAATATTAGTCATGATGCAATAGTCTGGAAAGTATGAAAGAAAATGACGACGGTATTCACAAGCTTCAAACACGAAATACTCGCTGTCTTTTTCACCTTTACCAGTACCATCTCCAATTAGAAAAGAAGTTGGACGTGCACCAGAAACTACATGGGCTAATAAACCTGTCGTAGAGGTTTTACCATGTGCTCCAGTAATTGCAACGCTAGTAAATTTATTCATATATTCCCCTAGGAATTTATGATAGCGTGCCATCGGAATTCCTTTTTCAATAGCAGCTGCAATTTCTTCATGAGTATCAGGAAATGCATTACCTGCTATGACGAATTGGCCTTCTTTAATATTTGCTTTATCAAATGGTAAAATCGTAATATTTTTTTTTCGTAATTCATTTTCAGTGAAAAAGTGCTTTTCATAATCTGATCCCTGAACGGTCAAACCAGAATCATGTAAAATTTGTGCCAAAGCACTCATTCCAGTACCTTTAATCCCTACAAAATGGTAAACTGTCATATTAAAAGAACCTCCAAAATCGATCACTAATACAACGGCCTATCTCTTAGACAGTATATGTGTGAATAAAAGAAATGGCATCAATATTTTATAAATTTGATGCATTGTTACTTTGCCGAGTCTAGTTATTTTTTTAATGATAACTAACTTAAATTTTTACGCAATTAGTATTATATCACTTAAACTCCCATAGGACTATTTATTTTAAATCACACTATGAGGAAATAGATGGAAAAGTAAATACTTTAAGTCGTCTGCTTATTTTAAAATACTATCAATCTTAAATTGATTTTTTTGTCCCTTTATAAACTAGGGCTCATTTCTACTTTTTCTAATCGAGGATTTTCACGAAGCTTTCTTCCAGCTTTCGCTTGTTGCACGCCATTTAACTCGACATTATCACCTGTAAATCCTATATTAACTTTTAATAAACTTCCGCCTACCCCATATAAATCTACTGGTACACCTTGCTTCTCAAAAGCTAAGATTCTTTCTACAGTAAATCCACCGCTTACTACAATTTGCACATGCTGATACCCTTCTTGATCTAGTGCATTTCGTAAAGCAAAAATTAAAGGAGGATTTACACCCCTAGGGTCAAAACTTCCTAATAATTCTGGATTACCAATAAAATACTGATCAATCATTGTTTTCGATGTATCTACACGTACAGCCTTTAATTTACTACCGTATTCTCGTGCAACCTTCAAAGCGTCGTTTATGACATCATTATTATAATCTACTAAGACAATTAAATCATCTTGTGGATAAACTTCTGTATATGCACGCGCAGCTTCCACAACATCACCATTATACATTTGAATTAGTGCATGAGGCATTGTACCCATTCCTTCATTGCCCCACCACTCATTCATTGCATGAGTTGCTTGTGCAGTTGCACCACCAATAAATGCAGCATAACCGTCACCTGCTTGAGTCGTGAAATGATCATCACGATCTCCCATGAAAATAACAGGCTTTTTAATGCCTGCGGATTTTGCAGAATGTTTTACATTGTAAACATTTGTAGCAACAGAAGTACGTCTAGCTAAAATACCGTCAATAATTCCTTCTAAATAGCCAAAATCAGCATATTTACCTTTAATTGTTAAGACAGTTTCAAATGGTTCAATCATATCTCCATCCTTTAATGAATGAACAATAAGATTTTCAGGATGATCTGCAAATGTTTGTAAAATCGCAATTGCTTCATCCGTGCCACATAATACTGCACTTTCTCTTTGGAAAAATTGCATTGTTACTTCAGTATCTGGCTTCTTTTTTCGAATGATTTCTCTAGTTTTTAAAAAATATACAGCTGAAAACCAGCCTTCTCCGATTCTCTCATCAAATTTAAATGTTTGGTTCGTTAATCGGCTTATTTTACCTTGTAATTTTAAATCTAATTCTTTTTCCATGAATCTTCACCTGCTGAAAAGTATCGTTCTTTTTTTTCTAGTATGGGTTAAAAAAACTTTAACATTCGTTACTTAATTTTTATCGAATTTTTAATTTATCACTCAGAACGAAACTCCTCTAATGATGTAATCAGTACAACACGAGGTTTACTTCCATTTTGATTCGATACAATCCCGTGATCAAACATCAGATCAATTAATCTAGCGGCACGATTGTATCCAATTCGAAAACGTCTTTGTAACATTGAAACAGAAGCACCTTTTTGATCAATGACAAACTCCACTGCTTCTTCAAATAGTTCATCATCAACATCTTGTGCATCCGCTTTTGCTACAAGTTCCTCTTGATTAAATAAGTAATTCGGTTTTTGTTGGTCTTTAACAATCTCTACAACATGTTCGATTTCATCATCTGAAACATAAACGCCTTGTAATCGAATTGCTTGAGATTTTCCATTATCTAAGAATAACATATCTCCTCGTCCAAGTAACTTCTCAGCTCCGCCAATATCAATTATTGTTCTAGAATCTACTTGTGAAGATACTGTAAACGCAATACGTGTCGGTATATTTGATTTAATAATACCTGTAATGACATCAACTGAAGGTCTTTGAGTTGCTACCAATAAATGGATTCCACATGCTCTCGCTTTTTGAGCAATTCGACAAATATAGGTCTCTACATCCCCAGGAGATACCATCATTAAATCCGCTAATTCATCAATAATGATGACTAAGTAAGGTAACTCATCATTATAAGCACCTTTTTTCTTCGCTAAATCATTGAATCGCTTAATATCTCTTGCCCCAGCATGAGCAAATAAATCATAACGTCGATCCATCTCATCACATGCCCACTTTAAAGCAGCAGTCGCGGCTCTAGCGTCAGTAATAACTGGCGAAATAAGATGTGGAATATGATTATACGGTGCCAGCTCAACCATTTTAGGATCGATTAAAATTAATTTCACTTCATGAGGTTTCGCTTTATATAAAATGCTAACTAAAATTGAATTAATACATACACTCTTTCCAGATCCTGTTGCCCCGGCAATTAACCCGTGCGGCATTTTTGAAATATCTGCATAAACAGGATCTCCACCTATATCAAGTCCTAGAGCAACAGTTAAAGGTGACTCACTTTGCAAAAATTTATCCTGGCTAACTAATTCTCTTAAGTAAACAGGCTTACTTTCTTTATTTGGTACTTCTATGCCTATTGCACTTCGGCCAGGAATCGGAGCTTCAATACGAATATCTCTTGCTGCTAAGCTCAATTTAATATCGTCTTGTAAGTTCGTTATTTTATTTACTTTCACGCCAGGATCAGGCTGTACTTCGAAACGAGTTACTGTTGGACCTTGAGTTGCAGCAATTACTTTAGCTCCTACATTAAAATTATGTAATGTTTCTTGTAGAAGATGCTTTTGACCTTCAACCCAATCCCCATCATTAAATTGTTCAATTGGGGGCTCAACTAATAAATCTAATTCTGGTAATTCATAAAGTACAGGTGGCATATTTAGTACTTCATTTCCTGTACTTTGATGTTCATTATTC
Source organism: Bacillus sp. AFS001701 (assembly GCF_002559405.1). Classification (GTDB taxonomy): domain Bacteria; phylum Bacillota; class Bacilli; order Bacillales; family Bacillaceae_G; genus Gottfriedia. The sequence goes on along the minus strand of NZ_NTZO01000027.1, from coordinate 56,469 downwards.
TGAACAGTCACTTCAGTTAAGTTCGTATCTGTTTCACTTTCAGTTTCAAGAACTGTTTGATGATTAATTTCCTCATGTGTCTTTTCATGAGTAAACACTTCAATAGCTTCTTCACTTGGTTGAACTTTATTTTCTAAAGATACCATTTCACTTTGTTCAGATAGACTAACATTCTCGATTTTCTGATCATTTTGTTCAGATAAACTAACATTCCCAATTATTTGCTCATTTTGTTCAGATAGACTAACATTCTCGATTTTCTGCTCGCTTTGTTCAGATAAAGTACCATTTCCGATTTTCTGATCAACTTGTTTTGACTCAACTTCTTCATTTACCTTCTCAACTGTTGCAGCAGACTCTTTTTGTAGTTCACGAAGCTGTCTCATGATATTGGCTTTTCTTGAAGCATCTACGTCACTTTTAAGCATTAATACATTAAAAGGAAAATGGCGTTTTTTCTGACGTTTCTCAACTGGCTTCTGTTCAGATTCCTTTCCATTAGCCTCAATTTCTGGCTTTAACTGTTCGTTCGAACTTGTTACCAAATCTAGATTAATTTCAACAGTTTCCTCTACATTTGATTCTACGGTTGAACTTTCATGGTGCACTGATTCTTCTTTACTCTCTTTTATATCAGCTTCTGACTCGTCTATTACTTTCAATTCTACTTTTTCCACATTTTGATGAATTTCAGGTTGTACTTCTTCGTTCTTCACTTCAGCTTCAATTTCATGAGCTTCAGATTGTACTTCTTCCTCTTTCCCTTCAACTTCTGCTTCTATTCCAAGAGTTTCAAACTGCACTTCTTCGTTCTTCACTTCAGCTTCAATTTCATGAGTTTCAGATTGTACTTCTTCTTCTTTCACTTCAACATTTGCTTCTATTGCAAGAGTTTCAAACTGTACTTCTTCGTTCTTCACTTCAGCTTCAATTTCATGAGCTTCAGATTGTACTTCTTCCTCTTTCCCTTCAACTTCAGCTTCAATTTCATGAGCTTCAGATTGTACTTCTTCTTCTTTCACTTCAAATTCCGCTTCTATTCCAAGAGTTTCAAACTGTACTTCTTCGTTCCTCACTTCAGCTTCAATTTCATAAGCTTCAGATGGCACTTCTTCTTTCACTTCAGTTTGTATTTCTTCACTCTCAACTTGATTAGATTCAGTTTGTATTTCTTCTTTTTCCGGTAGATTTACTACTTCAATAATTTCTTGATCCTGATTACCGACTCTTCTATTATCTTTACTATTAAAAGTGTCGATTTCATCATTTCTAAACGAACTTTCAATTACATTATTTATTTGAGAAACTTCACTATTAATTTCTTCATTAGTTGAAGAAGTATCATAATCAGTAACTTCCTCATCCTTTACTGGAGGCTTTTGATAACCATAAATTGGTGAAATATATTCACTTGGTCGAAATGGAGTTTTTCTTTTTGGACGAAATACAATATCGACCTTTTCTTCTTTTTCCACTTTTGCTGGTTCTTCTTCACTTTTTGAGACTTGATTTTTTTCAAGTCGACTAGATAAATTACTTTTACCGAATTGATTAGTTTGAAAAGTATTTCTTACAAAATTATTACTCTGGTTATATGTAGGTTTATATTCTTTATTTAAATTGTTTGGTGACTTATTCCAAATATCATTGTTTTTTTCTTGTTTTAAAACAGGTTCAATTTTTGTTTCCTTGATAGGTTTTAGTTCTGGTTTCGGTTTTGGTTCTGGTTCTGGTGTCGGTAATTCTTCATCTAAATCAATTGGAAACCTAAATTTTGGACGCTCAGATAAAGCGTTTCTCTTTTTTTCGATCGAGTGTGATTGATATACATTCTCCTCAACAGGCTTTTCTTCAAACTCTTCTTCAATCTCATTAAGGCTATTCGCCTTAAAAAGGCTTTTTAACCATTTTTTCATTTTTCTCACTCTCTCTATTTCTTTTCATACCTTTTATTTTACCATGTGACATAATGACAAAAAACACATTATTATTACAAATTGCGCTAGTTCAATCATATTTCGTTATCAAATATATAATTTAATCAAATTATTATTAAAATAATAATTCTTTTATTGAAAAACATAAAAAATACTAGACCAATTATGGCCTAGCATTTATACGACATTTTATTTAGTTAAAAAAAGCTTTTCCAACTTCAGCATCAGCTTCAAGAACTAAGATTCCTTTTTCTTGTGGAGCGTCAGGTAGGTCAAGTTCACGTGCAGAGCAAATCATACCGAATGAATCCACTCCACGTAAATTAGCATCCTTAATGACTAATCCTGATGGCATTACTGCACCAACTTTTGCAACAACAACCTTTTGTCCTTGTTCAACATTCGGAGCACCACAAACAATTTGTAATGTATCTGTTCCAACATCTACTTTGCAAATATTTAATTTATCAGCATTTGGATGTTTTTCTTTTTCGATTACATATCCGATAACGAATTTAGGTGAAAGGTCTAATACTAATTTATCTTCAAATCCTTCTTTTGTTAGTAATTCATTAACCGTATTAACAATGTGTTCAGTAATCGTAACGATCCCATTTTCTTGAACATCTAGATAAGTAGATGCCTCAAACACATTAATAGCAACAGTTTCATTCGTAACTGCACTATATACGCGTGCTATATTCCCTTTTCGTTCAACTTGACGATCTTCTGTAGGAATTTGTTTTAATGTAATTAATAGCGTATCGCCGATTCCTTCTTTGTTATAAAAAATATTCACTGATTTCTTCCTCTCTATTGCTTCTTTTGTTTCCCTAAAATAAATACTGGCATTAGCTTCTCATTTTCGTAAGCAAATGACAATGATGTAATTGGTATTTTTCCACTTGCAAAGAAACTCATATTCATTTGCGCCATTATATCATAACCTATGTTATTTCGAATGTCAGCAAGGATTAGTACATCTCCATGAGGAATTCCTACTAATAATTCACCTTTTACTTTTGATTGAATTTCTTTTATAAAAGTACTGTTCAGTACTCTACTCGCATCGTATCCATCATTTGTACGTACAAAATAAAAAGTATTATCTGCAACAATATCTTCTTTTACTTGAACAGGCATTTTTCTTAAATTAAATAAAGCAATAGAATGGAGCTGCTCCTTTGTATAACCTGACTTTACTAATAAATTTTCATCGATTAGTTGATACGTTTTTTCAGAATCAATAGCGTAGTAAATTCTAGTTTCTGCAGTATGCTCATCAGTTACAAATAAATTTCCTTCTTCCTTATCTGTCGGAAACGATGTAGCTCGAATAACTGGTCGAATTTGTTCTTCAAGAAATACAGTTTCAGAGTGCATAGCAGAAAGTGCTTCTTTTACATAATAAATTAATTCATTAAAAGCCTCTTCACCTTCTGCTTCATACTTAGCTACTGCACTATTTAAAGAGACACTCATCCCTTTATTACTTTCAATCCCTTCAATTCGAAGGTCTTCTTTTTCACGATCATAAATAAAACGCCAATCTTCATTTCCAAGTCGGTTTTCTATCATTTTTTTTAAGTCTAGTGTTGTTTTTTTAGCCAATTGTTTTACCTACCTTATTAGCCTCTTAATCCTTCAAGAAACTCTTCTACTTGTTCTTTTGTTTTACGATCCTTATTTACATAACGACCTATTTCTTCACCATTATTAAACGCTACAAAGCTTGGTATGCCAAAAATATCAAGATTTTGGCATAACTCAATGAATTGGTCACGATCTACATAATAAAACGTAAAATCTTTATTTTCATCAATTATTTCTTGAAAGAACATATCTAAAAATCTGCAATCCGGACACCAATCTGCTGAAAATTGGAAAACCACTTTTTCTCCTTGTTTCGCTTGATTGAATTGTTCAACTGATGTAATTTTTTCCATTCTTATTCCCTCGCTTAATTCGTTTTCTTTTATTTTATCTTATTTTTATCGATATGCAAAAAGGACGACCTCAATTGTTTTCTTCTTTTCGTTTCTTGAATTCATATTGTCCAAATAGTAATTCACAAATATGTTTAAAGATTTCTGTCCTAGTAATTCGGCCATTCGTAAATACTCCTACTGCCCCTTCTTTACTACGTATATCTTTTTCATTCGTATATCGTTCCATTAATACAGCAAGCTCAGTTCCATTTCGTAGCTCATTAATAAATTCGCTAGGTAATAAAATTTTTGCTCCGCTTGCTAGTATTACTTCATTTTCATATACAAGTGCTCCCCAGTTACAAAGAAAAAGCCGATCGTTTTCTATAATGACCCCACCTTCTAACCCAATACCGATTTCGGACTCACCTGCTACTCTAGCATTATGCGCTCTGTTTATAGCACCTTGCATAGTTTCTTGATCAGTCAAAGGTTGATTCGAAACATTTGATGGAACATTTAATCCCTCAACTTTATACTGATTAAAAACTTTTTTAACAGCTCCTACTTTTGTAGGATTTAAAGAACCAATTATTATTTTCATTGTTGTAACTCCATTCACTGGTCTTATGCTTTATTAAGTTATCTATCTAATTTTAATATACAATAAAAAAGACACTTTCAAAATGAAAGCACCTTTCCATTTATCTCACCTATTATAATTCAATGAAATATCTTCATTTGAATCATTCAACTATTACCTTATTTGAGGCAATAAATTTTCTACTAAGGTAACATAGAAACATTATACACCTTCCAAAACTTTTATCTTTTAGCTACAAAAGTATCAATATATCGATAAATGGCATGAGCAACGCCACTTTCAAAATTATTTAGAGTTGACGTTGTACAAATTGCTTTGATATCTTCTTTTGCATTCCCCATTGCAACACTATATCCGACTTTTTCAAACATCGAAATATCATTATTACTGTCGCCAATAGCCATGGACTGGTCTAATGAACAACTCAATAAAAAAACTAACTTTTCTAATGCTAATCCTTTTGATGCAAAGCGACTCGTAATCTCAATATTATGCTCCGCAGATGAAACAACCATTAACTCATTACATTTACTAAATTGATTTCTAGCTTCTTCTAATTTTTTCTTATCAAACGTACATGCTAATATATTATTAACTTCTTCAATTCGTTGTATTATTTCTTGATAATGATCAACTAATACATACCCAAACTGATCGAATTGTCTTTCAGCAACATTAACTAACTCCTTCATTTCTTCATCTAACTCAGCTCTTTTTAGGCTATTAATCTCATTTTGGAAAATCTTTCTTCTTTCTTTAAGTGCATAAATGCTTTTATCTGTAAAAACTTCAAAATAATAGTTTCGGTCATCAAGCCACTTTATTATCTGTTCAACATTAGTTTTTGAGATTGTAATTGATGAGATACATTCTCCGTTTTTTGAATGGATTGTTGCCCCATTTGTTCCAATCACATATGGCGAGATCCTAAATCTTTCACAAATTTTTTGGGCATCAAAATACGCTCTCCCAGTTGAAATAACTATTTCAATTCCATTTTCCCCTGCAAATTTAATTGCATTAATATTTTCTTCACTAATTTCATTTTCATTATTTAATAATGTTCCATCTAAATCTATTGCAATGAAACTCATTGATTTTGTCCCCTTTAATTTATTATACTTCTCATCTAGTTTAATAATGTTCATTAGACGGTCATCAAACGAATGGCAAGCTTAAGAAGGACAATACCGATTCATTCATTACGCTATTGTCTACTTAACAAAAAAGAATAAATATTATTTAGTCCGTCGATTTTAATTTGCTTGAATCCATTTGATTTCTTCTAATTTTGAATGCTCCTTCCATTCTTCTGGAAATGAATGGTCACATACTATTGCATCAACCTTTTCAAGAGAACAAACTTTACAAAATGTATCTACACCAATTTTCGAGAAATCTGTTAATAAAATCACTTGCTTAGACACTTCCACCATTTTTCGAGAAACTAAAGTTTCATGGAAATGATAATTGCTGACTCCATTTTGAGCTGAAACACCGCCCGCTGAAATAAATGCCTTATCAATATTAAATTGACTTAGTAATTGTTCTGTAATACTTCCACTTATTGATTGTTGCTTTGGATCAACTATTCCTCCAAGTAATAATATTTGCCCGGTAAACCTATTTTGATTTAATGATTCTGTTAACAGAGAAGACACAGGTAATGAATTAGTCAATATAGTTATGTCTTTTTTATTTTCAATACACTGAGCAAATTCAAGCATTGTTGTGCCTACATCAATTGCAATTACATCTCCATTAGAAATTAAATCCATGGCCTTTTTACCAATCTTTACTTTTGCTTCCTGATTCACAGTCGTACGTTGCATAAAAGGAGGTTCCTCATTTTGATAAACTGTTTTTATTGCTCCACCATACACCTTTTTTAAAAGACCTTTTTCCTCTAATATCATTAAATCTCGACGAATTGTTTCTTCTGATACATTAAATTGTTCAACTAATTCGATAACTTTAACTTTTCCTTTTTTATTAAGTTCTTTTAAAATCTCGTTTTTTCTTTCCTCAGGTAAAACAGACATTTTAATCCTCCAGAAACTTTAATAATTTATAAGATAACGCATTCTTTCTTAGGTACAATAATGTTAACATGCTCACCTTGCTGGAACATTTCACCTCGGTGGTTAAGGTTGTCTACAAGAAATGCAGATTCTTCGGTTTCAACTTCGTACCTTAAAACGTTACCAGTCATCGTAACATCTGAAATAATCCCCTTTATTCCCCAGTTTGTTTGTAAATCCATGCTGTCATTTCCTACAGCTACTAATTTTAATACTTCAGGTCGAATTGCTACATCATTTCCAATTAATTCATTACTACGAACAAGTTTATGGAAAACGTCCATCTCATAAACATTGTAATTTCCGATGAATTTTGCAACGAACTTATTTACTGGTGTTGTATAGATCTCGGAAGGCGTACCTTCTTGTACTACATTTCCATTATTCATAACAAAAATTCGATCCGACATTGTCATTGCTTCTTCTTGATCATGTGTAACAAAAATAGTCGTAATATCTAGTTCTTGCTGTATTCTTTTTAATTCTTTTTGTAAGCTTTTTCGAATTTTTGCATCTAATGCACTTAACGGTTCATCTAATAATAGTACTTTTGGTTCCATGACAAGCGCTCGAGCTAAAGCAACTCTTTGTTGTTGCCCTCCTGATAATTGGTGGGGATATGATTCTTCTTTACCTATTAAATCAACGATTTCAATCATCTTTTTTACTCTTACATGTATGTTTTTAGCTTTTTTCATTTTTAGACCATATGCAATATTTTCAAATACTGTCATATTTGGAAAAAGTGCATATGACTGAAATACCATACCTACCTCGCGTTGGCGCGGAGATAAATTAGTTATGTTCTTCCCATCTATTAATATATTTCCTATATCGACGTCTTCAAGTCCAGCGATAGAACGTAATAAAGTACTTTTCCCGCATCCACTTTGACCTAAAAGCGTAACGAATTCTCCTTTATTTAATGTTAAGGAAATATTATTTAAGACGACTTGATTTTGATATTTTTTAGTCACTTGATCAATATTTACGTAGCTCATTTAACTTCACCTTCTATTGCAGTATTTTTTAAATGACCTTGTTTTTTTAAAATAGACCACCTTTTATTTTTCACAGCAGGATTTTTTTTAGTTTTAAACGTGAGTTTTAAGACTGTTCCAGTTAAAAGTAAAATCACCAAATAATAAGTAATAACTATGGCACTTGTTAAATGACCACTACTATTTAGTTTATCGGCAAGATATATTTGAAGGGTTTCAAATCTTCCACCTACTAGTAAATTAGCAAATGCAAACTCACTAAATAAAAGAGCTACGGACAATAAACTTGATACTAATATTCCAGATAAAATATTCGGAAGCACAACTGTTCTAAACGCTTGAAATTTAGTTGCACCAAGTAATTCAGCTGCATCTACAAGTTGAATGGCATTTATTGTTCTAAGACTATTACGAATACCTTGATACATAAAAGGTAGAATGGTTATAAAGTAAGCTCCAACTAGTATCCATGGAGTACCAGCAATTTGAAATGGGCCATTAGAATATAGCTTAATTAACCCAACTGCTCCTACAATAGGTGGGATACCATAAGGAAGCATCGCAATTGCTTGGAGAATTCCTTCAAATTTTTTAAAATATACAGTTATAATAAAGATTGTTGGGAGCATGATTGAAACACTTAAAAAGACAGTTATGATAATTAAAAATAATGTTCGTTGAAAAGCCTCAAAAAATCGGCCATCTAGAAATAATTCAATATACCAATTAAATGTATAGCTCTCAGGTAGGATTGAATGATCCCACTTATTTGCAATTGAAAATAAAAATGTACCGACTAGTGGGATTAATAAATAGATTACAAGTAATCCAACTATTACTTTAAAAAATGTTGTTTGTAGTTTCATCGTAAATCCCTCCTAATGCGACGCATCATTCTTTCATTAATCCACATTGCTCCAATCATGGTCGTTGCTAGAAGGACTCCTAATGCGCTACCTAATTGTGGTTTTAATGTAACATCACTTGAGACTAGCGAGGCAATTTGTAATGACAATAAATTATAATTGCTACCAACTAATGCGTAGGCTGTTGCATAAGCCCCCATAGCGTTAGCAAATAAAATACTAAATGTGCCTACTATACTTGGTAATAGTACTGGAATTCCAATTCTTAGCCAAAATGATATTGTTGATCCTCCTAATAATGCAGACGCTTCTTTCCATTGTTGCTTTATTCCTTGAAAAGAAGGGTATATCAACAAAATTGCTAATGGAATCTGAAAATAAATATAGACAAGTATAAGTCCTGTCCAAGAATATAAATTAAAATCCGCAAATATATTCCAACCGAGTTTTGCAAAAAGCAAAGTAAATAGTCCATTGTTTCCAAGTAAAATAATATATGAGAAAGAAAGTGGGATTCCTTCAAAATTTGAAGTCACATTAGCAATCATTAATAGACGATTTTGTATTTTACGTGAAAACTTTGTAAAGGAATAAGCTGTGACAACTGCTATTAGAATAGATATAACTGCCGAAACAATAGAAATAACAATACTATTTTTAATAGCTTGTAAGTAAAACTTACTTTTAAAAATAGTTATATATTGATTCATAGTTAAATGGATTCCATCATCTGCGTAAAAACCATTCTTAATCATTGCAATCATTGGCCCTAATTCAAACCCTATAACAAACAATACAAATGGCAATAAAAAAGCTAATAAGTAAATCTTATGTTTTTTTATTTTTTGCAAAGCTTCTCGCTCCCTAAAATTCTTTATACATTTGAGAATTGATAAAATTTTCACTAAATCAATTCCCCTTCCATAAAAACCTTCATATCATTAAAACGTCAATTAATTTCTTTATAACCGGGTAACTGATATGAAATCATCTTATTTGATGGCTCTATATTTAAGAGCTCACAAACAAGTGGAGCAAAAGCCAACTGAGGGATTACTTCGTTATAAACACCAGGCTCAACTTTTGGACTGATGATAAACAGTGGTACATCTCGTTCACCTGCTGTTATTCCTCCGTGATTACCAGTTTCGCTCATCCCATGATCAGAAGTAATTAAAATGTGATAACCTTCTGACATCCAAATTGGAAGAAGTTGCGCTAACAAACTGCCTATTTTTAAAATTTGTTCTCTATATTCTTTCGATTCCGAACCATATATTTCTCCTTTAACATCTACACCTAAAGGGTGAATGTATAAAAAGTGGGGATCATATTTTCTACGTAAAGCTTCTGCATCCATAAACACGTGACTGTCTGGATAATCGTCATCCCAATAGAATTTCCCGTATTGAATCGCTTTAGATTGATCATCTTGTTCTCGATCCTCAATAAAATTAAATGGTGCTCGATTATATAGTTCGCTTACCCAGTAATAAGAAACCGCCCCATTTCTAAAACCATTTTCCTTTGTAAGATGAAAGATACTTTTTTCATTCGATAAACGAACTGCTTGATTAGATGTAATTCCATTTACAGATGATGGTGTTCCGGTTAATAACACTTCATATAGTGGGCGAGAAAGACTCGGAAGCTCCGATTCCATCTTGTATAGTGCTGCTTGATTTAATTCCACTAAATGCTGTACATATCCAAGCGCTTCGCATGCTTTGTCATATCTCATTCCATCAACAACTATAGCTATAACTTTATTTGACATTTACTAACACCTCTTCTTGCCAGATTTGAGGTAAAGTTTTTGCAGTTTCTTCCCAAGCCTTAAAATCTTTAATTGGCTTTGCTTTTTTGTATTGCTCTTTTGGAATCATTTTTTCAGCTACATCCTTTGGAAGTTCTACATTACGAATTGGTCGAGCAAATCCTTTTGCTAAGTTGATTTGTCCTTCGTCACTTAAAATATATTCTCTTGTAGCCATAGCAGCGTAAGGGTGTTCAGCATATTTATTGATAATAGTTGAGTATCCACTAACAACTGATCCATCACTAGGGATAGATACATCAAATTGACTACGCTTAATTGCTTCAGCATAACCAAGCGCATTAAAGTCCCAAACAAGTGCTACTTCAACCTCTCCTTTCTCGATGTTTGCTGGTTTAGCATCCGTTAAGCTTAAACGGCCTTGCTTAGCAAGCTTTTTAAAAAAGTCGATCCCTGGCTGGATATTTGATTCATCTCCACCGTATGCAATAGCAGCAGCAAGTACGGCCATTTGGTTCTGTGAACCACGTTGAACGTCTCCAACCGTTACTTTATAATTCCCCTTCAAAATATCGTCCCATGATTTAGGAGGTGTTTTTACTAGTTCTTTATTTGTTAGAAAAGAAATAGTTCCTTGATAACCAACTACCCAGTCTCCATTGTCATCCTTTGCCCAATCAGGTATCTCATTCCAGTAAGATGTTTTGTATGGAATAGTTAATTTCTTTTGTTCAGCGAGTGGACCAAAAGACATACCAACATCCCCAATATCTGCAGTAGCATTCTCTTTTTCAGAATCCATTTTTGCAATTTCTTCCGCACTAGACAAATCTGTGTCAGTATGTTTCAAATTATACTTTTCATTAACTTCATTCCAAGTTTCCACCCAGTTAGCCCATGAATCGGGCATACCTACACTATTTATTTCACCTTCTTTTTTTGCTTTCACTTCAATTTCTTTAAGAGTTAATGAATTTGGATTTAATACAGATTCACTTTTCGATTCCACGGCTTTTCCACATGCTGTTAGTCCTAGAACTGTCATACCCATAACGACAACTTGAAATGCCTTGTAACTTTTCTTCTTAAATTCAGTTTTCATTTTAGATCTCCTCACATTAATGTGGTTTGTTTAATGTTTGTTACTGATTATTACGGTTTTATCATAAAGCAACATCGTAAAACCCACATTAACTGCATGTTAAGAATTTATTAATAACATTAATTTAAAGAAGAGTTAAAGTTCTAGGAACAAAATGAATAGGGATAGGATAGAGAAGGCATGGGAAGGTTTTTCAATAAAAAAAGAAGCCTCTTTTTTAGGCTTCTTTTTTACTTTCTTAATAATTACGTAATGTTTCAACAGTTGTTTTATCAGTTGCTTTAACTAGCTTAACAAGTAATTCCTTTGCAGCTAAATAATCATCAACATGAATAATCGATGCCGCAGTGTGAATATAACGAGAGCAAATACCAATTACAGCGGATGGTACGCCATCGTTTGAAACATGTACTCGTCCAGCATCTGTTCCACCTTGTGAAACAAAATATTGGTAAGGAATTTTATTCGTTTCTGCAGTATCTAAAATAAATTCACGGATTCCTTTATGAGTAACCATTGTTCGGTCTAAAATTCGTAATAAAACACCTTTACCTAATTGACCAAATTCGGATTTCGATCCTGACATATCATTAGCTGGGCTTGCATCTAATGCGTAAAAGATATCAGGTTTAATCATATTTGCAGCTGTTTGTGCCCCTCTTAGTCCAACTTCTTCTTGAACAGTAGCACCTGAATATAGAATATTTGGTAATGTTTCGTTTTGAACTTCTTTTAATAATTCAATCGCAAGTCCACAACCATAACGGTTATCCCATGCTTTTGCCATGATTTTTTTCTCATTAGCCATAGGAGTGAATGGACATACTGGTACAATTTGTTGACCTGGACGAACGCCAATTTTTAGCGCATCTTCTTTGTTATCTGCACCAATATCGATTAGCATATTTTTCATATCCATTGGTCTAGCTCTTAACTCATCGCTTAATAAATGCGGTGGAATTGAACCGATCACACCAATAACTGGTCCTTGTTCTGTCATTACTTGAACTCTTTGGGCAAGCAATACTTGGTTCCACCAGCCACCTAGTGGTTGAAATCTTAACATCCCGTTTTCTGTAATTTGAGTAACCATGAAACCAACTTCATCCATATGACCTGCCACCATTACAGTAGGTCCATCTTCAGTTCCACGTTTAACTCCAAAAATACTTCCTAAACGATCTTGCACAATCTCATTAGTATATTTTTCAAGTTCTTTTCTCATGAAGTGACGCACTTCATGCTCAAATCCTGGTGCACCTTGTAATTCTGTTAAAAATTTAAAAAGCTGTAGAGTGTCTTGATTCATAATTAAAGTTCCTCTCTGTACAAATCATATCTTCTTTTTTTATTTTATCTAAAAATAACACATAATACCAATGCTAACCGTTGAAATCTTGCCCCGGTTTGACTAAGATAAGTAGTAGAATATTTTTTCAAGCGCATAATACATAAATAGAGGTGGTACAAATGAAACTTAAACGCGTCTTAATCGGCTTAGGTTTAGGTGTTGCTGGTGGACTATATTTACAAAAAAAATTATCTTCACAATATATTCCAGCAGAAAAAGCATTAAAAACAATTAAACCAGTATTTCTTTCATATGGTAATGTAACTGGAACTTGGATTCATTCAGAACCAAAGTGGGCAGATTTACCTGATTATGAAGGTGATGTTTATGAAGGTGGTTTTACAGTAGTAGAATCAGATAATGATACTACAAACTATTCATTCATCATTAATGCTGTAAATGGTGAGCTAATTTCTGCTCAAATTGTTTAATAACAATAGCCAAATTATTTGGAGCGTTCGATCGACTGTAATACTTGTCCTTCAGCGCTCCATTTTATTGCTCTAAATACATCGTCATGATAGAACGTAAACCAAGATTTTTTTTGCATTCCAAAATTAACCCATTTTTCTTTTGCGTAAATAGATGTCATTGGGTAATCATCATATGCCATAACCCATAATGGTGACTGATGTGCATGTGTAGGCATTAAATCCCCCATATGTAATAATAGCTCATCTTCAGTTTCAATTTTTATAATACTGTGCCCATCGCTATGTCCACCTGTGTGAATAATTGTTATTTCATCTGTTAAAGAATATTCTTTTTCAAATGCAATTACTTGGCGCTGAATTGCTTCCCAATTTTCTTTCCAATATGTATTACTTGAACGAATATTCGGATTTCTCATTTCATCCCATTCAATTTGAGATGTAATAATTTTTGCATTCGAAAATACAGGTTTGAATTCATCATTTTCAAATTTAGTTAATCCACTTGCATGATCAAAATGCAAATGTGTCATAATGACATAATCAATATCGTCGAGTTTTAATCCGTGCTTCGCTAATGATTCTTCTAACGCTGAATCCTCGGTAACGCCAAAATTTCTTTTTTGCTTCTCATTTAATTTATTAACACCGATGCCACTATCAATGATAATGTTTAAACCATTCGTTTGAATAAATACCGGGTCAGTACGTAAAGGAATTTGGTTTTTATCATTAACAATATATTTTTTTGACCAAAGCGCCTTTGGAACAACTCCAAACATTGCTCCACCATCTAAATGGGTATTTCCTCCAGTAAGCCATTGAATTGTACAAGTTCCAATTTTTAACTGTTCCATACTTATCCCCCTTCTTTTTTACTAGACTTAAATATTATACCACTTTTACGAATTTACTGAATATTTCAAGAGCGGGAATAGGTAAAAGAAAGGGATCAATGGTTATGAAAATTCGTTTTAGATTGCCTAAAAATAAACGATCATATTAAAATTTCGTATGTTGTAGCAAAATAAAAAAGACTATCATGATAAATTGATCACGATAGTCTTTTGATTAGTTTCTATAAGCAGCTTCAACTCGGTAAATACGGTTACCTTTTGAAGAAAACTTTTCTTCGTATTCAGTCATAATATTTCCTTCAAAATCACTATGATGAAGATCTAGGCTTAAGAAATGCATAGTCATTCCGTAGTTCGCCATACTCATGATTGAAAACTCGAATAAATCTTGATTATCTGTTTTAAAATGAATTTCCCCATCATTTTTCAAGATTTGTTGATACATTTTTAAAAATGTTTTATATGTTAATCGACGCTTTTCATGACGAACCTTGGGCCATGGATCAGAAAAGTTTAAATATACTCGATCTATTTCTCCGTCCTCAAAGAAATCCGTTAATTTTTGTGCATCTACATTTAACAGCTTTAAGTTTGGAACTTCAGCTTCAATTAATTTATCTAATGCATCAGAAATTACACTTGTGTATTTCTCAATGCCAATATAGTTAATATGAGGATTGGCCTTAGCCATACCGACCATAAAACGACCTCTACCCGTACCAACCTCGATATGAATTGGTTGATCATTTTGGAAAACTTCTTTCCATTTCCCTTTTTGTTCAGATGGATTTGGAATTACATAATGAACATTTTGTTTAACTTGATCTGCCGCACCTGGCTTATGTCTTAATCTCATAAGATTTTACTCCCTCTCGATTTTGCAATTTATATTTACTCAAAGAAAAAACCAAGCACGGTGGCACTCGGTTATTCACGGATAGTATAAAATCATTTCTTGTAACACAAACTATTTCAAGTGTACTTAATAAAAAAAGGATGTGAATTTATGCCTTTAAATCATGAACATCAATTAACAATTTTACGAGATATTTTAATGAATCACCAATCTGACTGTTGTGGAACTATATCAGAATGTGAGCAATTAGAAAGACTTGTTCAATCCTTATTAACGAACGACCAAATAACAGATGATGTAAAAAGCATGTTAAATGACGTTTATTATTATAGTCAGTCTGGAAAGTATTCTGCTGATTTAGATCAGCACATTACAAACCACCAAAATCAACTCTCTCAATGGGTGACTGATTTCAATACTTATTCTTAATCTATATGACAATTTCCGAGGAAATTTTTATTTAATCTAATATCTTCTCTAGCAGGCTCTTCATTTTTTGAGTCTGCTTTTCGTTTTCACGAAGAGTATACCATTTAATCCAAATGATTGTTTGAGCGACTACATACCAAGTCATTCGATTTAATAGTTCTTCAGTTAATTTTATTCCATAGCTTCGAAGCCATTTGTCCCAATCGCTCTGTTCTACATAGGTGAATAAAAACATGCCTAAATCAAATGCTTTATCAGCAATGATTGCTTCATCCCAATCGATTAAATATAAATTATTTGCCTCAGTAAGTAACCAATTATGATGATTTAAATCACTATGACAAACGACTAAATCGTCTGAATCAAAAGATGGCATATTTTCCTCTAGGTATTCGATGCCTTTTACAATGATCTGGCTTTGTGTAAACTCTTCAGTAAGATTACCTACGATTGTTTGTAGTAAATCCTGAGGTTCTAAAGGATTAATCCCTAGCTTCGTTAACATATATAACAATTCTTTGGAGGAATGGATACGATATAAAAATTGCGCAACCCCTTTCGCAGAGAGCTCATCAGGTTCTAAACTACGTGCAATCACCCACTCTTGAGCAGTAAGTACATCACCATTTTCTAGTCTTCTAGTCCAAACTAATTTTGGAACAAAGCCAGCTGCTGATAAAACTGCTAAAAAAGGAGAAGAATTTCGTTTTAGAAATAATCTCTTATCACTATTTTCTGCTATATACGCTTCACCAGTAAATCCACCGGCTGGCGAGATTGTCCATTCTTTTCCGAGTATTTCTTTTATAAGATTATCCATTGTTCTTCCGTTCCTTGTTGTTATATATGTTTGTATTTAAAATATTTTATTACAAAAAGAAAGATAGCCTATTACAATCAGCTGTAATAAGCCATCTTTAACAAGTTTACATTGTTTAATTAGAATCTGCAAGTAGTTGCTAGTATTTTACTAATACAACAGTCGAAAGCGACGGCATTGGTAATTTATTACAATCCACTTTCATCCCTTTATTAACATAATGATTATGACCGTCCCATATAAATTCCCAATTGTCTTCTTCATTTCCTAAATCAATATAAATATCAGTTAGACCATTATGAAATAACACCATTATCTCTTTAACTTGATCGATTTCTTCTATCCCGCTAATTCGGTAACCAATTAGATCTCGATGAATATTGACTGGCGTTACATACTTTTCTATTTCTTCTTTTAAAGAAAAACGAAAACTATTAAAGCGCTTTCGAATTGCGATAAATTCTTTTACTATTTGAATTGATGATGCTTCACGTTCTGCTTTTGCCCAATCAATACTATTTATTGTGTCGCCTGAATTATAACTGTTTTCGATTCCCTTTTTTGTTCGAAAAAACTCCTGGCCACTATGAAGAAACGGTACACCAAACGAAAATAATACAATACTTGTTCCAAGTATATGCCTTTTCTTTAGTATTTCCTCATTCTCTTTCTGATTGGAAAGCTTTAATCTGTCCCACATAGTATGATTATCATGTGATTCAACATAATTGATCGATTGATATGGCTCTTTAAATAAATTTACTTGTTTATTAATCCCAACGCTTCCTAAAAGTAAATCGGCCAAGTAATCATTATGAATATTATTGCCTTGTATAAACCCTATTTCTTGAAATGAAAAAGTACTTCCTTTTATTCCATCGCGAAATTTATCATTAAAAAACCCAACCATAGATAGTTGATGACTTTGGTTTATTGTTGCTTTTCGAGAAGATGGACTTAATGAAGTATTTAAATCCCAACCTTCTCCAAAAATGATTATTTCTGGTTTTAAGCTTGTCAGTTCAGTTACAATTTCATTCATTGTATCCGTATCCAATATTCCCATTAAATCAAACCTAAAGCCATCGATGTCATATTCTTTAGTCCAATATTTTATTGATTTTAGAATAAATCGTCTAGCCATCATTCTTTCAGATGCAAAGTCATTCCCAACTCCTGTTCCATTCGATGGTAAACCACGTTCATCTTGTCTAAAATAATATCCTGGTACAATTTTTTCGAATTGGCTAGTTTGTAATTCATAAACATGATTGTAAACAACATCCATAATAATTCGTAAACCATGCTCATGATAAACTGAAATAAGTTTCTTTAATTCATTTATTCTTTCAATTGGTTCATCCGGTTTTAAACTATAACTACCTTCTGGTGCATTGAAATTCAATGGATTGTAGCCCCAATTATAGCTTTGGAAAGGGTTATTTTCATCTATTCCTTCAAAATCAAAAAATGGTAATAATTCAATATGTGTAACTCCTAGCTTGCATATATAATCTATACCTGTTGAAAAACCATTGTACATCGTATCTTTTTCATGAAATCCTTGAAAAGACCCCTTTTTTTGAATCCCACTTAGTGGATGTGAAGTAAAATCTCGAATACTGGCTTCGTAAATAATACAATCAGTATACTTACTTGGTGGTGCACTATTTACTTTACTAACTTTGCTACTCTTCGATAAATCAATTACGACACTATGTTTACCATTTACAGTAACTGCTTTTGCATAAGGATCGACCGCTTCTCGCCAAATCAGATTCACACATACTAAAAAATTATAAACTAATCCGTCACAATCACGATTGATTACTGTTTTCCATGTCCCTTTTCCATCCCGTTCCATAGACATTTCAGTAAATTTTTCTTCTTCTCCGTATTCTTGATATATTCTTAACTTAACCCTAGAAGCAGTAGGTGCCCATAGTTTGAATTGTGTAGATTTACTTGTGTAAATCGCACCTAAATCTTCTCCATCATAGGCATATTTTGCATCAAAGTCCTTCGAACGAATAACTCCACCTACTTGTAAATCTGTGCGAATACCAAATTCATCTTCAATCTCATACTTTTTTTCTAACAAAAGGACTTCAGTAGTTAAAACAGTATATTTAAAAAATCTCTCAAACTCTATTCGAGATACGACAGGAAGCCTAGTTTTCCGACCATCCTCTTCAATTAGTTCAAAATATGACTGCACTGTATGTTTGTTCGATTTGGGAATAATCATTGTTATTTCTTGAAATCCATCTATATAAGCTTCAAAAGCTCTTTTAATATGAAACAACGCTATTCACCATCCAGACTATAAATTTAAAACTTTTACATAAAAACTACGCATTTTTGTAATTTATTACATCGATATGATTAGTATATTCACAAAGAGTTAAAATGGATTCAAAACAAACATGATGTTACCTTTCGCATTCATGCTTGTTCTGAAAGTATTCGTTAGTTTCTTCAATTATTTCTTATATTTCATCAATTTGTTCAAGATTTTAAATATTATTTTTTACTTTAATGAAATGGATTCAGCAATATGGTAACTTGGTTTTTGAGAAGGTTGAATCTTATATAAAATGACTTCATTCACTTTAAACTTTAAAGGTTCTTCTTCCCAACTAAGTGGGATTTCAAATTCTTTATCGAACCTATCATTATATTTCTTCGCGATTGTAATATGCGGATTATATGGTCGTTTATCAATTGAAAAACCACTTTCTTCACATATCTTACTAATTCTATTTTGTAACTCCAATAATTCAACACTATTCTTTAAACCAAACCACCATACACGTGGCTGTCTTGTACTTCCAAAAATACCTAACTGGTGAATCGACAAATCAAAACTTTTAAAATCGATAAGCTCTTTTTGTAGTTGATCCATAAGCTCTACACTTTTTGTATATGTAACTGGACCTAAAAATGATAAAGTAATATGAAAATCATCTTTAAAAGTCCATTTCTTTAAAGGTAATTTTGAATACCATCTTTTTGAATAATCATCTAAAATTTCTTTTATTTGTATTGGCAAAGGAACAGCAAGAAAATAATGTTCACTCAAATTAGGCAATCTCCTTTTTATCTTTTATGTTAGAATCCTTTTTTAAGTATTGCATGATTCCAACTGCAACTATACTAAGAGAACCAAATAAAATATAAATTGCTTTAATTGAAAATGCCTCTGATATAAATCCACTTATGAAAGTACAGAACCATTCTCCCAGCCCTAAGCCTAAACCAGAATAAATTGTAACAGCCGTTGCTTTTAAAGAATCTGGTGCTTGATCTCTTACAAACTGGAGAGCTGCTGGAATAAATAATCCAACCGATAGTCCTTGTGTAAGACAAGATAAAAAAAGAATCGAAATCGGAGGATTCGTAAAATAAAAATACCATCTTAAAGCCGATACTAAAGCGGTTGCAATTAATATATTATATATCCCAAAACGATTAATTAATCTCTTTGCTACTTGCAAAAATGGTGCTTCACTTCCTGCAGAAATTAGAAATGCAATACCAACACCTGTTAATGTTCCACCTAAAGATTGAATATATAAACCGAAGTAAGTATTATTTGCACTAATTGGTCCAAAAACTAAAAAGGCACAAATTAAAAATAATAAAAACCTTTTATTAGATAGCAAAATTGGGACTCCTTTTAAGATTGGTTCCCTTTTGCTAATTGTCGTAGCGTTAGGAATAAAAATTGAAATACCTAAGCCGACTAGAATACAAAAAGCAAATACGAAAAATATAATGACTAAACCGAAAACTTCAGCTAATCTTCCCGAAACTAATACAGCAAATGCAAAACCAATTGAGCCATATAATCGAATAGCTCCGTAATTCCCACCAATTTTTTGGACATAATTCAGTGCAATACTATCTGAAAGAGGAATTAAAGCACTTTGTGTCATCGATAACATGATGACAACAAATAAAAGCATGCCATACGAAGTGATTGAAGAATAGAAAAGTGCAATTACAATTGTGGAGATTTGCGCTATAAGCAACATTTTTTTAGGATTAAGCGTCATGTCACTAACCATTCCCCATAGAGGCTGTGAAAAAATAGCAACGATTGGTGTTAATGACATTAATATCCCAATTTGTGAAGTTGATAAATCCAACACATTTTTAAAGTAAGAAGAAAGTAAAGGTCCTAGCGATCCTATTGCAAAAAATAAACAAAAATAATAGCCCTTAAAAATAAGTAAGATGCTATTTTTACGTGCTTGTAATGTGTTCAAAATTATTCTCAACTCCTAAAAAAAAATACATAAAAAAGGGGAGGAAATTTTCTCCCCTTACTGACGAAAAACGCTCGCTTTAACCTTATTGTCTCAAAAATTCGAGTCGTTTAATCAGTCTAAAACTATAATTACTTAACCAATTCAGCAATCGACTGTGCATAAATTGCAATTGCTTTTAATAAATCATCAATTTCAGCATATTCGTCTTTTTGGTGAGCTACTTCTGGTTTTCCTAAGAATAATGGTCCAAAAGCTACACCTGCACTTAATGAACGTGCGTATGTGCCACCACCGATTGTTAACAATGTTGCTTCCTCACCCGTTTGCTCTTCATATACTTTTTGTAAAGTTTGAATTAATGGGTGATCTTTTGGAACATGGTGTGGCTTAGAATTTTTAATTTCATTAAATTCAAAGCTATATTTATTTCCACGTTCAGTAAGTGTTGAAATAACAAAGTCAATATCAGTTGTTACTGGATAACGTAAAGTTAAACCAAATGAGCCACCATTATTTTCTTCGTATTGCATAATTCCTAAATTAATAGTTAAATCTCCAGTAATATCATCATTAAACGCAACGCCCATGTTTTTACCACGAGAGTCACCTTTGAAGTTTTCAACGATAAACTTTAAGAATCGATCAGCATTAACATTAAATTCAAATTGATTTAAGAAGCTTGCTAATGCAATACCTGCATTCTTACCTTTATCAGGTTCCATTCCATGTACTGAAACGCCTTCTACTGCTAAAACTTGGTGTCCATTTTCTTCAGAAACTTGAGCTTTACATCCTAGCTCACTAATATGTTTTGTAAATGCTTCTTGATCAAAGCTTGGTCCTGAAACGATCGCTTTTGCATAATCAGGTACCATATTTACTCTTCTACCTGAAAAGAATGAAACTAATTTATATTCACTCTCGTTATCTTCATTTAACTGCATTTGTTTGAAATTAATATCTAAAATACCCTTTTCAGCGTAAATAATTGGGAAATCTGCATCAGGTGCAAAGCCCATTGTTGGCATTTCTTCTTTTTCAAAGTAGTGATCAACACAACGCCATTGGCTTTCTTCATCTGTTCCAAGAATCATACGTACACGCTTATTAATTGGTAAGCCTAATTCTTTAACAATCTTCATTGCATAATAAGCTGCCATTGTAGGACCCTTATCATCAATTGCGCCTCGTGCATATATATTGCCATCTTTAATAATTGCATCAAATGGATCATGAGACCAGCCATCTCCAGCAGGTACAACATCTAAGTGACAAAGAATTCCTACTAGTTCTTCGCCGCTTCCCATTTCTAAGTGACCAGCATATCCATCAACATTTTTTGGAATAAACCCGTCTTTTTCACCTAAATTTAACATGTATGTAAGTGCTTCATTAATACCTTTACCCATAGGTGCTTCTTTTGTAATTGTCGCTTCATCATAAACGCTTTCAATATTAAGAAGTTCAATCGTTTGCTTTAAATAATCTTCTTTACGTTTTAAAACTTCTTCCATCCAATTAATTTGTGTCATAGAAATACCTCCTTTAATATAAATAGTTTATCATCTTTTAAAATTTAAACATAATTTATTCATAAATGGAACGAAAAAAGAAGGAATATGACACTCTTTGTAGAATATATTACCTTAAACTTGCAAAATGATTACGTTTGCGCAAATTTTCATTAAATTTTTGTATTTTTTTCATAAATTTCGTTATGAAACTACTGAAAAAGAGTAAAATGAAAATATAAGCTTAACTAGTAAAATACTTAACTAACCTGTTATGAAACAATGCGGTAGGTAAAGGAGTGGTTTTTTGAATTCTGGAACTTCTCGAATGCTGACTCGAATTAAAGCCATTTACATGTACATTAGTGAAAATGGCACCGTTTCTACAAAAGACCTAGTGGAGGAGTTTGGTATTACACCTAGAACAATCCAACGAGATTTAAACATTTTAGAGTTTAATAATCTAGTTTATAGTCCAAGTAGGGGAAAATGGGCCGTAACAGGGAAAAAAGTAAAAGCTTCTTCGTAAAAAAAAGAAAACAAAAACCTATGATTGTCTTGTCTGACGTCTAATCAAGGGTTTTTGTTTTTCTTTTGGCTCTCTATTAAAGGATCCGATTAAACTTTATATTTACATTTTGATTTATTTTAACCTATTTATAAGTAACACTTTATTTCTCTTCGTTAACCGACTTTAATAGGTCAATCTCTTCATCAGTCAATTCTCGATATTCACCTAACTCTAAATCTTCATCTAACTTTAAAGGACCCATCTCTAGTCTTTTTAAGTAAGTAACTTTCTTTCCTACTGCTTCAAACATTCTTTTAACTTGATGGAATTTACCTTCCATAATAACTAGTTCGATCTCAGATTCTTCACCGGATTTAAGAATTGTTAAATAACCAGGTTTCGTTAAATAACCATCCTCAAGTGTTACGCCTTTTTCAAATGCTTTAATGTCAGATTCAGTTACTACTCCATCAATCGTTGCATAATACTTCTTTGGTACGTGTTTTTTAGGAGAAAGTAATTGATGTGCTAAATGACCATCATTCGTTATTAATAACAATCCTTCCGTATCTTTATCTAAACGTCCAACTGGAAATGGTTCGAAAATGATATCTTCATATTCTAATAATCCGATTACAGTTTCATGCTCAGAATCTTCTGTAGCAGAGATAACACCTGGTGGTTTGTTCATCATTAAATAAACAAACTCTTTATACTCTACTACTTCACCATTAACTGTTACAACTTGCTGTTCAATATCAACATGCTCTTTCGGGCTTTTTACTATATTATCTCCAACTTTTACAACACCTTGTTTTAGTAGAGATTTTACTTCTTTTCTACTGCCATATCCCATATTGGCTAAAATTTTATCAATTCTCATTAATTAGCACCTTTTCTTTCTAAATAAAAGTTTAAGAAAACTCGCAGATTAGCGAGTTTTTTTAGCGAAGTCAAAGGCGTAGTGCATTTATACTTAATTCCTGAAATCAGCTACTACGTCGTTTTTCTTCTCCGCTGTCAATTTTTACATTCTTTATGTGTAAAAAAAGGTGAACCACTACAAAAGAAGGTTCACCATATATTTTTATCCTCTTTTTCCAAACTTAAAACGATTCTTTAAACGAGCGCCTAAAATAATTTCAAATAAGTTTAATTTGTATGCAACACCTAAATAAACAATAGCCCCTACAATTGCTCCAATGATGACAAGGAACATTGAAATCATTCGTCCATCTTTATAAGTCCACCAGAATCCTAATAAGTATTCTACAGCATAAACCGCTCCGGCCATTAGGCCAGATAAGATTATCATAAAGATGATCCTTCTAAACACTTTATTGAAAGAGAACTGCGCATTTTTACGAATATAATAGAAATTGTATACGATTGAAAATAAATAGCCTAATGCGGTCGCTGATACCGCGCCATATGTTTTGAATAAATGAATTAATGGTACATTTAATATAATTTTTAATATTACTCCACCTATTAAACCAATAATCGCATATTTTTGTTTATCTAAACCTTGTAAGATTGCTACATTTACTGTGAAAAGTGAATACAATAAAGCTACTGGAGCATAAAAACCTAGTATACTTCCACCAAGTGTACTTTTTTGATAAAAAGCACTATAAATCGGTTCAGCCAAAACTGAAATACCTACAACAGCAGGAAGTGTTAAGAAAAATACAACCTGGTAGGTTTGGGTAATTTGACTTTGTAGCTTTTTATGATTTTTATTTACAAATGCTTCAGTTATAGCCGGAACAAGTGTTAAACCAAATGCCGTTGCTAATGAAACTGGAATCATTACTAGCTTGTGACTTGTGTATGAAAACATTACATAAGTATTTTCTGCAATATCTTTTAATCCAATTGCTTCCATTGCTCTATTGTAAGTAAACTGATCCACTAATTGATATAACGGGATAGCAAGTCCGACAAACACATATGGAATTGAATAAGAAAATAATTCTTTGAACATTTCTAATTTAGTAGGATAGATTAATCCTTTTGATTTTGGAAGAAGTTCATCTAAATGAACTTTTCGCTTTCTCCAATACCATAGTAAGTTTAAAATACCTCCTACAGCACCAATTGTAGCTGCAAACGTCGATAACCCTACTGCTTGAGTAATTGTTCCACCCATAACTTTTAGAATGATATAACTTCCAACTAATGTAAATACAATACGTACAATTTGTTCAATTAGCTGTGAAACAGTAGTTGGGCCTGTTGATTGATGCCCCTGAAAAAAACCTCTATACAAACTTTGAGAAGGTACTAATATTAAAGCAGTACTTACTATTCGCATAACTGAAACTACATCCTCTACACTATTACCTTTTGTATCCTTAGGTATCATAAGAGGTGCGATATAAGGTGCAATGATATATAACGTTAAAAACGAAAAAATACCTGTACATATTAAGAGTAGCTGACTTGCATGAAAAAGCCTTCTACTTGTTTCATATTCTTCAATAGCATTGTACTTTGAAACGAACTTCGCTACAGCTAACGGAACACCTGCAGTAGCTATGCTGATGAACAATGTATATGGAACGTAACCATAATTATATAATGCAGACCCTTTTGAACCAACTAAAGCATAAAAAGGGAATGTATAAATCATTCCTAGAAATTTTATTAAAAATGTACCAGCAGTTAATATGAAGGTACCTCGTAGCAATTTTGAATCTGACATAAACTGCCTCCTACCAATTCTCGATCAAACTAACTAATCTATCTTACCATATCATCTAAAAAGAAAAAATTAAAAAATGATAAGAAGTTGGAGCTTACTTGAAATAATGGTAAACTTACTAAAAGAAATTTGTAACGAAAGTAGTGAAATAATGGTTTATGACGTGATTGTAATTGGTGGCGGAACTTCTGGTCTGATGGCTGCAATTAGCGCTGCTGAAAACAAAGCTAAAGTACTTTTACTTGAAAAAGGAACTAAATTAGGACAAAAACTTCTTATATCAGGTGGTGGTCGTTGTAATGTAACAAATCGCTTACCTATAGAGGAAGTTATTAAACATATACCTGGAAATGGCCGATTTTTATATAGCGCATTCTCTATCTATAATAACGAGGATATCATACAGTTTTTTGAAAACATGGGAGTCGCATTAAAAGAAGAGGATCACGGGAGAATGTTTCCTGTATCAAATGACTCAAAATCAGTATTAAATGCATTAATGCAAAAACTAAAAAAACATCATGTAGATATTCAGACCAATAGAACTGTTAAAGACGTACTCTATGAAGATGGTAAAGTAGTAGGAATCATATTAGATGATCGAACAGTCATTCACTCAAAAAGTGTTGTCCTTGCGGTAGGAGGTAAATCTGTTCCACACACAGGTTCGACAGGTGACGGATATGCATGGGCAAAAAAAGCTGGTCATACAATAACTGAACTCTTTCCTACAGAAGTACCAATTACTTCAAGTGAAGATTTTATTCAAACCAAATCATTACAAGGCCTTGCTTTAAGAGACATTGAATTAAGTGTATTAAATCCAAAAGGCAAAAAAGTGATAGCCCATAAAATGGACATGCTCTTTACTCATTTTGGAATTTCGGGCCCTGCCGCACTACGTTGTAGCCAATTTGTATATAAAGTACAACAAAAGTTTAAAACAAAGAATGTATCAATGGCGATTGATTGTTTCCCAGAGCAAAACGAGGAATCACTATTTCAAGACGTAAACAGAATTTTAAAAGAAGAACCAAAAAAAGCGATTAAGAACGTTCTTAAAGGTTATGTACCTGAAAGATATTTACTATTTTTGCTTTCAAAATGTGGTATTGATGAGGCAACTCCTTGTAATGAAATTGCTACGATGAAATTAAGAGAGCTTGTCCAATTATTTAAAGGTTTTTCATTTGTAGTAAACGGAACTCTTTCAATTGAAAAAGCATTCGTTACAGGTGGGGGCGTCTCAACAAAGGAAGTTCATCCAAAAGAAATGTCATCTAAAATCATGAATGGTCTTTATTTTTGTGGAGAAATATTAGATATTCACGGTTACACTGGTGGCTATAACATAACCGCTGCATTGGTAACTGGCAGATTAGCAGGAGGATCAGCTGCGGAATATTCTCAAACAAATTTTTAAGAAATAAACAAAGGACCGAACGAATACATTGTTTCGCTAGGTCCTATAATGTTTACATATGGAAAAGCATAAGGATTGATTCTTAAGAAACTTTATAAAAGTTAAACTGTTATTCCCCAAACTTATTGCCTTAGTTGTATTCGAAAAACAATCAAACTGATTTTCTAGTTTTAACTTATGCTTTTCGCTTATTATATTTTTCTTTGGCACAAATCCACCGTCCCTAATTTAAGGTCAAAGGCGAGCGTTCGATTGTTCGTGTTGCAAGTTCACTAATAAATAGAATCGTCCATCCTCTTCAACATACCCATCTGCCAATTGGAAAGATTGTTTTAAGTCTTTAAAGTAAAACTTTCCAATTAAATACTTTGAAGAATACAACTCCATATGCCCATCTTTAAATTTACCAATTATTTTATCGGTAATATCAATTTTTAATGTTTTAGGCAAATCAACCCCCTCCTTTCTAACAAGCAAAGACCTCAATGAAAAAATATATGAGGTTCTACTTTAATATATGTCACAACTCACGTGCTTAATATTCCTTATGCCAAAAAACATTAGCCTAAATTAAACCAATTAAATAAAAAATCCAACAAAAATGTTGGATTTCAGTAGGTAGACAAAATATCGATACAGATAAATTTTTTTATTTGATCTCGCCTTCCCAGGCCATCATTCCACCTTCCATGTTGATCGCCTTATAGCCTAGCTCATTTAAATACTCACAAACATTCTCACTACGAACGCCTGCCTTACAAATAAAAATGTATTCAAATTCTTTATTAAAAACATCTAATTTGCTCGGAATTTGTCCCATTGGAATATGAACTGCTTCAGGAATTTTCCCATACTCAACCTCATAGTCCTCTCGTACATCTACTAAAAATAGCGTTTCTCCTGATTCTAAACGCTCTTTAACTTCATTTGCAGAAATCGTATTCATCATTGCTCATCCTTTCTTTATAGCAACATCTTAACAACTAATTATTTTCTATGCAAAATGTAAGTTTAATTCTATCCACCTTAGAGGGGGAGGATGAGTTAGTAGAAAAGCAAAAACAAGAAATAAACAAAGAAAAAAACCTCAAAAGAGGTTTTTTCGAATTAACTATTTAGTTCGCAACGATATTTACTAATTTACCTGGTACAGCAATGATTTTTCGAACAGTTTTACCTTCAACTTGTTCCTTAACTGCATCATCTGATAATGCAATTTGCTCCATTTGCTCACGAGAAGCATCTTTTGCAACAAGTAATTTCGCTTTTACTTTACCATTAATTTGTACTACGATTTCAATTTCGTCTTCTACTAGCTTAGCTTCATCGTAAGCTGGCCATGTAGCATATGCAATTGAATCACTATGACCTAACTTACTCCAAAGTTCTTCACCGATATGAGGAGCAACTGGTGCTATTAATTTTACAAAACCTTCAACCATTTCTTTTGGTAATTGATCAGCTTTATATGCTTCGTTAATAAACACCATCATTTGTGAAATTGCAGTGTTAAAGCGTAATCCTTCAAAGTCCTCTGTTACTTTCTTTACTGTTTGGTGATATGTTTTTTCTAGACTGCTAGAAGTAACTCCTTCTACAATTTTATCTGAAAGCTCTTCATTATCAGTAACAAATAAACGCCATACTCGGTCTAAGAAGCGACGAGAACCATCTAATCCATTTTCTGACCAAGCGATTGATGCATCTAATGGACCCATGAACATTTCATATAAACGTAATGTATCAGCACCGTGACTAGCAACGATATCATCAGGATTTACAACGTTTCCTTTAGACTTAGACATTTTTTCATTATTTTCCCCTAAGATCATCCCTTGGTTGAATAGCTTTTGGAATGGCTCTTTTGTAGGAACTACACCTAAATCATAAAGGAATTTATGCCAAAAACGAGCGTATAGTAAGTGAAGAACTGCATGCTCTGCTCCTCCAATATATACATCAACTGGTAACCAATGCTTTAGTAATTCAGTATCTGCGATTGCTTCGCTATTATTTGGATCAATATAACGTAAATAATACCAGCAGCTTCCGCCCCATTGTGGCATTGTATTTGTTTCACGTCTTCCTTTTTTACCTGTTACTGGATCAACTACATTAACCCAATCAGAAATATTCGCTAATGGTGACTCACCAGTACCACTTGGGCGAATATCTTCTGTTTTCGGAAGAATTAATGGTAATTCCTCATCAGGAACAACTGTCATAGTACCATCTTCCCAGAAAATTACTGGAATTGGCTCTCCCCAATATCTTTGACGAGAGAATAACCAATCACGTAGACGATACGTAACTTTTTTCTCACCTGCTTTTGAAGAATCTAACCAATCAATTATTTTTTCAAGAGCTTCTTGTTTATTTAAACCGTTTAAGAAATCAGAGTTAACATGTTTGCCATCTCCAGCGTAAGCTTCTTTTTGAACGTCTCCACCTTCAACAACTTCAACGATTGGTAATTTAAATTTAACTGCAAATTCGTGATCGCGCTCATCATGTCCTGGTACTGCCATAACTGCACCAGTTCCATAGCTTGCAAGTACATAATCCGCAATCCAAATTGGAAGCTTTTCGTTATTTACAGGGTTAATTGCATATGCTCCTGTGAAAACACCTGTTTTATCCTTCGCTAAATCAGTTCTCTCTAGATCACTTTTCGATTTAACTGAATCGATGTATGCTTCGACAGCATCTTTTTGATCAGCTGTTGTAATTTGGTTAACTAAATCATGTTCTGGAGCTAATACTACATAAGTTGCACCGAATAATGTATCAGGACGTGTTGTAAATACTGTTACTTTCTCATCGAATCCATCAACATTAAAGTAAACTTCAGCACCTTCAGAACGGCCAATCCAGTTACGTTGCATTTCTTTTAAGCTTTCTGGCCAATCTAATTCTTCTAGATCTTCTAATAATCGATCAGCGTAAGCTGTGATTTTTAAGATCCATTGCTTCATTGGACGACGCTCTACTGGATGTCCTCCGCGCTCACTTTTTCCATTGATTACTTCTTCATTAGCTAAAACTGTACCAAGAGCTGGGCACCAGTTAACTGGGATTTCATCTACATAAGCTAATCCTTTTTCAACCATTCTTAGGAAAATCCATTGAGTCCATTTGTAATAATTAGGATCAGTTGTATTAATTTCACGATCCCAATCATATGAAAATCCTAGTGCCTGAATTTGATTACGGAAAGTATTAATATTTTTTTCAGTAAACTCAGCTGGATCATTACCTGTATCTAATGCATATTGTTCTGCTGGTAGACCAAATGCATCCCACCCCATTGGATGAAGTACATTATAGCCTTGCATTCTTTTCATTCTTGAAAGGATATCAGTTGCTGTGTACCCTTCTGGATGACCTACATGTAATCCCGCTCCAGATGGATAAGGGAACATATCAAGTGCATAAAATTTCGGCTTGCTTGTATCGTCAGTTGTTTTAAACGTTTTATTTTCTAACCAATACTTCTGCCATTTCTGTTCAATAGAACCATGATTAAAACTCATATTATTGCCTCCTTTTTTCATGTATAAATGGCTCGGCTGTGGCCCTAGCGGTCTACAAATAAAAAAATCCTCCCATCCCAAAAGGGACGAGAGGATTTCCCGCGGTACCACCCAAATTAATGTAAAAATACATTCACTTGTTTCCGTAACGTGGAACACGACATTTATTACTAGGTAAAAACCGTTCACAAATGTGGCTTATGGGCGAGTTCATGAATAGAATGGATTGACTTTCACCAACCGTCAACTCTCTAAACCTCTTCATATTCACTACTATTCCCAATCATTGCCGATCATTTAGATTTAATTTATACCATTTTATTATAACCAAAGAAAAAGGTCAATTATACATTGCCTATTTTTAAGAAGCAAAAGTTTGATTATCAGCTTTTACTACTTTTTTTGCTAATCTTTCATAAAGCACAGAGAAGACCATGCTTATTACTAAAAAGACAACTAATATAATAAATAATACCCTGATATTAAAAGTATCAACAAGTGCCCCTCCAATAACAGGTCCAAGCATTCTTCCAACCGTCGCTGCACTATTTACAATCCCTTGATACATTCCTATACGATCTTTTGGAGCAAGCATATTTGCAATAGTTGGTACTGCAGGCCAGACGAACATTTCACCAATCGTTAAAATGATCATACCCGTCATAAACATTGAGAAATGATCGGCAGTGCTCACAAGAATTGTCGAAGCGATAAAGAATCCAATTCCAAACAACATTTGCTTTCTCATACTTAACTCAAGTTTACGTATTGCAGTTGATACGATTGGTTGAGCTAAGACAATAAGCGCACCATTTACAGTCCATAACAGACTATATTTTTTTAATCCAATGTGTAGATTTTGCATTTCTGAAGCAATCGTAGTTTGCCATTGAACATAAACTAACCAACATAAAACATACGCAACACAAACAATCATCAGAGCCTTCATTGAAGGAGTAAATGAAAATTTTTGTTTCTCTGCTTTTTCTACATGAGTTT
Organism: Bacillus sp. AFS001701; assembly: GCF_002559405.1. Taxonomy (GTDB): domain Bacteria; phylum Bacillota; class Bacilli; order Bacillales; family Bacillaceae_G; genus Gottfriedia. The sequence goes on along the minus strand of NZ_NTZO01000027.1, from coordinate 25,471 downwards.
CTTTTAATTGCTTAGGTTCACCAATATCTTTAAATCCAAATAAAGCTACTAAGAAGAAAATAATATATAATAGCAAATTAGCGGAGAAAATATAATTAATATTTGCGGATGCAACTACTCCACCTAAAGCCGTACCAATCGCCACACCAAGATTTTGAGCTACATAAATTGCATTAAAAGCTTTACGACCACCCTCTGGCCATGCCGCTCCAACCATCGCATACATTGATGGAAATACAATACCAACACCAAACCCTAAGATTACGAAGAAACAACTGTAATATGTCCAAGAATGATTAATAACCAAACCTAATATTGACAAAAACGTAATACTAATACCAGTAAGGATTGACCTATATCCCCCAAATTTATCAAAAAGCCAGCCCCCCAGCATATTACCAAATACACCGGCCAATGAATTAAACATTAAAATAAGCCCCGCAACAGACAAGGACTTTCCTAAATAAATATGGATGTATACTGTATTGAATGGCCATAAGAAAGAATTACCTGTTACATTTAAAATCATACCGATTAACAAAAACCATAGTTTTTTTGGCATCCCGTACTCCCCTCAAAGCTGTCCCTTTTTATCTATTTTTATCTCGTTAACTCATTAATTGTAGAGGAGAATCTTCCTAGTTTCAAGAGGCACGCATTAAGTGGCGATAGATAAGAAGGACAAAAAACCTAGAAGGTATTAGAAAAGTACCATATAATCCCTAAAATTACCAAAATAAAAAGAAAAAAGGAAGGCATACCTTCCTCTTCTTTTACTCTCTATTCCCTTTTTCTGCCTTACCCCTGCTTTGATCTCTGTGGTTGTCCTTTTTTAGCGTTATTCATTTTGACTTGATCTACTGCTGAAAGTTCACCTGAGAATTCTGTTTTCGTTTTATTCTTTGTTGTTTGTTCTGGATTACTACTTTTTGATTTCTTTTTAACCATTTTTGGTTTCCTCCCAAGGATCGCATATTCTTGAACGTATTCTTGCATATTCTAGTCTCCTTTAGTGCGGAGTAATAATCATTTGATGTTGTAGCTGTGTTAATTGTCTACGTAAACGATTAAATTCATCTCTATTTTCTAAATTTGCAAGGTTTTCAACTTTTTCTAACTGCATAATTGCTTGCTCAAGCCCTGACTGTGCTTCTGAATACTCAATTCCGTTAAAATGCTCTTGTCGCATGCCAATTTCTAATTGTTGCACTGCATAATCATAGGCTTGTTTCGCTTGTTGTACTTGTTCTTGTCCGAAATTGCGATCTGTTATTCCCAAGAAAATACCCCCTTTGAGACTTTAATGAAGTATCCGATATGTAGGTTACCTCAAGGATAGTATTTCCGAACCTTTCAATCAGAGTACAATTATTTCTTTACAAATAAGAAAGGTTTTTCCATTTGGTTTTCTTTTTAGAGCATGATAAAATCGATAATATTGACTTAAATTAAGGGAGGGATGAGGAATGACAAAAAACAATCCTTTTCCATATACAATAGATCATAAAAGATATCACTCATGGAATTATCATTTAAGACAACAATTTGGCGAAAAAGTTTTTAAAGTTTCAATTGACGCTGGATTTGATTGTCCAAATAGAGATGGTACAGTTGCGTTTGGAGGTTGTACTTTTTGTAGCGCATCTGGTTCGGGCGACTTTGCAGGTGATCGAGCTGAAGATGTTGTAACTCAATTTCATAAAATAAAAGATAAAATGCATGAGAAATGGCAAAACGGAAAATACTTAGGCTATTTCCAAGCTTATACAAATACTCACGCACCAGTAGAAGTATTAAAACAAAAGTTCGAACCAATATTAGAGCAAGAAGGCGTTGTAGGTTTATCAATCGCAACAAGACCAGATTGTTTACCAGATGATGTTGTTGAATATCTTGCAGATTTAAATAAACGAACTTATTTATGGGTTGAATTAGGATTACAAACTGTTCACGAAAAAACTGCAAATATTATTAATCGTGCCCACGATTATAAAACTTACGTAGAAGGCGTAGAAAAATTAAGAAAGCACAACATCCGTATTTGTTCACATATTATTAACGGGTTACCTCTAGAAACTCCAGAAATGATGATGGAAACAGCAATGGAGGTTGCTAAACTTGATATCCAAGGAATTAAAATTCACTTACTTCACCTATTAAAAGGTACTGCAATGATGAAGCAATATGAAAAAGGACTAGTTGAATTCATGGATTTTGATGCTTATATTAACTTAGTCGTTGATCAGCTTGAAATTATTCCAAGTGATGTAATCGTTCATCGTATTACTGGAGACGGTCCACCTGACTTATTAATCGGACCAATGTGGAGCTTAAAAAAATGGGAAGTACTAAATGCAATTGATCGTGAGTTTGAACGTAGAAATAGCTGGCAAGGTAAATATGCAAATAATCGAGCACAATTAACATGATTCTAGATCGCATTTTACCGTACGCTAGAAAGCTTCTCCAATCAACTGTTAAAGAAGGCGATATTACCATTGATGCCACTATAGGTAATGGTCATGATACAGTATTTTTAGCAAAATTGATTGGTGAAACTGGACATGTTTACGGATTTGATATCCAAGAACTAGCTATTCAAAAGACGACTGAAAGAATAAATAATGAAAATTTAAGCAATCAAGTTACACTTTTTCAAAGAAGTCATGCAGAAGTAAAAAAAGTAATCCCAGCTTCATTACACAAGAAATTAAAAGGTGCAATTTTTAATCTTGGTTATTTACCTGGTAGCGATAAATCAGTTGTAACAGTACCCGAGTCTACTATTTCAGCAATAGAACAAATACTCGAAATGATGGCACCAGAAGGGATTATTGTAGTTGTTATTTATCATGGTCATGAAGGCGGAGAAATTGAAAAAGATGCATTAATGAACTTTGCTCAAAACATCCCACAAGACTTGGCACATGTACTAACTTATCGATTTATTAATCAAGCAAATAATCCTCCTTTTATATTAGCAATTGAAAAAAGGGCTTAAGAAAAAACTGTCTAATTCAGACAGTTTTTTTATTTTCCCCTCAAATTCTCAAAAGTACAATTATAGAATTCCATTTTGACCTCTTCTTTATAAATACCTTAAAAATTCATTAAAAATTCATTAATGGTAAATTTTTCTTGGAAAATTGGTAAAGATAAAAAAATCAAAATAAGAAAGAAGGTTTTCAAAATGAAAAAAGCTATTTTTGCAGGTGCAGTAGTTAGTCTTTTTACACTTAGTACAATTACAGTAAATGCCGAAAACATCGCGTCAGCAAATTATTATGTCCATCCACATCATGATCACGATGCAACAACAGATGATGGTGAGCATCATAGACATCATCATCACCATAACAAAAAAGCAAATAAAATGTTAGAAAACCACAAAAAAGAAGTTGTTAAGTATATTTCCAATTACTTAAACCAACCTGAAGCTAATATAAATAAATCTGTTGAGCAACATAAAATGAAAATGAAGCAATTAATATTTATTGCAGTTGTATCAAAACTTTCAAATAAACCTTTGGAAAATATCATCGCTCAAAAAGGTAAAACAAATTCATTTAAAGAAATATTAGATAATAATAATATTAAACGTGAGCAGTTTTTTGAAGAAATGAAAAGAGTTCATCGAGATATATTTACTCAAATTGAACCAACTAAAAATTAAATTAACAAGAGCGCCCCTTAAGTCTTTGTACTTATTGGGCCTCTTTTTTGTTTAAATTACTTGTTTCTAATGAAGTTATAAACAGACGATCAAGTTTTTTATTAAGAATATCTAGTAATTTTATCGACCTATAAAAATTCACAAAAAAATATTAATAATATCTAATTACGGCGTATTCATGGAATCAATTGAATATTATGTAAAGATATAACCAATTCGTAGTTGATTTAGATAAACCAACTCTAGGGGTGTGAAGAGTTGACTACAAACCTAAACAATTTGAATAAAATACTTCGTAATGTTTTTCAGTTCATTTTACGGAATTCGAATTGGATCTTATTATTAATTGGATTAATTGCCTTTATCAATTACTGGTCAATTTTTTACCTTGTTTCATTATATAGAGGATTTCATACAGAATCTTCACAGGTCAATCAGATGACCCTTTGGGTAATTTATGGGTATTTTTATGGTTTCTTTGGGAGTATGATTTTAATTTATGTACACTCTTTTGTACTTAAATATATGTTGTTTTTTCGAAAAATTAAAAGCGCCATTTCGTTTATACTCCTTCATTTTGCTTATTTTGTTTCGCTTATTTTATTAATTCTATTAAACTAAGTTTCTATTTATTTTGTTACTATTTTATCTCTTAAACTTGTTTTCTTATTCAATTTTAGTTTATACTTAGATTAAATTTAATGCATTGTTCGGAGGAGCCTGTCACGATTGGGATAAGTATGTAATTTACTTACCCAATCGTGGCAGGTTCTTTTTTTATGCGTTCAGACGGGAGATGAATTTATGCTTTATATGCAACTTGCGATTATATTGATTGCCTCTAAAGTTTTTGGGGATTTAAGTACAAAGCTTGGTCAGCCTGCAGTTTTAGGAAAGCTATTAGTAGGGATCATACTAGGTCCAGCTGTTCTTGGAGTCATTACTGAAACAGAAACATTACATGAAATGAGCGAAATTGGCGTCATTTTACTTATGTTTATTGCTGGTTTAGAAACTGATCTTAATGAATTTAAACGAACTGGGAAAGCTTCTTCTTATGTAGGGATACTCGGAATACTATTCCCATTATTATCAGGTTATCTTTATGGAATTTCCATAAACTTAAACCAATTTGAAGCTATTTTTTTAGGGCTAATTCTTTCTGCAACTAGCGTAAGTATTTCTGTGGCTACATTAAAAGAAATGGGTAAACTTAAAACAAAAGATGGGGCAACAATTTTAGGAGCTGCCGTAATTGATGATATTGTTGTCATCATAGCATTAGCATTTGTTATGAGTTTCAGTGGTAGCGACGTTAGTTTACCAATTCTTTTATTTAAAAAGTTTATATTTTTTACATTTGCCATATTAATTGGTTGGAAGATTGTACCTTGGTTCCTGAAAAAGTTTATTAAACTAAACGTTTCAGAAACATTAATCTCTGCTGCTTTAATCGTTTGCTTCTTATTCTCAGCCTTTGCAGACCAAACAGGTATTGCTGCTATAATTGGAGCTTATATCGCAGGAATTTCGATATCTGTTACTAAGTTTAAACAAGAAGTTTTTGAAAAGGTCGAAACGATTGCTTACTCTGTATTTGTACCTGTGTTTTTCACTTTAATAGGTGTATCAGTTCAATTTACGGGGTTAAGTCATTCGGTTCCGACTATTATTATGATAAGTATTATCGCTATTTTAACGAAACTAATTGGTGGAGCATTAGGAGCAAAACTGGCGGGATTTCCAACTAAAAATTCACTCGGAATTGGCTCAGCAATGGTATCTCGTGGGGAAGTTGCATTGATTATGGCATCAACAGGTTTAGCAAATAATCTTTTAAGTAATGAAATGTTTGCCATCCTTGTTATTGTGGTACTAATCACGACAATTGTAACTCCACCTCTTATGAAGTTATTTTTTACAGAAAAAAGTGAAGTTTTAAGTAAAAATGTGTAAACACGAAAAAGGATAGTTTTATCTACTATCCTTTTTCGTGTTTTCCTGTCTTTTTTAAACTGATTCCCTGACCCTTCTATTACCAGCCTTTAACTCTTTTAATTTAAAATATAACTTAGCATTGCCATAGAAAAAGAATGATGTTAAGCCACCGTTCTTAACAATCGCTCTTCTAATCCTTTTCATCTCGTCTGGTCCTGCCATTTTTTTATCAGCCAAATAAATGCCTAGTAATCCCTGGCATATCATTCGATGAAAACGATAATCTTTTAAATCTTTTAAAGCTTGATCACTTTTAGTTGAAAAATACTCAATCCTATTTAACATGACATCTTTAGACGGGTAATAACTGCAGAAATTTAAATCTCCGCCTTCTTCGTCTTCCTTTTGATCAATTACATAATCTAGTAGAATATGAAGTCCTTGTACATAAGGGAAATAACTCTTATAGACTTGTTCAAATAATTTTTCAGAAATCACTTCGTTAAATGAATAAGAAACTAAACAAAAAATCCCAAGTGTTGAACCAGCGCACGCAGAGAATTCATACCATTCTAAGTCAGAAAGGTCTGGTTGATATTTTTCAAACCAATTTGTTAATCTAGGCACTCGCTCTTCTTTTTTTACATGCTTATGTATTTGTAACTTACAATAATAATCAGCAAGTTGAACTAAGTATTCTTTAATTCCCTCATAATGCTTCGATTGATTTAAACTACTATGACACTTCGAAACTAGTGCACGTAAATATCCACCATCGTCTTGTTCTTCTCGGAAGCGATAATACATTTGATCGGATATTTGGCATTTTACTGCATCAATCATTGACTCATGTAGTGCTTCAAAATCAACTGGATCAAGCGATGTACTACGATCGCATAAATTATCTAAGTAATCACTAATTGTTTGATATGCAACGATAAATTCTATTACAGGTTTTAAATTCTTTTCAGAAAGTAATGCTAAAATTGCACCACCTTCACAATGGAATGTTTTTGTATCGATACTCATTAATGCTTGTTTTCTAAGTTCTGGGTCTGGGATTGTCGTTGCAAAATTTCTCCAATAGTTTAATTCCTGATGCACTAAAGGAAAAACAGCTTTATAAACTTTCGGCATTAATTGGATCGGATTTTTAGGTAGTGACATTTTTTCACTCCTCCCTATTTTTCATTAATTATCTATTGTTAAAATAAGTTATACTCATATTGAAGTAAATATTATGGAGGTGAACTATGTTGCCTTGTTGTTTAGAGAATTAAACTAAACAATCATCGTATTTTTTATATACTTGGCAACGGTATAGTATGATATTACCATACAAAGGGAAGCAACCCAAAATCGAACCATCAGCTTTTATCGCTTCAACTGCAACTGTTACCGGTTCTGTCACAATTGGAGCAAATAGTAGTGTATTTTTTGGTGCAGTAATCCGTGGCGACGTTAATGATACAATCATTGGAAATGATGTAAATGTTCAAGATTTATCTGTTCTTCACCAAAGTCCAAAATGCCCTCTAATTTTAGAAGATGGCGTAACAATTGGACATAGTGTTATTTTACATAGCTGTACAGTTAAAAAGAATGCATTAGTTGGGATGGGTTCAATCGTTCTAGATGGTGCCGAAATCGGTGAAGGTGCAATGATTGGTGCTGGTAGCTTAGTTCCTGGTGGAAAAGTAATACCTCCTAACACATTAGCATTTGGTAGACCTGCTAAAGTAGTACGTGAATTAACAGAGGAAGACATCATTGATATGGATCGAATTCGTAAAGAATATATTGAAAAAGGACAATTCTATAAAAAAGTAGAAGAAGAAAATCAGTCAAAATAATTTGAGGATTTTTTACATACTGTGCTGCATTAATAAGAAAAAGAGAAGGACTGGATTAAAGCCTTCTCTTTTTTAGGTTTTACTGATAATTTTGATCCGCTCGAATTTATTTTATGATAATTTCATGTAATTACTGTTGTTTCGGCTCAGTTTATAATTTGTGGTCTTATTTGCAGTTTCACCGATTATTTGTAGTTTGACTCTCTTAATTGCAGATTTGCTAGTTTTATTTGTAGTTTCAGCTTTTTTATTTGCACCTTCAAGATTGCAATTTTAGCCTTTTTATTTGCACTTTTCACAAATTCATTTGCACTTTCAAGATTATTGGATACCTTATTCACCCCCGCTCCGATTCTTTTAATAAAAATTTACATATCTAAATTATTCATTTACAAAAGCTTCTATTTAAATCCATAAACCCTTTTTATAATGAAGTTACAAATATCAGCATAATGGAGGATGAAAAATGAGCGCTATTCTTCAAAAGATTCACACATATGAATGTCAACTGTTTTATCGCGTTAATTCATTGTTCCAGAAGCGTTACTTGAATTTTTTCTTTCGCAATATTACCCATCTTGGTGGAGCTACTTTTACAATTGCATCAGCACTAATTTTATTACTTTATTCCAAAGGTGAATTACATGAAGCATCAATCTTATGTTGTTGTACCCTTTCTCTTAGCCATATTCCTGTTCATTTTCTTAAACGTTTTTATCCACGTAAAAGACCTTATCTTAAACTAGAAGGTACTTTTGTGCTGAAAAATCCTTTAAAAGATCATTCCTTCCCTTCTGGTCATACAACGGCAATTATATCTGTTGGTCTTCCTATTATGATTTATTTACCAATTACAGTGTTTATTTTACTTCCTTTAGTTTTGTGTGTCTCATTCTCACGAATTTATCTTGGCTTACATTATCCATCAGATGTGTTTTTCGGAATATTACTTGGTATATTTACTACATTTATTTCACAGTTTTTTATCTATCATTTGTGAGGAGGAGAAGTTATGAGAGTAGCTATTTTTACAGACACCTTTATTCCTCAAGTTAATGGTGTTGCCAAAACTTTAAATCGATTTACAAATTACTTAAAAGATCATGGCCATTCATATCATGTGTTTGCTCCTGAGGACTATGGATTATCATCAACGCAAGATATAACAAGATTAAAATCTGTACCATTTAAAATTTATCCTGAATGTAAAATTTCATTTCCAAACCTTTCAAAAATGAAAAAGACGCTTAAAGAATTTAATCCGGATATTATTCATATCGCAACGCCATTTACAATTGGATTAAGTGGTCTCCATATTTCTAAAAAAATGAAAATTCCTTTGGTTGCTTCATACCACACAAATTTTGACCATTATCTTCAGTACTATAACTTAACATTCTTAGAAAATATTTTATGGAAGTATTTGGATTGGTTTCATAAACCTACTCAAAAAATATTTGTTCCTTCGAAGGATACATTCAATCATTTAGAGACAAAAGGTTTTAACAATCTCTCTATTTGGACCCATGGTGTTGACTGTTCGATCTTTCGTCCAACTTTGAATCATAATGAAATTAAACAAAAATATAATATTACTTCTAAATATACGGTTTGTTTTGTTGGCAGAATTGCACCTGAAAAGGATTTAGAAACCTTATCGAAAATAATAAACTACACCAAACAGCGTTTTAACAAAAATTTAACTTGGATAATCGTTGGAGATGGTCCAAAAAAAGAAGAAATGATTAAGAAAACTGGTACCGATCAAATTATTTATACAGGCTACCTTCAAAAAAAGGACTTAGTTGAGATATATGGTGTGTCTGATCTAATGGTCTTTCCTTCTGATACTGAAACATTTGGAAATGTAGTACTCGAAGCAATGGCATGTGGAACACCAGTGATTGGTGCAAATGCAGGTGGAGTTAAAAATATAATTAGAGATTATTCAACTGGTGTCCTTTGTGAGCCACAAAATACATCTTCATTTTGCCAAGCAATAGAGGATTGCTTACATGGAAGTGAAATGTTGAAGCATATGTCAAAAAAAGCAAGAGATTATGCATTAACGCAGGATTGGAATAGTATCTTTAATAAATTAGTACAGGAATTTGAACTAATCTTTACACCACAACCACCAATCCTCATATCTAAGAAGGCATAAGCAATTTTCCTGCTTTTTATTTTCTGAATATTTTAAATAAAACAACAAAATACCATTATCGATTAGTAACTCCTCAATCATCAACTTATGTGAATAATGAATAATTCAAAAACAAACAATATATATTGAGTAGTTACACTAGCGACTATTGTACAGTCGCTTTTACTTTTTCGTACGTACTTTTTTACTTTGTAAAATTAGGAGGACAATAGATGAATATTTCATCGTCAAATAATTTTCAACTTTATGGTTTTAACAACTTAACGAAATCTTTAAGTTTTAATATGTATGATATTTGCTTTACAAAAACAAAAGAAGAACGTGAAGCATATATTCAGTACATCGATGAACAATATAACGCTGACCGTTTAACAAAAATTTTAACTGAAGTTACGCATATAATCGGAGCCCACATCTTAAATGTTGCAAAACAAGATTATGATCCTCAAGGAGCAAGTGTTACGATTCTCGTTTCAGAAGGTCCGGTTGATAATCCTTCATCTGAAACTTTTTCCGAATCACCTGGCCCATTACCGGAGCTAGTAGTAGCAGCATTAGATAAAAGTCATATTACTGTTCATACTTACCCAGAATATCATCCGGATGATGGAATTAGTACGTTCAGAGCAGATATTGATGTATCTACTTGTGGAGAAATTTCTCCTTTAAAAGCATTAAACTATTTAATACACCAATTTGATGCCGATATTATGACAATTGATTATCGTGTTCGAGGATTTACTCGAGATGTTAGCGGTTATAAATTATTTATTGACCATGATATAAACTCAATCCAAAATTACATTCCACAAAAAATAAAGGACATGTATCAAATGATTGATGTAAATGTGTTCCAAGAAAATATTTTCCACACTAAATGTAAGTTGAAACAATTTAATTTAGATAATTATCTTTTTGGCTACACAAAAGAAAAATTAGACGCGGATGAAATTTCACAAATAGAAGAAAAAGTGAAGTATGAAATGGATGAAATCTTTTACGGTAAAAATTTATGGAATGGTCCTGATGTGGAGGATATTGATGGATGATGGATCACAGTAAAACACCGCTTTTAACTGAATTAGTCCGTTATGCTAAGGAAGATATAACAAGCTTTGATGTTCCCGGGCATAAAAGAGGTAATTCACTGGAGGAATTAAGAGAGCTTTGGAGTGATATGGCTCTTAAAATGGATGTCAATTCTTCAAAGCGTGTTGATAACTTATCGCATCCAACAGGTGTAATCCAAGAAGCCGAAACTTTATTAGCGGATGCCTTTCATTCAGATAACGCTTATATGTTAGTAAATGGTTCGACTTCTGGAGTTCAATATATGATTATGAGCGCCCTTGAACATGGAGATAAAATTCTCCTACCAAGGAATGTACACAAATCCGCAATAAATGCATTAATCTTAGCAGGTGCTAAACCAGTATTTATTGAACCAGAAATCGATTATGAGTATGGAATTGTAAATGGCGTTTCAGTAAAATCTGTTCTTCATGCCCTAGATTTAAATTCGGATGTTAAAGCCATCCTGATTATAAATCCGACCTATTTTGGAGCAACTTCAGATTTAAAACAAATTATCGACATCGGTCATTCCAGGGGAATTCCTGTTTTAGTAGACCAAGCCCATGGTGCTCACTTTTCGTTTCACCCTGATTTACCAAGTAACGCTGCCCTTCTTGGTGCTGACCTTGTTACCCTTAGTTTGCATAAAACTGGTGGTGCTTTAACACAAGCATCAGTTCTACTACATAATGATGGGATCATTACTAAAAATAGGGTTCGATCTACAATTAATTTATTTCAAACAACATCTGCTTCCTATTTACTTATGTGTTCAATCGATGTTGCAAGAAAGAAATTAGTTTTAGAAGGTCAAGAGCGTTTTGAAAAATTACTCAATTTAACAAGAAAAGCTAAAGAAGAAATTAACTCCATAAAAGGTTTAAAATGTATTACGCAAGATTCATATCGAAATGGAGTTGGGGTATTCGATTACGATGAGTTAAAACTCGTTGTGAAAGTTTCAGATTTAGGAATGTCTGGTTTTAAAGTATATGACATGCTTGCAGAGGAATATAAAATTCAAATCGAACTTGCCGAACCTAATGTCATTTTAGCAATTATCTCGCTAGGTGATAATGAAGACACCATTCGAACATTAATTGATGCATTAAGAGATATTAGTGACCGATATTACGGTAAACTTCCGAAACTTGAAACAGATATAAGTGTTGCATTAAAAAATCCTAAAATGGTCATGACTCCTAGAGAAGCCTACTATCATCCTAAACGTATTATTTCAATCCATGATGCAAGTGGATTAATTAGTGGTGAATCAATCATGATTTACCCTCCTGGTATCCCTCTTTGTATACCTGGTGAACTAATTTCAACCGAATTGATTCAGCATTATCTTTATTTAAAATCAGAAGGTACGATCACAATCAACGATGATGATGATCCATATATAATAAAGGTCGTCGATCGAAGTTTGGAGGAAAATTTAATGGATTTATGGTATACAGAGAATCACCAAGAGGATACGAAGTTCTCCATAAAGGTTCAAGAACATATTCATTCTGAAAAAAGTGAATTTCAACAAATCGATTTCTTTAGAAGTGAAACATTTGGAACATTCTTTACTCTAGATGGTTATATGATGGTGACTGAAAAGGATGAATTTATCTACCATGATATGATTACGCACGTATCAATGGCCGTTAATCCAAACATTAAAAAAGTACTAATTATCGGTGGGGGCGATGGTGGTACTGCTCGTGAAGTACTACGATACCCAGGTGTGGAAGTTGTTGATATGGTAGAAATTGATGAGCGAGTAGTAAGACTATGCCAACAATACTTACCTTTAACAGCTTCAAAATTAGATCAAGATAAAAGATTAACCTTATATTTCGAAGACGGCCTAAAGTTCGTACAAGAAGCTGATGAAGGTTATTACGATCTAATTTTGGTAGATTCAACTGATCCTATTGGACCTGGTGAAGGGCTTTTTACAGTTGCTTTCTATAACAATTGCAAACGGGTATTAAGTGAAGAAGGTATACTAATTAACCAGCATGAAAGTCCATATTACGCTAGTTACGCGCACGAAATGAAACGCGCTCATTCCAAAATTAAAGAAACATTTCCGATTTCAAAAGTTTATCAATTCCATATGCCAACTTATCCATCTGGACATTGGTTATTCGGATTTGCTTCAAAAAAATATGATCCAATTAAAGACATTAAAGCTGATGAATGGAATAAGCTAGGGATCGAAACAAAATATTATAATACAGACCTACATGTTGGCTGCTTTATGCTTCCTACTTATGTAAAAAAACAATTAGATAATGAAGAGTAAGTAAAGAAACCAGCAATCTGCTGGTTTTTTGAATTGCAATTAAAAAAGCTGCCCCAAAAAGTACTTTTACTTTAGAGACAGCTACTTTTTATTACAGTACTTCATCATCCTTCGTTCCATTTAAAGTGAAACTTGCTGTAATGTTAGCATTTAAAGAATGAGCTACTGAGCAATATTTATCCTTTGATAATTTGATCGCTTTTCGAACTTTTTCTGTATCTAACTCTCCGCCTAAAATATAATGCAAGTGAATGTCAGTAAAACGCTTAGGGTGCTCCTCAGCTCGTTCACCATTTACTTCTATTTCGAATGAAGTTAGTTTTAATCTCATTTTTTCAAGGATTAATACGATATCAATTGCTGTACATCCTGCGACTGCATTAATTAAAAGTTCAACTGGTGTAGGTGCACTATTTTCCCCACCTAAAGACTCGGCAGTATCCATTTTTATTTCATGGCCAGATGGTGCAATTCCTGAAAAGGCTAACTTGCCATCCCATTTAATACTTGTTTTCATTACCTATTTCCCCTCCAATAATTAGATCATTTCATCTATTATTTTTTCATTTCTACTACTAAATAATGTGAAAAATCTTTTGATTTTATTTTAATATCTTCTTCAATTATTTTTGCAGCATCACTAGCTTCCAATAGTTCTCCATTCACAATGGCATTTCCTTCTAATAAGACTAAATACGCTTGTCGATCCTTTTTCATTTCAAAAGTAATTTCTTCATTTTCATTTAATGCAAGCGAGTAAATATTTGCATCTTGGTGAATTTTAATTGGGGCACTCCCTTCAACTGGGGATACCATATGATACCATTTTCCTTCTCTCTCTTCCCAATCTGATAGTAAGTCACCGTAATTTGGAGTATGACCTGCTTTGTCAGGAATAATCCATAATTGAATTAATCTTAATAAATCCCTGCCCATATTGTGTTCACTGTGATACACACCCGTTCCTGCACTCATGTACTGAATATCACCACGTCCAATTTCATGTTTATTCCCCATACTATCAGTGTGAGTTAAATTCCCATTAATGACATATGTTATGATTTCCATATCACTATGTGGATGAGTCCCAAATCCTCTGTGTGCTTTAATTAAATCATCATTTAATACTCTTAATACACCAAAGTTCATATTACTTGGATCATTATAATTTGCAAATGAAAAATGATGAATTGTTTTTAACCATCCGTGATCAGCGTGACCTAATTGTTTACTATTGATTTTTTCGAACATTGTTTATCGCTCCTTTAAATTTTATCTTCAATTCGAGATATTAAACAAAGAATAACTTATCTAGATATCTTATTACTATTATTACTAACCTGTTTAAAATGATATTTTATCTTTCATTTTACCGAACTCTTAACTATATTGTATCAAAAAATATCTTTAATTCAAGATATTTTTCGTAGAAAGTTCAGCTAAACTTTCCATCCAACAACTAAATATAAAAATCCATATATGGCTTTGTTTGCTTATAATATTCAATTCGATCTAGCAGTGTACCAGTATGAAATTCAAATTTATGTCCATCTGGATCTGTAAAATAAATTGAATTTTTATCTCGTTTATCTCTTTCACGACCATTCAATCTATTTACCTTAAGTTGAACTAATTTATCATACATTTTTTCAAAGGAGTCTTCGTCAATGGTAAAAGCCAAATGGGTATATGAATGATGAATTTCATTTCTAGGTATATCCTTCTCTACATTTAAGGCGAGCCATATACCATTTAAATCTAAATATGCTGTTGTTCTACCTTTTACTAAGAGAGTTGCATCGAATACGTTTCGATAAAAATCGATTGCTGTTTCTAAATTAGATACTGAAAACAACAAATGATTGATCCCTTTTATCTCCATTTTACTCCCTCATTTCATAGTTATTTATTATGTTTTACTAAATCCTCCATTCAAACCATTTACCATGACCTTCTGTTTCTCCAATTACTTCTTCATACTTTACCCCATTAATATAAAGGTCAAGATGTAGCATTCGATCCCAAATATTGTTATATAGATGAAACACATCCCTATTTTTACTTATAACTTCAATCGTTTTTAATAAACTTTGTTTTCCCTTTACCGGTATTTGATTTGCGACATGTGTATGAAAAATACATAGAATTGAATCATTTGATAATTGTTTGACTACTTCTGGAAGCATTTTAATTCCGTCTGCTTCTATTAAATTGATTTCATTTCCCTTGATACTTATAACGGCTTTTTCAAATAATTCTCTTCGTTCAAAATGCTCCGGCCAAATTAAGGCTTTTAGCCATAAATAGTCTTCTTCGTTTGATAAATCATTTACGTGTAAATCTATTCCATACCGATCAACAACTGGAGGCATTTTTTCTAATAATGGGAGAATAGTTGGGCCTTTATCTTTTACCTCCGAATTGATAAGAACATTCGATTTTATATTCCCATAAATAGTTTCACTTGTGCTATAAGAATACTTATATTGATCCCATAATAGTTGAAGTCCAGCACTAGTTCCTATTTCTATTAACGAGATTGGTTTATTAATCTTTTGATAAATGTAAGAAAAGCATGGATAAAGATATGCACAACGTCTAACTTCATTTGTTTGGACAATTTTCGTTTGAATAAACTGAATAATTTCGTTTCTAAATTTTTTACAAAAATCCTGAAAATATGGATAGGAGCCTTCTAATTCCTTTGGTGTTTCTACTAGGCTTGGATAGAACTCTTTTAACGGATGATGCTTACCATTCATTAATAAATAATGAATCGACCCTAATAATAAATTTGGAATAGGCTGACCAGCTTGCGCAAAAGTACATAAATCATGAATCTCTCCATCTTCTGCAATTTTTAATGATAAATACTCATATAATTTACTAGAATTTTCACATTCATTTTTTGCAAATTGCTTAAAACGTTTCTTCAGCTGAATATTCATATTAATCACCTTAATATTTTTATTTTTCAAACTTCTATTTACATAATTTTACCATAATATATAATTTCCTTATTGTACTATGCTTTGTTGATTTTAAATTTAAAACTATGAGGTGATTAATTGATGTCTAGACCAAATTCAAACGAATATAACCCACACTTTAAAGGTTATATTGCCCTAGTTCCTAAAGGGGACTTACAAACTATTTTGAGGAAGCAGTTAGAGGAATCCATCAGTTTTTTTAAGGCAATCTCCAAAGAAAAATCCGAATATCGATACGCGGACGGGAAATGGAGTATTAAGGAAGTTCTTGGACACTTAGTCGATACTGAAAGAATAATGTGCTATCGTCTATTGGCAATTGCAAGAGGGGATCACAATCCTTTACCATCTTTTGATGAAAACGCCTATAATGAAAATGCAAATTTCAATCGACTTGAGCTAGAGCAAATTATTTATGAATATCAAACTGTTCGTCAAGCAACTTTATCTATGTTAGAAAACTTATCTAATGAAACATTAGAAAATGAGGGAAATGTTCTAAATCACCCAACGACACCTCGTGCAATTGCTTATATTATTGCAGGCCATGAGTTACATCACTTAAAAATCATCAATGAACGATATTTTTAAATTAGAAAGAGCAGGAATATCTTTTTTCCTGCTCTTCTTTGTATATTTACTTTTAAGCAAATCTACTCTGTAATCGATTTACTTCTGCGATTACTTTTTCTTCATCAATTGTTAAACAAATACGGTCTTTTACAATTGCTTTCCCATCAATGAAAACATCACATACATCGCTACCACGTGCAGCGTATAGTAAGTGTGAATAGGCATTACTTAATGGTTGTAAATGCTCTTTATCAAATGGATAAATTGTAATAAAGTCTGCTTTTTTATTGATTTCAAGTGAGCCAGTATGTCCCATTCCTATAGCTTCTGCGCCACCTCGAGTAGCCAAAGTTAATGCAGTTTGTGCTGAGAATTTCGTAGCATCTTTATACATTCCTTTTTGTAGCAGTGCAGCTATTCTCACTTCTTCAAACATGTCAAGATTGTTATTAGATGCTGTGCTATCCGTTGCTATACCTACTTTTACTCCAGCGTCTAATAAACTAACCACATCAGCAACCCCAGAACCTAACTTCAAATTACTAATTGGATTATGAGCAACTCGTACATCATATTCTTTTAGAATCGCTCTTTCTTCATCATTTAGAACTACACCGTGAGCCATTACTGTCGGCTGATTAAATACACCTAATTTGCGTAGATGTTCTACAGGTCGGTTTGAATAACGAGTTTCAATATCTTGAATTTCATAATCTGTTTCAGATACATGAATGTGCATCATTAAATCATTTTCATTTGCGATACGTGCACTTTCAATTAGAGCTTCTGGTGTGCATGCATATGGGCTATGAGGTGCAACCATCGTTGTTAGACGGCCATCAGCAAACCTTTTGTAGTCTTTTGAAAATTGCTCAGCACCTTTAAGATTCGATTTTTGCTCTTCTTCTGTTCCAAAGCTAAATATTGAATATGAAAATGCTCCTCTAATTCCAGTTTCACCAATAGTCTCCATGACAACATTTGGATCGATTCCATTAGGGTTAAACATATCTGAGAATGCTGTAGTTCCCGACTTAACCATTTCTAAAATTCCAAGCTGTGCACTTACAGAAGCAATTTCAGTTGTATATTGTCTTTCAATCGGCCATATTTTAGTTTCTAACCAAGGCTTTAACAGCATGTCATCTCCAATACCACGTAAAAGCGTCATGAGAATATGAGAATGTGTATTTACAAGTCCTGGCATTACCCATTTCCCTTGAAGATTAACTACTTGATCCGCATCCTTTACTAGCTCTTCAGAATGATTTCCGACATAAGTAATGAATTGATCTTGAACGATCATCATACCGTTTTCGAAGATTTTATTTTCTTGATCCATTGTAAAAAATGTTGCATTTATATAGACTGTTTTCATTATTTTTCCTCCCTAGTCACTTTCATAATTGTGTGAAAATAAAAAAATCCTGATTACGAAGAAGGATGTAAATAAAATTACATTCTTTTTCGTAATCAGGATTTTACGGTTCCTGGTAGAGACCCTCATACCATATCAATGAGGTTATACAATTTTGTATGTTGTTATATTAAAACATAATATACGATTAGTAAGTAATGTTCAAGGATTTCTATAATTTAACAACAATAAGCATGCCTAATCGGGATTCTTCCCTCTCTAATCTAATTTCCCAAGTATTTTTATGATCTTGTGCATTGAGTAGTCTAAATCAAGTAAGTCTTCCTCATCAAGCTGTCCAATCCGTTCACAAAAAATATGATAAAAATCTTCCCATCGCTTTGTGACAACTTTTTTACCTTTTTCAGTAAGGATAATTTTTACACTTCGTTTATCATTCGGATCTTGAATTTTAGATACATATTCTTTTTCTTCAAATTTCATAATTAATGGAGTCATTTGCTGTTTAGAAATGCTTATATTTTGAGCTAGCTCTGTAATTGAAATTCCATCTACTGTTTGAAACAATTCTTCTAATATATGACTTTGTAAATGAGTTAGCTCGGACGGCTTATTCTTTAAAGTATTTTTAGAGCCTTGCTTGTTAAACTTATTAAAAACTAGAGGAAGTAGTTGGATAAACTTCTCTGCGATTTGATTTGGATTTGAATTCATTTTATTACAAACCTTTCTAGGAAAAAATTTCTAAATTGACATTAGAAGCGCTTGTACAAGGTGTTCTAACTGTAAAAGAAGAAATTGAAAAAAGCAATTTACCTATTAAAATTGGATTTGGCTCGGTTCCTGAGGGAGAAAAGGCAGTTCCACATTTTTGGGAAAATTTAATGAAAATAGGTGGGGACGAATTTATTCAGTCAATTGATTATGTAGGTCATAATTTTTATGTGGATGTATTTGAGGAACCTTTAACAATTGAGGAAGTTGCTGT
Source organism: Bacillus sp. AFS001701 (assembly GCF_002559405.1). Classification (GTDB taxonomy): domain Bacteria; phylum Bacillota; class Bacilli; order Bacillales; family Bacillaceae_G; genus Gottfriedia. The sequence continues at coordinate 6,538 of NZ_NTZO01000027.1, read as the reverse complement.
TTCAGTAGAAAACATACTACGTAAATTTCGAGAAACCTTAGATCGTAATGGTTTCCCATCCACCCTTCCAATACACATTACAGAGAATGGATGGCCTACTGGCAAAAATCCATTTATACAAATCAAAAGGTCATATGAGCAACAATCAATCGTACTTGAAGTAATTATTCGAACAGTCTATTCTTTGCGTCAGGAACTAAATATTACCCATTATGAATTTTTTGGTTTAAGAGATGCTGATAGTTCAAAAGACGACCTATTTCATCAATTTGGTATTATGAAGGATGATTATACTATTAAGCCTGCTTATCTTACCTTTCAAAAATTAATAAGTGAATTAAGCGAGTAAATCAATTACTTCTATAACATTGAATGAAGTTAGTCAATTCGTTAAGACTAAAACAACGAGGGTTTCATTGACTTTCTACTATATATATGGAGGTAATAAAATTGAGCAAAAAAAATAAACCCATCAGAAGCGAAGAGCAAATGAAAATACAAGCAGACCTTAATAATCTCGATCCAGGTCATTCCGTGGATGAGCACCGTAAAATTGAAACAGCCAATATAATATTAGCTGGAGAAGAAATCAGACAGCAAAATGAAAATCTATAAAAGAAATCCCTCAAAAGTCTATTTTGAGGGATTTCTTTGTGTAAATAAAAAGTTAGCTTATATTTCGAGACGCAGGTAATAAGCACCGTATATAGAGGCGAAGCACCGAAGAAAGCGAGCGTTTGTCAACAGTCTGAAATCCCACGAATGTTAATAACGACATTCCCCTTCTTATGCCCTTTTTCTACGTATCGATGTGCTTCAACAATTTGATTAAGTGGGTACTGTCGATCAATAACAGCTTTTAACTTATCCGCTTCAATAAGTGCTTTTATATAATTTAAATCTTCATTGTTCATATTAGCTACACCAAGTATGGCTTTTTTATTACTAAATAAATTACTCCATATAGCTTGGAAATAAACTGAAAGCTTCCATACCGCACTTAATAAATAGACGCCATCTTTGTTAAGCAATCTTTTACAATTAGAAAAGGAACTTTTACCTACCGTGTCAAAAATAATGTCATAAGTTTTCTTACTCTTAGACAGATCTTCATTTGTATAATCGATTACTTCATTTGCTCCTAATGCCCTTACCAATTCTAAATTTGCTGTACTACATAATGCGGTAACTTCTGTACCAAAATATTTAGCTAGCTGAATTGCATATGTTCCAACACTTCCTGAAGCACCATAAATAAGTACTTTTTGTCCGTTTTGAATAATACTTCCCCTTAGAAAGTGTAATGCAGTAAGCGCCCCAACAGGTACAGCTGCAGCTTGCTCAAATGACATATTTATAGGTTTTTTAGCTAGAACACCTTCTTCATGTAAAGAGATATATTCAGCATTAGACCCAAAATTAAATCCACTATATCCAAAAACTTGATCACCTGTTTTAAAATTTCTTACGTTTTTGCCAACTGTGACTATTTCTCCTGCAAGCTCACAACCTGGTATTTGATTTTTCGGCTTAGTGAGGCCAAACATAAGGCGTGAAGGTAGCCAATACATAAAAGGAAAATCGGAGCTTCGAAGTTTTACATCTCCTGCGGTTACAGTTGTTGCGTGTATTTTAATTAATACCTCATCATCTTTTATTTTTGGTTTTTCAACCTCAGTTATTTGAAGAACTTCTGGTGGACCATATTTTGTACATATAATCGCTTTCATAGGTTCCTCCATTACAAACTTTAATTTAGTCATTTAAACCTATGAATAATGATTTTTAAGTATACCTATATGTAGAATAAAACAGTGTGATTCTAACTAAACAAAAAAGACTGAATATAGCATATGCCATATTCAGCCTTAATCATTTATTATAGACCTGCTTCAGTTTTCAAAACTTCTGCTTTATCAGTACGCTCCCAAGGAAGATCGATATCTGTACGGCCAAAGTGACCATAAGCAGCAGTTTGTTTGTAAATTGGACGACGTAGGTCAAGCATTTTAATAATTCCAGCTGGACGTAGGTCGAAGTTGTTGCGAATTACTTCAACTAATTTTTCTTCTGAAACTTTACCTGTACCAAAAGTATCAATAGCGATTGAAACTGGTTTAGCTACACCAATTGCATATGCTAATTGAACTTCAGCTTTATCAGCTAAGCCAGCAGCTACGATGTTTTTCGCAACGTAACGTGCAGCGTAAGCAGCAGAACGGTCAACTTTAGTTGCATCTTTACCAGAGAATGCGCCACCACCGTGACGAGCATATCCACCGTAAGTATCAACAATAATCTTACGACCTGTTAAACCAGCATCCCCTTGAGGTCCACCGATTACGAAGCGACCTGTTGGGTTGATAAAGAATTTTGTGTTTTCATCAATTAACTCAGCTGGTACAACTGGTTTAATGACAAGTTCTTTAATATCATTTTCAATTTGAGCTTGAGTAGCTTCTGGACCATGTTGTGTTGATACAACAATTGCATCAATACGAACTGGTTTGTTGTTTTCATCATACTCAACTGTTACTTGAGTTTTACCGTCTGGACGTAAGTAAGAAACTGTTTCATTTTTTCTAACTTCAGTTAAACGGCGAGCAATTTTGTGAGATAATGAAATTGGAAGTGGCATTAATTCAGGTGTTTCATTAACAGCAAAACCGAACATTAAACCTTGGTCTCCTGCACCGATTGCTTCAATTTCTTCATCTGTCATGCTACCTTCACGAGCTTCTAACGCTTGGTCTACACCTAGAGCGATATCAGCTGATTGCTCATCGATAGAAGTTAAAACTGCACATGTATCTGCATCAAATCCATATTTTGCACGATCATAACCGATTTCACGGATTGTTTCGCGAACGATTTTTGGGATATCTACATAAGTAGAAGTTGTAATTTCACCTGCAACAAGTACTAAACCTGTTGTAACTGAAGTTTCCGCTGCTACACGAGCATTCGGATCATTTGTTAAAATTGCATCAAGAATTGAATCTGAAATTTGGTCACAGATTTTATCTGGATGTCCTTCTGTAACTGATTCTGAAGTAAATAAACGACGTTGTGACATTGAGTCCCCTCCTAAATTGAATGTGACGGATCTCTTTTTTCTCAACATAAGAATAAAAAGTTTTTTCCTATTCCTATGTTTCCCATTTAAGATAAAGATAACTCAGTGTAAATTACGAAATTGCCACTGTATTTAAGTTTTGAGCAAAAAAAAAGCCTTCCTCTTATCAAATATTACATGAGGAAAGGGTTCTTGGTTATTTGCCTTTCGCTCTTATCGTCCAAGACATAAAAAAAGTCTTGCATCAGGTTCAGCACCTTTCACTAAAAGTGAGGTTGCTGGGCTTCGTAGGGCCTGTATCCCTCCACCTACTCGGGATAAGAGAGTATCCGTATGAAAAGTATCATATTAAAATTTCACTTTCTTGTCAACAATTTTCATTATAACTTATACATAATTCTACAATAACTTTATCTCTACATTCATTTCTATTTAATGGGAAATTACTAAGTATTATACTTACATTTAAATAACTTACTTCATTTAGTAAGTAAATTTTACTCAAATTTATTTTTTAATCAAATTCATAACACATTTTGCCAACTAATAGTATACACTATTAAAATAAATGTGTTATACTATTTATCGAGATACCTACATGGCAGACAAATATATTTAAAGGATGGTATTAGTATATGAAGACAGTTGATGTAAACTTTGAATTAAACGAATTACTTACAAGTAATCAAGTGTATAACCAACTAAGCGTTTCTGAGTTAGTTGAAAAAGTCCTAACAAGACAAGAAGGAATTTTAACGTCAACAGGAGCAGTTAGCGTTTCAACAGGCAAATATACTGGACGTTCACCTAAAGATAAATTTATTGTTCAAGAGGCATCTGTTGAAAATTTAATCGATTGGGGTTCAGTAAATCAACCAATCTCTGCTGACGTATTCGAAAAATTATATAGCAAAGTACTTAACTACTTAAAAGATCGTAACGAATTATTCTTATTTAAAGGATTTGCTGGTGCTGACACAGAGTATCGTTTACCAATCCAAGTAATTAACGAATTTGCATGGCACAACTTATTTGCTCATCAATTATTTATTCGCCCAACTGAGCAAGAGCTTCAAACTCATGAAGCAGAATTTACAATTGTTTCTGCTCCAACATTTAAAGCAGACCCTGTAGTTGATGGAACAAATTCAGAGGCATTTGTTATTGTATCATTTGAAAAGAAAATTATCTTAATTGGTGGTACGGAATATGCTGGAGAAATGAAAAAATCTATTTTCTCAATCATGAATTTCCTATTACCACAAAATAATGTATTACCAATGCACTGTTCTGCTAACGTTGGTAGCGAAGGCGATGTAGCATTATTCTTTGGACTTTCAGGAACTGGTAAAACAACATTATCTGCAGATGCAGACCGTAAGTTAATCGGTGATGACGAGCACGGATGGTCAGATAATGGTGTATTCAACATTGAAGGCGGTTGCTACGCTAAATGTATCAATTTAACATTTGAAAAAGAGCCACAAATTTTCTCTGCAATTAAATTTGGTACAGTTTTAGAAAATGTAGTAGTTAAATCTGATAACCGTTTAGCTGACTATGATGATACAACTTTAACAGAAAATACTCGTGCTGCATACCCAATGCAAGCAATTCAAAATATCATTGAGCCAAGTGTTGCTGGACATCCGCATGCAATTATCTTTTTAACTGCTGATGCATTTGGAGTATTACCTCCAATCAGTAAATTAACAAAAGAGCAAGCTATGTACCACTTCTTAAGTGGATTTACTAGTAAATTAGCAGGTACTGAGCGTGGTGTTACTTCTCCACAAGTAACATTCTCAACATGCTTCGGATCACCATTCTTACCGCTTCCAGCTGTAGAATATGCAAAAATGCTTGGTGAAAAAATTGAAAAACATAATGTAAATGTATTCTTAGTAAACACTGGTTGGACTGGTGGAGAATACGGCGTTGGTAAACGTATGAATCTTTCTTACACAAGAGCAATGGTTCACGCTGCACTTGAAGGTGATTTAAACAATATTGAAACTACACAAGATGAGTTTTTCGGTTTAGCAATTCCAACTCATGTACCTGGTGTACCTGATAGCGTATTAGTTCCTTCAACAACTTGGGAAGACAAATCAGCTTATCATCAAAAAGCACTTGAATTAGTAACTAAATTCAAAGAAAACTTCAAAAAATTTGAAGGCTTTGATGCTAAATTAGCTGAACTTGGTGGACCTTTAAAATAATCTAATAAAGTAAAATGTAAGGGCTGTCCAAAAAGTCGGGATTTATGACTTTTAGGCAGCCTTTTTTTATTTAACAACCTCCAGATAACTTATTAAAAGGAAATTCTTTACATTCAAAGAATAAGATTAAAGTAACTTTAAATTTAACTGAACATCTTTCATAATCACCAGTTATTAACCGAATTAAATGGAGGATTAAAATGAGATCCATAAAGATATTAACTTTGATTTTTTCATTTACTGCAATTTTATTAACTACCTTTTTTTTATATAAGTCTGGTTCCTCGTCTCAAAAATTAGATAAGCATGATTCACTATCTTCTAAAGAAAGTGAACCAAATATTGAATCATTATCCAAAAGATATTATGAGATCAAAGATTCCGTGGATAATCAATTACTTTATCGAGTTGAATATTATTTGGTCGTATCAGTACCGGAACGTTTTAAAAACGATATAAAAAATGGTCGAATAGAAATAGAACTACCTAAAAAAGTCCAATCAATATTTGGAGTCAATATTGAAGAAATAAATCATAATGAAGTATACGAAATCATAAATGGAAGAGCTATTTTTAATCTATCTAGTTCTATTGCTACTTCAAATATGACAATAGATCAAAAAAATTATATTAGAAATAATCATGATCTCTACACTATAAAAATTTATTCTAATAAAAAGAAATTAATAAAAAGAGATGTTATAAAAGTACAAAATTTTAATAAGAATTGAAAAATTACATTAAAAAAATGAGCCAATCTGCGGCTCATTTTTATTTTTTAATTAGGATCTTATTTTTCAGCTGGTCTATTCCCCATAGAAATAGAAATACGATTCCAACTGTTAATTTGATTGATTATGAATACAAGATTTACATATTCTTCTTCGCTAAAGTGTTTACTTACACGATTATATAGTTCTTCAGATACACCTTTATTCGAAATTTGTGTAATATGCTCAGTTAACTCTAAAGCTGCTTTTTCCGCATCTGTGTAAAAATCGCAATCTCTCCATGCACTAATACAGTATAAACGTTGTTCCGTTTCTCCTATTTCTCTCGCTTCAGAGGAATGCATGTCAAGGCAAAATGCACAACCATTTATTTGTGAAGCGCGAATTTTGATAAGTTCACGAAGTTTATGGTCTATATCAGTTGATTTAATAAACTTTTCCATTTCCATCATTATTTTAAGTGCTGCTGGTGCTAATTTTGAATAATTAATTTGTTTTTCCATTTTAAT
>NZ_NTZO01000496.1 GCF_002559405.1 Bacillus sp. AFS001701 | reverse complement strand
GTCCATGGGGGTGGGGAAGACCTTGGTAAATTAAAAAAATATTAAATTGGGTGTCTCATTGGTCAATGTACTTTTTTAGACACTTTTTTTGTTTTGAAAAATACTGATCCGTGAAAATCAAAAAATATCCCACAAGGAAAATATGTTCCTTGTGGGAAGTTTTATTTTAGAATTAATCTTATTAAAAATGGAATAAGAATAGAGGCAACTATCGCACTAAGCGTCATTGCTATAGAACTTATTGCTTGTTCAATTTCCCCATATTCTGCTGCTTTTGCTGTACCTACTCCATGTGATGAAATTCCATACGAAGCGCCAATTGCAACAGGGTGGTCTATTTTAAGTTTTGATAGAATAGCAGGACCAAACATTGATCCTGAAATACCAGCAATCATTACATATACAACCGTTAAAGACGGAATACCACCAATCATTGAAGTGATGCCCATTGCTAAAGGGGTTGTAACTGATTTTGCTGCTAAAGAAAGCAGGATGATTTTTTTTAATCCCAGCCATAGTGATAAGTATACACCTGAAAGTAGTCCGACAATTGTTCCAGCCATTACACTAACTAATATCGACATACAATGTTTCTTTAATGTTGCCCTATGTTCGTATAATGGATAGGCAAAAGAAACAACAGCAGGACCTAAAAGCAAATTAATCCATTTACCTCCAAGCATATACGATTCATAAGTAATGTGAAGATTTACAAGCAGGATGATAATTACTGTTGTAGAGGTAACAATCGGAATCAGTAACGAGTATGTGAATTTAGCGTACATTTTTTTAGCAAGAATATAACACAAAATCGTTAAGAGGATAAATAGCAAACTTTTAATGTCCTTCATTCGTATCCCTCCCAATTAATAAATCAGTTGTTTGTTTTTTATGGGCTCTCGAAGTAAGATACGAACTAATGCTTGCAGTAATTGTAAATACAATTGCTGTACTAATTAATACGATTATAATAGAAATTAAACCGTGAAAGTTTAAAATAGAAGAATAATTCATTATCCCTACAGTAGCTGGAATAAACAAAAGCGTTAAGTGCTTACTTAAAAAATTACTCCCATATCGAATCCATTTTTCGTTAAAGAATGGTATAAATAGTAAACAAAATAATAACATCATACCAATAATACTTCCCGGAATAATTAGATGAAATTGTTGCTGAATAATATTTCCAATAAAAAATAATAAGTAAAGAAAGCTTATTTGGACAACCAATTTTACAAAATTCATTTTCAACATCCTTTGATTCTTACTAACTAGTAGACTATTAATCTTATTATTGTACAATAAATTATGGCGAAAATGTGAACTTTTTTCGTTATGATAAAAATGCATCTTTTTATAAAAAAGATTATAATAGTTTTATAATATAAATAGAGGAAGTTATATAATATGAAATCATTTGTAGCGTTCGATTTTGAAACGGCAAATTATAATCGACATAGCATTTGTGCTGTCGGTTTTGTATTTGTTGAAGAAGGAGTAATCGTTGACCAAGTTTACTCTCTAATTAATCCTGAAGAAGAATTTTATTCGATGAATATTTCTGTGCACGGAATTAGGCCAAGAGATGTACAAGATGCACCTCTTTTCCCAGAATTTTATGAAACGATTAAAGACAAAATTGAGGGGAAAACATTAGTAGCACATAATCTAGCATTTGATGGTTATGCATTAAAAGATAATTTATCAAGATATGGTGTACCTTCAGCTTTAAATAATTTACTATGTTCACTACAGCTTGCTAAGAAGGTATTGCCAAAGCAATCTCGTTATTCATTAGATACTTTATCAAGTCAATTCGGTATTTTATTAGAACATCATCACCATGCATTAGCGGATGCTGAGGCTTGCGCGAAAATATTTCTTCATTTAATGAAGGAATATGAAATCTCATCATTTGAAGAGTTATATGAGAAAACTTCAATTTATCACGGACAAATTCATCAGTTTGATTATCGTTCATCATTAGTAAAACCGAAACCTAAACGTAAATTGGAGAAAAAAGTATGAAATTAATATCTTGGAATGTAAATGGAATAAGAGCATGTGTACAAAAAGGATTTTTAGATTATTTTAATGAACAAAAAGCGGATTTATTTTGTATACAAGAAACGAAGTGCCAAGAAGATCAAATAACGTTGGAATTAGACGGTTATTATCAATTTTGGCATTCTGCAGTAAGAAAGGGTTATTCAGGTACTGCAATTTTTACGAAACATAAACCATTAAATGTAAGTTTTGGATTTAATGGTAAAGAAGAAGATCAAGAAGGTAGGGTATTAACCTTAGAATTCGAGAAATTTTATATGGTAAATGTTTATACGCCTAATTCTCAGCGAGATTTAGCTAGACTACCAATAAGATTAAAATGGGAAGATGATTTTAAAAACTATTTAAATAAGCTCGATGAACAAAAACCCGTCATCTTATGTGGGGATTTAAATGTCGCACATAATGAAATCGATTTAGCAAATCCAAAATCAAATCGTACGAATTCTGGCTTTACGGAAGAAGAACGTGGTAAAATGACAGCAGTATTAGAAAGTGGCTTTACTGACAGCTTTCGATTTTTAAATCCAACTAAAGAAGGTTCATATAGTTGGTGGTCTTATATGGCAAAAGTCCGTGAACGAAATATTGGATGGCGTATTGATTATTTTATTATTTCAAATAGACTACAAAGTGAACTAATAAATTCAGAAATTCACTCCCACATTATGGGTAGTGATCATTGTCCAGTTGTTTTAATGATGGAAGATTCGATCATTTAAATATAGAAGAAAGCCCTAAGATTTTAGAGCTTTCTTTTTTTATATAGGCATTTAGTAAGTCAACGAGAAGCAATTATGCGTAAACTAAAGTTAGGACAAAGTATAAAAATTGTTTGTAAAACTACTTAAAAGTAGAAAAGGATGTGGATTCCTATGAGTATAAAATGGCTAGAATGGGCACAGAGAATCCAAGCAATTTCTCAAGCAGGATTGACCTTTACGAAAGATGTTTTTGATAAAGAAAGGTATGAAGAACTAAGACACATAAGTGCTGATATTTTAAATCATTATTCAGAATTACAAATTGAGGAAATCGAAGGATTGTTTCGCAATGAACGGGGGTATCCCACACCAAAGCTTGATGTTAGAGGTGTCGTTTTTAAAAATGGTAAAATATTATTAGTAAAAGAAAAGCTAGAAAATAAATGGTCTTTACCAGGTGGTTTTTGTGACGTTGGGTTATCAGCTTCAGAAAATGTAGTAAAAGAAATTTTTGAAGAATCAGGCTATGAAGTTGAAGTGAAAAAACTACTAGCAGTTTTAGACATGACTAAGCATGACCATCCACCTCATTCATATCACTACTACAAATTATTTATACAATGTGAAATTGTTGGTGGCAATCCCTCAATTGGAACAGAAACAAGTGATATTGATTTCTTTGATAAAGAGCATTTACCAGAGCTTTCTCTCAATCGAAATACTGCTTCTCAATTAGCATTAATGTTTGAATATTATCAAAATCCTAATAAAGAAACTTGTTTTGATTAAAGATAATTTTAAAAAATAGATAAGATGTTAAATAAAATTTTAGAGTTGCTATAAGCAGCTCGATTTTGTTTTAAAGGGGACAAAGTTTTAAAAATGATTTGAACGAAATGAAAAATATACATATTTAGAATAAAAATAGAAGGAACATACTAAAGCAACTTTAAAGGAGAAAGGATTTGAAAACCAATTTTATGGATTATGTAAAATTCGAAAATGAATTAAAAAAAGAACGCATTTCAACTTGTCTTATTTATCAAAAAGGAGAAATTAAATATAATTTTTATAAAAATTCAAAAAGCGAAACAAAACTATTCAAAATTAATTCTGTAACGAAAAGTGTTTTATCGATTTTAATAGGTATTGTCATTGATAATGGATTTATAGAAAGTGTTGAAGTACCAATAGCTAAATTTTTTCCAAATATTGAAACGAAAAAAAGAGACATTACGATCGAACATTTGCTCACAATGACACCTGGATATGATTGGCAAGAGTGGGGAGAATGGGGTGGGCGTCCCTTTCCAATGATTAATAGTAAAGACTGGATCCAATATGTACTTGAAAAAGAAATGGTTAATAAACCAGGTGAAAAAATGATTTATGATTCTGGAGCATCTCAAGTACTAAGTGCAATTATTCAGATGGTAACGAACGAAAAACTATCTATTTTTGCAAAACGAATGTTATTTGATCCGTTAGGCATAAAAGAGTTTATTTGGCATGAAGATTCAAAAGGAATTAATATTGGTGGATTTGGCTTAAGTTTGACGGCAGATGATTTACTGAAGATTGGGATATTAATGATGCAAAAAGGAAAATGGAATAATAAACAAATTATTTCAAGTGAGTGGATTGAAAAATCAACAAAAGCGAAGTACCATACATATCCGCATGTTGGTTCATATGCCTATCATTGGTGGGTGCTTGTAAATAATGAGTTAAAGGATCTTGATTCAACGATTTATTTTGCCATGGGCTATGGAGGCCAATTCATCTTTATTTCACCAAAAAATCAATTCGTAGCCGTTTTTACAAGTGCAAAATATATCAATACTTCTACCCCATTAAAAATCATTCAAAAATACTATCCTTTACTATTAACTAATGAATAGGACTTAAAATGTTTAGTGAAGGTGGATACAAAGACCAAGAATTAATAATTCAAGATGATCGTTACTCTTTCATTTAATCTTTTTAAAATAATCTTGATCCTGTAATTCCTATTCCTACTTCTAAATTTTGTATGATTTTTTTATTTGAGAATAGGAATTTACAGAAAAATGTCGAATTAAGTAATTAGAAAATATAAACAACAACTTGATAATAGCTCCAAGAAGGGATGAAGATTGATGTTTTTGGTGACAGAAGACTTCAAAACGTTTATTAGGAAATATCCAATCACAACAATAATGGTTGGTTTATGCACTATATTAGCGATTATTACGACATTTTTAGGTGGGTATACGATTGAAAATATCATAAACTTAGGTGGTTATGAGCACGAATTAGTAAAACAAGGTGAAATTTGGAGACTTTTTACTTATGCATTTATGCACGGAAGCTACGCTCATTTTTTTATGAATATGACCTTTATGATTATTTTAGGTAGACCTTTAGAAAGAGCGTTAGGTTCAGTTAAATTTTTACTATTTTATTTATTATCGGTTATTCTTACAGGACTTATTATTAATTTTAACTATTCGCCTAATACAGTTGAGACAGGGGCATCCGGTGTAGGCTATGCATTTTTAGGAATGTATTTATTTATTACTGTATTTAGAAAAAAGATGCTCTTTTCAGATGATCGAAAGTTTGTCATAACATTTTTAGGAATTGGTTTACTATCTTCATTAATTATCCCGTCGACAAGTTTAACTGGTCACTTGGCAGGTATGGTTATCGGTTTTATCATAACTCCTCTATTATTAAAAAAGAGTGCAAGGTTTCAAAACTCTGTTAATGTTTAGAATACATATATTTTAAAAACAAACCTAGTTCGGAATGGACTAGGTTGTTTTGTTTAGTTTAGTTTTTCATTTGTTAGAGTGCTCATTCTTAATTTAAAAATCATATAGATTTATAATCCTGTCTGCTGTTTGACGGTTTCTACATAAATTGTAGAGTTCATTAAAAAATCGTTCAACTTCATTAGGAGTACTCGGAATTGGTATTTCTACTTGAAGTGAACCAAATACTTGTTTGAAATAAGCTTTTCGTTCAGCGTTTTTGCCGTCTCGTTTCAATGGATTATATTTCCAAACTAAAGAAAATTGTCCATCTTGCTCACGAATTTCTCTTATTTCTGCAGCGGTTGTAGATTTATTTTCAACATATATGACTAAATAAAAATTTTCATTTCGATGCCAGTCGATTAATAGTAAATAATAGCTTTCTTCCTCGACTTTACTTAAATGAAAGGCTGAAACAATTGGTTTTCCGTTTGTCCATTGTTGAAAATTTTGTAATGTATTAAAAGTTGTTGGTATTTCTTCAATATTAAATAAAGAATTATTTGAAACCATCCAATTTTTAATCTGCTTTGAAATACTGATTGCAAATTCTTTTTTCATCTTATACCTCTAACTTAATTAAGTCCTTTTCATTATCATATCATCAAAATCAGCTTAATAAAATTCCTCCTTGTAATAATCTACCATCTATAAGTTAAAGTCAAAATACTCATATTATTAATGATGATTTAACTAAGGAGGATTTTATAATGGCAAGAGGTAAAAGCTTTAATCATAAGAAAAAAGGTCATGAACCAACTCATCCAAAAGGAACACTAGTCGCACCTGAAGACCGTAAACATGAAGATCGAGAAGAAGATTATATTGTGACAGAAGAAGCATTTAAAAACCGTATTCAATAAAAATTGATAAAATGGGACTCAGAATTTATAGATCTGAGTCCATGTTTATGTTTGCTACCTTATATTAACTTTCGTTGAAGTTTAATAAATGGATTAACTGATTTTTATTCACTACTTGAAACAACAATGGAATAGGTGGTCCACTTGTTCTATTTAAAACAAGCCGATAGATCATTGTGAAAAAAGTTTTTTGATTTGCTTTCATTATTTTTTTATCGTCATGATTACAAATCGAGTATAATTGTTTCATTAATTCAGTTTGATCTTGGGGCTCGTTATTTAATAGGTAATCACATAAATTTTTCAGCCAAAATTGCTGTTCTTCGGTTAAAGAGTGATAAAATTCAATAGCTTGTTTTTGGTTTATCATTATATTTTTTTGTGGATTGTATTTTTTGATCCAATATTCAGCCAACTGACTAATTTTCTCTATTTCAATAAATGAGAAAGTTTCTCCATTATTAATAAATATGTCTTTTAATAGAGCTACATTGTAATTAACGAGAGGCAGAATGCTAGCAACATGATTAAACTTTGGATATTTTTTATCAATTTTGCCGATATGTGCAAATTCGACCGATTGGCAAATATCTAAATCGAGTAAAGTTTGATCAATATAATGTGATTGATACCGTTCAAATTCTGAATAGTTTTTAATCACATCTTCATCTAGACCGATATTAAATGCTGCTGTTGGTTTATATTTAGCAAACATAAAGAGAATAACTTCGGGTAAATAGATTTCCATTAACTCAGCTGGGGTAATTAAATTACCAGAGGAGCTCGACATTTTTTGATTTTGACCTTTTATTCCAATAAATTCATAAGGTGTATAAAGAGGTGCATCAAAGTCAAATATGGCTTTAGCAATTTCTTTTGAAACATTGTAACTACCGGTTTCAGATGAATGATCTCTTCCACCAGGTTCAAAGACAACATCTTCTTTCTTCCACCTCATAGCCCAATCAATTTTCCAGTTTAATTTAATATTGTTTGCAACTTCTATAGATAATTGATTTGAAAATCCACAACGACATGAATAATCTAAAGTTTTGCTTTCATGATTGTATTGAGTAATTGAAGGATCATCTTTTTCGCAATTTTCACAGTACAGTGTAATAGGGTAAAAATCATTTCGTTCTTGTTCATTTGGAACACTTGTCTTGAACTTCTTTAAAATATCATAAATTTCTTTTCTTTTTTCAATAGCATGTATAATGTCTTCATTGTATCTTTCAGATTTGTATTCTTTACTTTGATAAATAAACTCAACCTCAATACCTAGTTCAGATAAGGATTTTTCAAATTCCTTTTCAAAGTGTTCAGCGAATGTTGAGTGACAGCCAAATGGGTCAGGGATATTTGAATAAGCTTTCCCTATAAAATGATGATACGTTGGATGAATATTAGCCGGGACCTTCCTAAAACGATCAAAATCATCCCAAGAAAAGATAAATCTTGTTTTCTTACCTAAATTATTTAAAGCTTTCACAACAAAATAAGTTGTGATGATCTCACGAAAATTTCCAATATGAACCGACCCGGATGGGCTTATGCCAGATGCACATACATAAGTTTCTTTATTTGGATATTTTTCAATTAATTCATTTGCGATTTTATATGCCCAATGCATGTTTTCACCTCAAAATTATTTTTATTTAACAATTGCAAATAAAAAAACTCCCACCCCCAAGATTTATCATCTTGAGGACGAGAGTTGTTATAACTTCGTGGTACCACCCCAGTTTATTGATATGTTACCATACCAACCTCATTTAGGTACGGCACGAGTGCTTATACCCTATCTCTATAACGGGAGAACCCGGCGTACCATCCCTAAAGTAAACTTTAGTTCCATACGAAGCTCCAAGTCTTTTTTCGTAAAGTTCATTATTACTCCTTTTTCAGCACTCCGGAGCTCTCTGTAAATAATTTTAACCTTACTACTTTTCTCTTCACAGCTTTTAAAATTCGAAATATTAATTGTTATTATATTAATCAAAACAATATTAATTGTCAATTAAATTTAAAGTTGAATAAATTGATTTAAATACTGTTTAAAT
>NZ_NTZO01000495.1 GCF_002559405.1 Bacillus sp. AFS001701 | reverse complement strand
ATTTTATATACAGTTATTTGCTCAAATTATCTTAAAGGATCACTTCCATTTTCAGAGTCGTTTGATGATGCCAGGCAAAATTCTGGTATTAAAATAATGATTGCCTTAGTTTTAGGGGGGATATTAGCTTTAATTCACTGGGGGATAACTTTTATTCCATTTGGTGTAATGATTTACTTAGTATTGCTAATCATAGTGACTTTCTTTTCATGGAAGTACGCTTATAAAACGATTTGGAATTTTTGAAACGAAGAATTATAGAAAATTATTTATTTCTAACAAAGTAGAGGGCACAATGCTTTCTACTTTTTATATTTTATTTCTTGGGTAAGATAAATAAGTGAATTGAGCAGTTAAATAGAACTTTTTAATTGATTGGGATAATATGGGATTGTAGCTTAAATAAAAAGTTTGTGAGAGGACGAATGACTATGTCTAATTTATTCAAACCATTCAAATACAAGGGATTAGAATTAAAAAATCGTGTTGTAATGCCACCTATGTGTCAATATTCGGTCCATTTAAAAGATGGGATTCCAACAGATTGGCATTTCGTTCATTATACTAGTCGTGCAATCGGTGGTACGGGTTTAATCATTATTGAAATGACAAATGTTGAAGATCGTGGCCGCATTTCAGATTATTGCCTAGGAATTTGGAGTGATGATCATATACCGGCATTTAAGCGTATTATTGATGAATGTCATAAATATGGTGCAAAAGTTGCCATTCAAATTGCTCATGCAGGACGTAAAGCTGAAGATGCACCGATTCCAGTGTCGTCTTCACCGAACGCTTTTAACGAGAAATCAAAAACTCCACATGAGTTAACAACTTTAGAAGTTAAAGAAATGGTTGAAAAGTTCAAAAAAGGTGTAGAGCGTGCAGTTCTTGCAGGAGTAGATACGATTGAGCTTCATGGTGCACATGGCTATCTCATCCATCAATTTGCATCTGCTTATACGAATCAAAGAACAGATGAATATGGACAAGATAAATTTTTATTTGGAAAAGAAGTCATAAAAGCAGCAAAAAGTGTAATGCCAGCTGATATGCCACTTATTATGCGCATTTCTGCGTTAGAATACGTGGATGGAGGCTATGGACTAGATTATTCTGTCGAAATGGCTAAAGCATTCCGTGATGCAGGTGTCGATATCTTCCACATTTCATCCGGTGGTGAAGGTCCAATTGGTTCGGGAGGCAGACCTGGATCCCATCCTGGATATCAAGTCAAATTGGCTGAACAAATAAAGAAAGAAGTAGAAATCCCTGTCATTGCAGTAGGGAAATTGGATGATGCAAATCTTGCAGAATCTGTACTTGGCAATGATGAAGCAGATTTAATAGCTGTAGGTCGTGGAATGTTAAGCAATCCTTATTGGGCGAATGAAGCTTCTATCCTTCTTGATGGGAAACCTTTGACTCCAAAACCGTATGAGAGAGCATATTAAGAATAAATTAGTAGAAAAGTACGCCTGAGTGATCAGCGTACTTTTTTTATTAGGCTATAAAAAACTTGGATAGTTTCTAACTAGACATTATTTGGAATTTACTTCATCAAAAAATGGTTTGTTCGCAAAATAGTACATAACTGCCATCATAAATTCTCCACCAATAAGATTCCCTATTGTTACAGGAATAAGATTTCGAATTATACCGGATATAGAAATAGTGGCAGGATGATCAATGACAAGTGCAATTGCAAAGGAGCACATATTGGCAATACTATGCTCGTAACCGGACATAAAGAAACAAAATACAAATAACATCATCGCAGTAATTTTTGTTAGATTTTCAGTTTCGCCAAAAGACATTGGTATGAAAAAGGCAAGGCACACAAGCCAATTACACAAGATACCCCTTGCGAACAAATGAAAAATAGAATTATCTATTTTATGTTCGACAACTGATAATAGAAATGCACTTGAGTCAGGAGCATCAAAAAGTCCAGTAGTATAAATGATAAAAGCAAAAAGACATGCCCCTAATACATTTCCTACATAACTATATACCAAAAGCTCAAAAACTTTAGGCCATTTCATCTTATCTCTCAATGCAGCATAAGTGTAATAAAATGTATTCCCAGTAAAGAGATCTCCACCACCATACCAAATCAACACAATAGCTGCTCCAAATGTTAATGCGGCAATTGGGTAAGCAACAGGAGAATTCACTAAGAAAAAGCCGTTCCCTGTTTTGAAAGCAACCATTACACCGAAACCAATAAACATACTTGCAAGCATACTTCTTAATATGTAGCGGAAATGGCTTTGGTCAAATATTTTTTGTTTCTTTAAAGCTAACTTTTCTACTTCTAACAGTGGTTTTACTTCCATCGAATCACCCCTTTTTAATTTGTCCATAAAAA
>NZ_NTZO01000494.1 GCF_002559405.1 Bacillus sp. AFS001701 | reverse complement strand
GAAATTTCTTCTACGTTTTTTTACATACTAAAATGAATGTTTGTCAAAAATAAATTTGTATGAAAGGAGGAGTTTCCATGCAAAAAAATGCGCGACAATATACTCAGGATGCAACTACTGAACTTAAACACGCAATTGAATGTCTTCAATCTGCATTAGAAACCGTTGAAAAACCCCAAAACCATGAAAGAATCGAACAAGCGCTTCAAGCTTGTCAAACTGCTTATAATCAAACGAATCAAGCAGCAGGTGTTCTTGAACAAGAATAGTATGGAAATTGAAAAACTCAGGTTTATCCCTGAGTTTTTCGCATTTACTTATCATAATACATTAATATTTCTTTAAATTCATTTGAATATTTTAATAACTTAATAGCATGTTTAATATCCAATAAAAATGGTACAGCAATAATATCATCACTTATTTCAAAATATTCATCAATCGGTAAAATTTTAAATCCTGCACTTCTAGCAAACATATATAGTCTTTTATTTATTGTACCAATATACCAATCGGCGTTAGAATGATTGGCATGATCATAACACGCAAGTAAAATTTGTTTAAAAAATCCTTTACCTCTATTTTCCCTTGTAATTAATAATTTACCAATTTCATAGATTTCTTCATTTTGAATATATTTAATATATTTGTTTTCGGAAAAATTATAATAATATTTATTTTTCTCCTCATT
>NZ_NTZO01000493.1 GCF_002559405.1 Bacillus sp. AFS001701 | reverse complement strand
ATTACATAAATTAAGTGGTAATAAAAAAGTTTTTACCTTATCTTTTTGAAAGCTTTAAATATATTTTTAAATAAATTTTAATCGTTTTTAAGTGAAATTATTAGAAAATGTACACAATAGGTAGTAATATCAAGGTTATTAAGTTAAAACATTAAAAATTTCTAATAAAACTCTAATTAAATTTTAAAATATTCGTAAAGCCATTTTCATCTTAAACAGATATCCTTATACAGTACAAAATAATAATTTTATAGATGTTATTATAAAAAAATGAGGGATAAAATATATGAAAAAAATATTAATTATAGAAGATGAGAAAGAATTAGCAAATTTTATACGATTAGAATTAGAGTATGAAGGAAATGAAGTTCATATTTCAAATGACGGTAGAGATGGTTTAAACCTAGCGATCGACCAAGAATTTGATTTAATCTTGCTTGATTTAATGCTTCCTAATTTAAGTGGTATTGAAGTTTGTAGACGAATTAGAGCGCATAAAGACACACCAATTATTATGATTACAGCTAGAGATAGTGTTTTTGATCGAATTTCTGGTTTAGATAGTGGTGCAGATGATTATATTTCAAAACCATTTGTTATTGAAGAACTTTTAGCTCATATGCGAGCAATCTTTAGACGAATCGATCGTTCAACAAATTTACACTGCTTAAAGTTTAAAGATTTATCATTAGATTCTGCAGCTCGAGTTGTTAAAAAAGATGAAGCGATCATTGATTTAACTAAAAAAGAATTCGATTTATTGTATTTATTAATGAGCAATGTAAATCGTGTATTAACTAGAGAAATTTTATTAGAAACTGTATGGGGCTATGGCTCTACAATTGAAACAAACGTAGTGGATGTTTATATTAGCTACTTAAGAACAAAACTAGATGATAAAAATAATACCTATATTCACACTGTAAGGGGTACTGGGTATGTAATGAGGATGTAGAGGTGAATCTTACCTTGTTAAATAAGCTTTCGATTAGATGGAAAATAACAATTACAATCGCTGTGCTTATGTTTGTCATATTTACATTATGTAATCTTATTCAAAGTGCTTTGATTCAAATGTCAGTGATGAATCAGCAGCAACATCGCATTGAAAAGAGATTAAATGATACGTCAGCTTATTTAGATGAAGAATATAAAACGAAACGACCTAATGCGGCTTCTTTTGCAGAAAACAAAGCATATTTTGAAAAAATTATACAAAATAATGAGATGATTCGATTAATCGATAATCATGGAAAAGAAATATTAACAGTCTCAAGAACTATGCCTAAAATTCATATTAATAAAAAAGACTTCGGTAAAGTCCAAAAATATAGACTACACAATCAAGAAATATTAATTAATAGTAAGATGTTACATTATAAGAATTTTGACGGTGTATTAGAAGTTGCAATGAATGTTGAAATCTTTTCGAAATTAATTAAAGAATCTTTCATGATTCTCATTCTGGGAACAACCATTTCGTTAATTTTAAGTATTTTAAGCGGTTATTTCT
>NZ_NTZO01000492.1 GCF_002559405.1 Bacillus sp. AFS001701 | reverse complement strand
AATAATTTTCAAGTTCAGTTTCCAAATCTCTAAGTAGTAATTCATATTCAACTACTGCCAATTTATCATCTACTGGAAAAATTGCAGGTTTAATTTCATCTTTTTCCATTCCAGGTAGCCACTTATTAATAAAATCATCTAACTCAATTGAAGTCGGTTTACAATTAGCCCACTCAAGTTTTGCATAGTTTTGGGCAAATTCTTTTTTAGGAAAGAAAGGAATAATTTTATTACCTTTGTCATCAGCAGCAGTAACAAAACCATCATCATACAACGCCCAAACTTCTTCATAATCAGCAACTTTCTTTATAAAATAT
>NZ_NTZO01000491.1 GCF_002559405.1 Bacillus sp. AFS001701 | reverse complement strand
ATCTTTTAATTCATTCATAAGAGTTCCTGAAAAAAATAAATACGGAACGATTATTACTCGATGATTTTTTTCAGTCAATAGTTGATGCCATGCTTCGTGAATGGACGGCTTTGAAACGGCCATAAAAGTGGGGAGAACAGGATGCTTTATATTTGCTTCAAGCAGTTTAACGATTGAATTGAAATCATCTATCGTTAATGGATCACTACTTCCTCGTCCAACTAGCAGTATTTTAGTTGGCTTTATTAAATGCTTAACTTTTTCATTTATTCGCTTTTGGATTAATTCGATCATATTTTTGTGTATTCCGATTGGAGAGGCAATATTTATTTTTATGTGTGGATATTCCTTTTGAAATTTCGCGATTTCAAGAGGAATATCCACCTTTGCATGATTTGCAGAAAGGAGTAAAACCGGCAATACTGTTACCGATTTTGCTCCTTTACGCAAACAATTCTCTAATCCTACTGAAATTGATGGTTCTGCAAGTTCAATAAAACTAATTTCTTGAACAGGGCAATCGATTTGTTTTTGTACTTTTTTAACAAATTGTATGGCTGAATGGACAGCCGGTTTTACACGGCTTCCATGACATACATATAAGATTGCATCCATTCTAAAGCACCTCATTCCATTTTAAGGGAGAATTTATATACTTGAATAATTAATGTTTTTCTGTTCAGTGATTGCGTTATAGTTAGACTCAAACCATTGTAATTGATGGTGTAATTTAACTACTTCTCCTACGATAATCATACTAGGATTGGTTATTTTTTCTTTTTCAACGTCTGTTATTACATTTTTTAATGTACTAATGACAGTTCGCTGTTGTTCAGTAGTACCATAGTGAATCAGGGCAACGGGTGTGTCTTGATGTTTCCCATTTGAAATTAGTTGATGACGTATATATGGTAAGTTATTAACTCCCATATAAATTGCTAGTGTGTCAATGCCTTTTGCTAAAGAGGCCCATTTAACCGTATCATCTTCTTTGCAATGACCTGTTACAAAAGCAAAGGAACTACTATAATCACGATGGGTGACAGGTATACCAGCATAAGCTGGAGCTGCTATACCTGATGTAATGCCAGGAACGATTTCAAAGGAGACACCACGTTCTACAAGATAAGTTGCTTCTTCACCACCACGGCCAAAAATGAAAGGATCTCCACCTTTTAATCGAACTACGGTTTTTCCTTTTTTTGCATACTTCACTAAGAAAGCATTTATTGTTTCTTGTTTTAATGCATGGTAGTTTGGGAGTTTACCAGCGTATATTAACTCGACAGATTCTTTTGCATACTCTAATAGTTCCTTATTAACTAGTCGGTCATATATAATGACATCTGCATTTTGAATGCACTTTAGTCCTTTTACTGTAATTAGATCAACATCCCCTGGTCCAGCACCAACTAAATAAACTTTTCCAATCATTCCACACACCTCATCATCATCGTTTACTTAAAACTTCTAAATCTAAAACAAATCCACCACTTTGGCTAACTTTCTTTTTTTCATACATCAGTAGTTCTTTAACGTCCGGTTTTTTAACATAAAACTTTTCAAGTTCTGTATCAACTAGTTTAAATGCTTTTTCATCATCATTTGCTAATATAACAATAGGAACGATACGGCTTTCAATTGTTGCCTCAAATCGATATAAAAACATATGTCACCGACTTTCTTTAAGATGCATTGACAGTTTCAAGAATGGAAGTTAAATAGGATTGTAATTCTTCAATTCCAACTCTTGATACATAATCTAAAAAGGTTTCTGAAGGTAGTTTATTTTCACTAAAGTGCTGTAAGAATTTTTCTAATACTAGGTGGAGGGCAGGGGATTCAACCTTCCCTTTTAATTTTTCATTTAATTTACCACCGTTGGCTAATGTACCACCTACATAGATTTCAAAAGCCTCTACTAACTCTTTTTTCTCATTACGAGCCTTAATTCCTTGGAGTCCTATATCAGCGATTGCTCTTTGACCACAAGAGTTAGGGCAACCGACCATATGAATTCTAACAGGTACGTCTAAAGTAATTTTTTCATCTAAATAAGAAGCTGTTTCCTTCATACGAGCCTTCGTTTCGACTAAAGCTAAATTGCAGTATTCACTTCCGGTACAAGCAACAGAGTAACCAATAAATTTTGGCGGTATTGGAGTGAATTTTTCAAGTATTGGTTCTTTCAATAATTCATCAATATTTTCAGTTGGAATATTTGGCAAAATTAAATTTTGTGAATTACAATTACGTATTTCACCATTACCGTATTTTTTAACAATTCTAGCT
>NZ_NTZO01000490.1 GCF_002559405.1 Bacillus sp. AFS001701 | reverse complement strand
TTTGTAATTAATTATTTTAAACGATTGTTAGAAGGAAGTGAAAGTGAATACCGATTCTGAATACAAAATATTTAAATACTTGTTCAACAAACGTAGTGGTCTAATTAAAAAGACCGTGCAGTTCCTTTCTTTTTTATGTTTATTTTGAAAAAACGACTCATAAGAGTCGTTTTTAAAACTACTTTTTATTATAAAAAAGTTCTGGTTTTCCACAATTTGGGCATTCATATAAATAATGTTCTTGAATTTCGTCACTAATATTTCCATTTTCGTCATTATTGGAAACGTTTGAATTACAGTTTGGACAATTAATGCTTGATTTAGAGGAGTTTTTTTCTAAATTCTCCATCTTCATCCATCCTTTCTTTACATTTCTCTGATAAACCATTTATATTTTACCCATTAAATTATATATTTTATTAAATAAATTAAACCTGTTTTGGTAGTCTAAAAACATTGATAGAAACGAAAAAAAATGAATACATAGAATGATTTATTGAAATCGTATACAATATAGTTAGCCACAATTATTGATTAACTTAATAAATATTGGAATCAAGAGAGGCGGTATTGAAATGGAAACATCTAAAAAAGTAACAGTAAAAGCAACTATTAAAGCATCAATCGAAAAAGTATGGGAATTTTGGACAGAACCTGATCATATTAAAAAATGGAACAGTGCTTCAGACGACTGGCACACACCAATTGCAGAAAATGATTTACGCGTTGGTGGAGAATTCCGTTCAAGAATGGAAGCAAAAGATGGCAGTTTTGGTTTCGACTTTGGTGGGACTTATGATGAAGTAAAAAAATATGAAGTTATTGCATATACTCTAGGTGATGGAAGAAAGGTTAATATCACATTTAGTGGTAAAGGAAACGAAACAGAAGTAATTGAAACATTCGATCCTGAAACAACTAATCCTGTTGATTTTCAACAACAAGGATGGCAAGCAATTCTAGACAATTTTAAAAAATATGCAGAACAAGCAAACATATAAGTAGAAATATATACAGAGAATGGTGATTTTGAATCATTCTCTTTTTTTTGACTTATTATGCTTATATTTCAACCAAAAATAGAAAGAATTAGATAAAAAAATATAGAAGTATGCAAATAACACATTCAATAATTGAAGATCATGAGCTCATAGAGTGTTCATGAGGAAATAAAAAAGGAAAAAAGTGAATTATAGTACCTCATAGAGTGTTCATGAAGAAGTAAAAAAGGAAAAAAGTGAATTATAGTACCTCATAGAGTGTTCATGAGGAAGTAAAAAAGGAA
>NZ_NTZO01000489.1 GCF_002559405.1 Bacillus sp. AFS001701 | reverse complement strand
ATACATAATTTATTCAAATTTCACGAGACAAGAGAGGATAATAATTTGAAAATAAGTCAATTAATTGCAAATAATATTAATAAATTAGATGCAATTTTACCTGAGAACCAGTCATTGGGAATTGCTGGATTATCTGGTTCTGGTAAAACAACTTTTTGTCAAACAATTGGTGAGGAATCAAAGAAACGTCTGGTGTCTTTACTTCCAAAGGCAGAATATCAATATTTATTCCCAAACATAATGGAAACAAATTTTAGTGCGATTAAGCTGGAAGAAATGCCATTAGTACTTTTTCTGGGCAAATCTTCCATTTCTACGAATCCACGTTCAACACTTGGAACACATACAGGTGTTTTTAAAGACATTCGTGTAAGTCTTGCAGAAAAGTTTCATCTTTCTCCAGAAGTTTTTTCGTTTAATAATGAATTAGGCTGGTGTACGGATTGTAAAGGTCGCGGAATTACAAAAAATATCGAATGTAAAAAATGTAATGGAAACCGCTATAATCAAAAAATTGAAGAATATACAATTGAATTATTTGGTCGTCCACATTCTATTTCAGATATTAATAACTTAAGTGTTGAAACAATCTTATCACTAGCAGAAGAATTACAAATTAGTGAAGCTAAACAGCATTTACTAAACAATATAATCAAAATGAATATTGGCTATTTATCCTTAAATCGAATAACAGGAACATTATCCGGTGGAGAAATAACTCGGCTTTATTTAGCCGAATTTATGGCAACTAGTGAAAACACTGTTATTATCATCGATGAAATTTCGGTTGGTCTTGACCACGATACTTTAAATAGAATATTAGACGAAATAAAAGAATTAGGGTTTAAAAATCTAATATGGTTAATTGACCATTCCGATACAGTGCTAGATGCAACAGATGATCAAGTATTTTTCGGACCTGGAAGTGGTAAATATGGCGGGAAAATTGTTGAAGAATCTCCACGACCTAAACCGATTCTTTGGGAAAGAAACGAGACTTTCCCAAATGAGTTCTATGAGTTTAAAGATCTTCGTTGTCGTAATATCCAAATTCAAGAAATACAAATCCCTAAAAATAGACTAGTAACATTTACTGGCGAGTCTGGATGTGGCAAATCGACTCTAGTAAATGAATGTATGTCAAAAGACTTCTTAAAACGATACCCAAAAGATAAATTAGTGATGGTAGGTCAGGATCGAAACCAATCGATTACAAGTCGATCAACAGTTGCTACATTCTTAGATATAAAAAGAAAGTTAACAAAATATATTGAAGAAATAGATGATATTTTCCTGCGTTCAATCGAGGATATCATTGAAGAACTACCAAAAGAAGACATTGCACATAAGCGATTAAGCTTATTAATCAAACTTGGTCTCGGCTATCTTACGCTAGAAAGAAAAACACAAACACTTTCAACTGGTGAATTTCAATGTGTACATTTAGTTTCTGAACTATTTTCAAATGCAAGAAACCCCCATACACTATTCATTTTTGATGAACCTTCAAAAGGATTATCACAAAATATATTAAATCAATTTATAGATAGTGTTCGAGAAATTCTAAAAGATGAATCTATTTCTATTATGATGATTGAACACAATGCTTACATGTTAGAAAGTTCGGATTATATTGTTGATTTTGGGAAAAGAAAGATTAATCCTGTTGAACATCTTGAGGTTGTAAATCATGATGATTATTTTAATCAGCTAAAAAAGGATCATGAAAAGCCTCAGGCGCAAATTTCATCATCACTTAAAGTACAAAAGGGAGTTCAATATTTACAAGAAAATAATATAAATTATTTCAAAAATGCAGAAAACATTTATAAAGGTGGAATATTAAAAAGTCTATCATCGATGGCACGACTTATTTATGGAGAATATGAATCTGATGCTATTCTACCTGTTATTGCTATTGATTTAGAGAGACATTTATACAGTCAATATACATTTCTATATGAAATCGGCGGATTAATTAATCAGATCGTTGCTTCGCATCCGACTAATAAAGATACAAGAAGTTTTGACTTTTATAATCAAGAAAATCATTGTCCATCCTGCTCTGGCCGTAGAGTGATTGAGAAGTTTGATATCGATGTAGTCATACAAGATAAAACAGTACCATTTTGGGAAGGATTATTACATTCAGATGTAATGGAAGTTTTAAAATATTACCAATATCCAAAATTACAATTCTTATTTGATGAAATAAAAAATGAACTTGATCAAGACATTAGTAAAAGTTTTAATGAGTTGTCAGAAGCTGAAAAGCATACTTTTTTATATGGATACTATGAAAAAACTTTTTATGATAAAGCTGGAAAGACACAAAGATTATGGGAAGGCTTTAATACGATCATTGGACGATATATGTCAATTTCAAAATCGGCAATCAAAGAACAAATGAAGGCTTCTAAAGAGCAAATTATATGTCCTATTTGCGAAGGCACAGTATTAAACCACCACAAAAAATTAATGTTTGGCGAATTTGATATTCGTGAAATAATCAATAAACCTGTAGATCAAGTAATTAAAACAGTTGGTCAGCTAACAGTCCTAGAAGAAATAAAATCAATTGTTGGTGGAGAAACATCATTAACAGTAGAAATTTCTTTACTATCTCGGAAACAACAGGTTGCTTTAAAAATGCTAGAAATAAAACAAGCAAGCTTCGTTGGATATGAAGTAGTACTGCAAAATGCTTTACCGTTTTGGGATCGTGTTAAGACGTATATTGAAGAAATAAGCAATAAAAACTTAGTAACGATAACTGATTTTAAAGATCTATTTGAGACTAGAGAAGACATTATTGACAAATATTTTACAAATGGTAAATTCAAAAAACTAACATATGTTTATGAAGCATTTGGCTATAAAAAAATCGTTACACTAATTAATAAAGTAAAAGCGAGTAACCCTTGTCCGTTCTGTAAAGGAAAGAAAGTAATTTCTGAAGATAATTTACATGACGGAGTATATAAATTAACAATTCCATGTGTTAGTTGTTTAGCAAGTGGAATCAATGAAAGTGGACGTCAACAGCTTGTTGAAGGCATAGCAGTTCAAACATGGCTCACTGGAAAAGTAAGTGAAATCGTTCCTGAAAATCAACTAACTGAAGAAGTTAAAGATATACCGATATTTAATCGAATAAGAGAACTTAATAAACATGATATGATGGCAGTTTATCAATGTTTGATTCAAAATAATTAACAATCAAAAAACTCATTTTCAAAGATCGTTTTGAAATGAGTTTTTTATTTTGTCGCTTAAAATATATGTGTCAATATAACAGGTAAAATTGTTGAAAAATTTTCATAGAATAATGTTCACACTTTATACATGGTAATAAAAAAGAATGCTTAGTATGATTAAACTGTAGCAAAAAACGAATTTTCTATAAATATATTTTTAAAATAACAATATTCTATTTGAAAGTAGGAGATATAATGAATCATTTAAACTTAGGTAGGAACTTAAAAATATCAGCGGGTTTAACAGTATTTGTAATATTCTTGATGTCATATCTTTTAAACTAAAATATTGTAATTTGTACGATAATTTAATCTGAAAACTCATTCGTTAAAAATACAAATGAGTTTTTTATTATATTCTTTTATAAATAAAGAAACTATTAAATCATTTCAATCGTATAAAAATAGAACTGTAAATTAGAACAATGCTTTTTTCAAGAGTATATAAAGATAACATACATACAAATATACATAGCAACTTTGATATTATTGGTTTATCTTAAGTCTGCCTTTACACAATATAAAAATCAGACAACACTGCTGATATTGATTTAACCTGTTTATTATAAATACTCTGATGCTAAATTCGTTCAACCTTTTACAATGCAAAAAGGAGATAGCAAACCAGTATAGAATATAAGCATTGTAAGGAGTGTGAGGGGCATGATAGACGGAGATGTAATATTAACTAGTACTCAAATAAGAGAGCAGTTGGAGTTGAAACCAAGCACCTTCAGAAAGTATCAGGACATCTTAGAAAATGTTGGTTATACAATCAAGAAGAATAGTAGAGGACATCGACAATATTCGAATTATGATGTCTTGATCTTCGAAAAACTAATTGAATTAAGTAAGCATGATGGTATGACATTAGAGAAGTCTGCAAGAATGATAAAAGAGCAAACCAATAGATTAATACCTCATACTGACATGATAGTCGAAGAAAAGTCTTTAAACTTAACAGAGCACCTAATACAGATAAACAATGAACACCAGTTGCAAACAATTGAAAAACTAATGAATAAAATGGAAGAAAGACTTTCTAAAAAGATGGATCTACAACATAAAGAAGTATTAAAGCAACGAGAAAAACAGACTAGCCTACTGTTAGAAGAATGGAGAGAACAAAGAAAACAAGATCAACAACTTTTATTAGAAACGGCAGCCACTCAAGAAAAGAATTCATTACGAAAGAAAGTAAGTGAAAAAATAGAAGAATTAAAAAAATGGTATTTCGAAATATGAGCTATTACATTCTAGCGATTTCGTGTTGCTTTTGTCGTTGGAATGATAATAACCATCTTATATGGAATTTTACACTTACTAATAAATAGCACAAATTAGGGAGCACTTAAAACAAGTGTTCTTTTTTATTTATCTTAAATAAATTATTATGTAAACTTGTTTATAATTGATCGTTCTTCAGGAATGATGGATTTTCATTAACCCATCATTCTAGTACCCTTATCAAAAAATGCAGATGAGGTAAGGTTACTTTTCATGAATAGACGAAATGGCTTGTAATTAAATATCTCAAAAACAGAACATACATTCTGGTATTTTGAATATACTTATGGTAAAATTAGGTAGAGTAGGGTTGTGGTAGGTGCCTTTCTTCGCTAAGAAGGGAGGTGAGAATGTGACTGGTTATGAGATTGCAAATTTAATTATTCAATGTGTTGGGATAACTGCAACTGTAATCTTAAGCATAATCGGTATTATCATTTCTATTAGCAAAAAAAAATAACCACCCTACCCCTCGAATGGTTGTGGTGATTATTTTCTTCACAGGACCGAGGAAAGCAACTTTACCAATTACTACTCGGAAGGGGTGTGTTCGCAGCACATCCCTTTTTAGTATATTCTTTATGACTTCATTATAGTCCTTTTAGTATAGTTTGACAATGAAGTTAAAGTTCTTTTTAACTGAATGAATAGTTAATTTGCAATTTTTTCATTTGAATTTTGTGATACCTTCTTCGGTGAATTCAGTAGCAGTATTAAAGCGATACCTAAAAATGTCATAAAAATTCCAACTACTTGGGTTGGTGTTGGTTTAAATCCTGTTATGACTGTATCTAACACAATGGCCACTGCAGGATCTAAAAAAGTTAACACAGCTATCATATTAGAAGGTAAAAATCGAATATTCCCAAAGAATAAAGCATAAATAACGCCTGTATGAACAAATCCAATTATCAAAATAAAACTCCAGTTTTCTAAATGCAAGTTTTGAAAAGAACCAAATTC
>NZ_NTZO01000488.1 GCF_002559405.1 Bacillus sp. AFS001701 | reverse complement strand
ATTTATCATTATAAAATTGTAAAGAAATAGTATTTGTCGGTAATAAAGAATTAGACATGCAAAGATCCCCCAATAAAAATATAATTATAAGAATAGTACAACAATTATAATCGTATTTCTACAGTGTTTTTTTAACTAGATCATTACAAATCTTAAACAACTATTTTGAATTCATGGAGGATTAAACACTTATATGTACTCATTTTACAAACAAAAAACCACCTCTTTAGTGGTTTTTCCAAGACAGTTTTCTTTAAATAATATACTTATATTTGCTCAAATGGGTCAGGATAATTTTGCTGAAAATACGTTAATAAATCGCTTTTTTTAAGAAGGAGATTCAAACAAATTTGCTGGCTGATCGCAGATTTAAATACAAGTTTATTGCAAAACTGACACTTTTCCTTTTCAATAAAAGCATGTTTAATAGACAAAGGGAAAATCGTTTTTTGTTTTCCGGCTAATAATATGTAGCTTTGATGATTAACTGAAAAGCTTATTTTATAACCATCGTACCCCCCAAGCTTACTAATTACTACGTTTTGAATATCTAAGTCTTGAATCACCATGTGTAATAGCACCTCCGTTTTCAACAAAATATATGACGAAATGCTATTTTTATGTCTCATTATCGTTAAATATTTTCATAAAAAAATAAAAACTACCCAAAAAGTAGTTTTTTATCACGATTTCTTAATTAATTTATTATTTTACTTTGGTCGACGATTGTCAAAAGCCATTTTAGATCTGATTAAAATTGTTCAGAATAATGTTCTTGGAAATAAGCTAATAATTCTTTTCTTCTATTAAATAAAGTTGGACAAACTTGTTGACTAAAATTTGATGGAAAAACTAGTTTATTGCATAGCTGACATGTTCCTTTTTCATTAAAAGTGTGAATTAGAGACAAAGGAAATAATATATTTGTTTTACCGACTAAAAGTACATACTGCTGTTGATTAATTGAAAATCTAATTTTATAGCCTTTATAATCCGTATGTTTTGCAATTTGTATGTTTTCAATATCAAGTTCAAGCTTTGTCACTTTGACTTGCACCTCCAATTAAAGGATAGGATTAAGATTTTAATAGACTTTTTTACGCTTTTATTTCCTAACAACTTGTATTATCTATATTATTAGTTTACTTAACAAAACCTTCTTGAAGCAATAAACTTATCTGTATTTACTAAAAACTATACAGTTTTTCCACGTTGTTAAATAATGAAAGTTTCATATTCTTCCTTGTTTTTTTTAGTAAATTTTGAATATAATTTACTTTTCCGGAAAAATTTAACACTAAATAAGTGAAGATATCTATGAACTTATGTTAGAATTTAAACTAAATGTGATCTCACATTTTAAATAATTTAATTACCAAGTTCATGTAATCTTAGATTTGCCCTTACAATTAAATGAGGTAAGGGATTTTTTCTTTGTTATTTCAGTTATTGGTTAGAGGGAAGGTTAGTAATGAAATCGAAATCAGCAAGTACCTTAATAAAGTTAAATTTGAAAGGAGAAAGAAACAAAAAGCGAACTTTAAACTCATTGGCATTAGTTGGACTTGCTTCAACATTAACAATTCAAATTCCATATAATACTACTGCAGCTGCAGCCTCGATTGATTCCAAGAAAACTCTGCAATCTAGTAAACTTTATTCAAATAATACTATTAGTAAATATAAATCAACCGGTAATGGTGTCCGCGTAAGATCTGGAGCTGGTACTTCTTATCAAATTTTAGGCAGTGTCAATAAAAATCAAAAACTAGATGTCATTTCATTGTCTAATGGTTGGTATAAGATAAAATTTAATGGATCAACAGGATATATCAGTGCGTCTTATGTTGGAAACGTTACCGAATCGACTAATAGTAATAATAATCAAGTGGTCAGTTCGGGTAACTACATTTCTACTGGTAATGGTGTCCGCATAAGATCAGGCGCAGGAACTTCTTATCAGATTTTAGGTAGTGTTAATAAAAATCAAAGATTAGATGTAATCTCAGTTTCTAATGGTTGGTATAAGGTAAAATTTAATGGAGTAATAGGGTATATTAGCGCATCCTATGTTGGAAAAGTTACCGAATCGACTAATAGTAATAATAATCAAGTGGTCAGTTCGGGTAACTATATTTCTACTATTAATGGTTTACGCGTAAGATCTGGGGCTGGAACTTCTTATCAGATTTTAGGTAGTGTTAATAAAAATCAAAAACTAGATGTCATCTCATTATCTAATGGTTGGTATAAGGTAAAATTTAATGGGGTAATAGGGTATATAGGTGCATCTTATGTTGGAAAAGAGACAAGTTCAAATACGACGGATTCAAACAAGGTAGATTCAAGTCAGACAGATTCAAATAAAGTTGATTCAAATAACGCTCAATCATTTGATGTACAAACTTTAATCACCAAATCAAAAAAGTATTCAGGTGTACCTTATATTTGGGGTGGAGAAACTCCATCAGGTTTTGACTGTAGTGGATTTATTTCTTATGTATTCAAAGAATCTGGATTGTCACTTCCTAGAACAAATGTTGCAGGATATTGGTATAATAGTTCTAATTTAAAAACTGTAGATGACTTTCAACCTGGAGATTTAATCTTTTTCCAAAACACTTATACTTATGGACCGTCCCACATGGGTATAGTGATTAATAATAATGAGTTTATCCATGCAAGTAGCAGTTCAGGCGTAACTATTTCTAAAATAAACAATTCATATTGGAACCAACATTTTTTAGGATTTAAAAGATTTAAATAGGTTTTGAAAACACCTTACTTGAAAAAACACCTATCATGGGTGTTTTTTTTCAGCTTGCCGTCATAAAACTTAGTCTAACTTTCTCATAACGGATTCATGAGTATCTATAATCACAAAATGTGGATTTTTCCTTACCCATGACAGGTTCATGAGTATCTATAATTATAAATCGTTGATCATTACTTACTCATAACGGGTTCATGAGTACCTATCATTGCAAAATGTGGACTTTTCCTTACTCATAACGGGTTCATGAGTACCTATCATTGCGAATGTGGATTTTTCCTTACCCATAACGGGTTCATGAGTATCTATCAACGCAAAATGTGAATTTTTCCTTACTCATAACGGGTTCATGGAGGCTAAAGAATCTCGCCCCATGGAAAGCG
>NZ_NTZO01000487.1 GCF_002559405.1 Bacillus sp. AFS001701 | reverse complement strand
GGAAATGACATTCTCGTTATCATAATGATTCATTTCAGTTATCAATAAAGAAGAATGAGGCAAGTTTATTGGAGGAAAATCAATATAAGTCTGTGTTTTTAAGTTTCATTGGTGACAAAACAATTTAATTTGTACAATGATATAGTAACTTGAATAGTTAGCTACTTAATAAAAAATAGATAAATTGTACATTTAAAAAACCTATCCTTATAATATCTCTTCAATTTAGAACGGTGGAATTTTATAAAAACTGCTAGATGGCGATGGGTGTAGCCTTTGCGAGTACATTAGAAACTAATGAAACCATTACAACTGTTGAACTTAAAATTAACTATTTAAAACCCGTTTGGAACGAAAAAATTATAGCAAAAAGAGAGGTAATGAAAAGAGGAAAGACTATAGTGTTGATTAAGTGTGATGTTTTTGATGAAGGAGGTTCCTTAGTCACCCATGCTTTAAGCACATGTATGATTCTTCGTGGAGAAAAATCAGCAGATAGATAGGAGTATAATTTTAGCTTAGAAATTAATGGTGTTAAGATTTATAAATTATATGATATTTAGTGATTTAAGATTCTTACCTTAATAAAAAGAGGAAATTTCATTCCCTCTTTTTGACATATTAATTCCATATTTATATATACTTTTCCAATACAATAGATGACAACATGATCGCATGAAAGGAATAAAAGATCCTCGTTTGAATATTATTTAATTTTGAGCCAAATTTTTAATTTTCCCTACAATAACTTGAACACGATTTTGATTGCACTTATAAACTATCAATTCACAATTGTAGCTGTTCTTTACCGTCATAGATCGCAAATTTAAATGATTCTAGTAATTTAATTAACTCTTATATCTAATTTATTTACTTACTCATCATAGCTATACTCTTCTCTTTTAAGATATACTTCATTTCGTAAACTTGATTGTAAATAAATATACGCACAACCAATTGATAGAACCACAATGACTGTTAGTCCCCAATAAATATTACTGTACGCCTGAGCTATTGAAAAATTCTTCTGCCAATTAAGAGCACTTGCTGTCGTCGCAACTCCTAATGCCCCACTAAAAAATTGTAATAATTGGAACAGTCCTAACCCAGATCCAATTTGAGATGGCTTTAATATTTTAGACATCTCATTTGAAATACTACTTGAAAGGATTGTGATACTTACACTCATTACCATGTAAATTCCCATGATTGCTAAATAAGAAACTCCTTCAAATAATGCAAACATTAGGACCGAAGCTAAAAGTAATAGCGGAATATGCTTAATAAGGGCATTGTTTCCGTTCGTATCGATAAATCGGCCGACCTTTTTTGAAACGATCATGGCTAGTAATGAGCCTGGGAAAATAACCAGCCCGGCTTGTATTGCACTTAAACTATATTGGTTGACTAGTATTTGTGGCATTAAAAATAATGTTGAAAAGCTAGTCATATAACCCGAAATCCCCACTGCTCCTAGAACAAGGTAAGAACGATTTAAAAATAATGAAGGTAATACAAATGGTTCCTTGGCAGTGCGTATACGAATAATAAACAATGCAATTGCGATTAGACCAGTAACTAAAGCAGTTAAAGAATGATTTGTTAAGTATAAAAGTAAACCAGTAGTTCCAACTCCAATAAACAGAGCACCAAAAACGTCAAATGATCCTTTTCTGGAGGCTTCTTTTGGAATAAGCTTGATAAAAAGTGGTACTAAAAATAATGTGATAGATGTCACGATAAATAATGATTGCCATCCAATATATTCAATGATTGCTCCACCAACAACAGGACCTAGACCAAGACCAAGTGATACAGAAGATAAAATTAATGCCATTGCCCTACCACGTCGCTCAAGTGGTACATATCGTGTGATTAAAACTAAGGATAATGCTGGAATTGACCCCGCACCTGAAGCTTGTATAATACGGACAATTATTAGCATAATGAAGCTATTACTAAAATTACCAGCAATTGCTGCTAAACTCAGGGATAATAATCCTAATACAAAAAGTCTTCTGATTGGTACAAAATCTGCAAGTCGACTATATGTGATAGATGAAATTGCAAATACAATTGAATAACCTGTAACAATCCATGATGTTGAAGAAGCTGATAATTGAAAATCCCTAGTTACATCAGGCAAAGCTAAATTAAACATCATCGTATTCATAATTACTAATACGATTGTAAAGCCAAGCAACAACGTAACTATTCCTTCATTTAACTTCGATTGCTTAGCACTTTCATTCACTTGATTATTTGATATCATTTTATTGAATTCCCCCAATTTTATTATAGTTACTTATTTAGAACGAACATTCTAGAAAAGGTAAAAAATTATATCTTATATTATGAACAACTCGGATTATTAGAACGAACATTCTAAAATAGTGAAATTTTTATATTCCATTTTTTAGAATAAATGTTCTAAAATATTCAAAAATAATCTTTTCTATTTTATAAACCAATTTTAACTTATACAACTTAGCGTCATATCAATAATATTATTTAGTTTTTCGTTATTATTTTCCGATTTAACTAGAACTCTAATACCAATAAATGAATTCAATAGATATTGAGATAGTTGCTCAGCATTCTCTTCCATTGAAATTTCTCCTGTTTTTTGACCTGAAAGAATTAGCTCATGAAATAATTTTTCTGTATTTGAATAAGAGTCTCTAACTTTTTGATTTGATTCTTCGTCATGTAAGCCTAACTCAACAGCCGTATTCACAATCATACAACCATAAGTATTAAAATCACTTTTCGAAATCCCTATTTCAAATATTTTTCGAATTGCTTCTTTTACAGAATTTTCATTATTAATTGTACTGTTTACTTTTGCTCTCCAAAGTTTCTGATATTTTTCCAAAACATTGATAAATAGAGTATGTTTATCACCAAATGTATCATATATGCTTCTTCGATGAATGCCCATACAAGCTACAAGGTCTTGAATTGAGCTTTTTTCGTATCCTTTTTCTAAAAAGAGCTCTAATGCTTTTCGTAATACAACTTCCTCATCAAATTCTTTGTTTCTTGCCATTTATCTCACCTACACTTTGATAAGAACAACAAATTCGTTTAGTTATCCTGTTGCCGAAATAAATATATCATTTTTAGAACGTTCGGTAAAGTTTGGAGCTTAGTTCAATCAGCTCCTTTAGTACAATCTTTTTCCCATAAAAAGATTATACTAAATATTGAGGATAAGTAATGTTATATTGATTTAAAGTTATTTACATTATGTCCGCCCTTTGTACAACTATCGGATGAATTAGTTGTAAATGATTCTTCTAGAATTCTCTTCATAATAAACCATATATTTAATGACTACGCTGTAATTAGAATACAAGTTCCTCAAGTTTTGTCCCAATACGATAAAACAAAATTACGATTCCAATCAAGCATTTTAGCATTAATAAATAATAATAAAATAAGATCAGGCAATTTGCTGTAAACAATCATTAACTTTTTGATCATGATATTCTAGTACGGAGTCTTGCCCAAACTTACTTATTTTTAAAACAATTGTGGGTATATCGCTTTTACACCGCCAGATAAATTTT
This sequence comes from Bacillus sp. AFS001701, assembly GCF_002559405.1. Taxonomy (GTDB): domain Bacteria; phylum Bacillota; class Bacilli; order Bacillales; family Bacillaceae_G; genus Gottfriedia. The sequence goes on along the minus strand of NZ_NTZO01000487.1, from coordinate 3,830 downwards.
GCTGTACCATTCGGCTCAAATTGTCTGCTACAATTTCATAGCTTTCGGCTTCTATACCGTCGATCGCAATCTTAGCAATGTCCGCAGGGTTAGCTTTCGGAGCCTTAATTTTAGCTGTCATGTCCGTGTCCATATATGCAACATGTAAGCCAGAAACAAAAATATTTTTAGGTGCCAAAACTAAGCGGAAAGTATTAGTCAAACTCCATTCCGCTGATTTTGCTGCTTGATATGCTCCTCCTCCGTTCAAGCTTAACCATGAGAGAACTGAAAGAATATTAAGGATTGTCCCTCCCCCATTTTTTTCAAGTATTGGAGCAAAGGTGCGAATCATAGAGAGAGTGCCAAAAAAATGTGTGTCCATCTCTAAACGAATTTTTTCCATTTCTCCGTCTAACAGTGCGGCTTCTGTATTGGATCCAGCATTATTGATTAATAAAGTTACATCTTTCGCAATTTCCGCTGCTGCAGCAATTGACTTTTCATCTGTAATATTAAGCTGTAATGGAATAACTCCAGGAAGATCAATCATTTCCAGGTTTCTAACCCCTGCATAAACCTTGGCTCCTCTAGCAAGTAGTTCTTGTGCTAGATGACGACCGAGTCCACGATTAGCTCCTGTAATTAGCGCTGTTTGTTTTGAAATTTCCATATACGTATTCACCTCATATTTTATTTTTTGACTTAATAATTAATTGTTTTATCCATTTGAGAATAATCATTCTTAAATGATCGAAAAAATGAGTTAGCGTTAGGGTATTTCTCCTATATAATTGTTAATTCATAACATATAAATATTTAGGCTCCATGATTTTGAACTATAGGCTTAGAAATGTCACGTTTAAATTTAATTGAATACAACAAGATAAAGATAACAATAATCGTTGCAAACAAATTTAAAAATACAAGTGCTAAGTTTAAATTGAAAAATTTTGTAAGTACTCCAACTCCTATAACCGGAACGATAAATCCAATATAAGCAACAAAATAAAAAGCTGAAATTACACGAGGTCTAGCTTCAGGTTCTGGCAGTTTTCCTGCAAAAAATAACGCATTTTGAAAAGTCCATCCGCCACCAAGAGCTTGTAAGAATACACCTATCCATAACAATGGTAAACTTGATGTTAAACCTGATATGATAATAAGCCACGTAGCAATAACTAGAAAAAATATTCCTAATTGCATACGAGTAACTGGTTGAGTCGGTCTAGGTAGGAACTGGGCTGCTGCTGAACCACTTAAAAGTACGAAAATTATCAAACCTGAAATAAAGTAATTAGACGTTTGGATTACATTTTTGACAAATGTAGGAATTAGAGATAATGCAATTCCTTGTAACGTGAAAACTGTGAAAATAGGAAGTGCTGACATAGCCCAAAAATGTGAGCGGATTTTTTTCGGAACACCTAGTGATATTTTGTTATTTGTACGCTTTTGCTCAGTTGTTACATTATCTTTTGATAAAGTTTTAAGTAAGACGATCGAAATGATTAATATAAAAAGCAGTATCCACAATGGTAATCTAAGCGGTTGAACAGGGATATACTGCAACATGAAAGCAGCAATTAATGGTCCAACCCCAAAACCAACGAGTACTGTAACTCCTGATAGTTTGAGTGCGGTACTCGTTTCTTTTGGAGAAGTTTGTTTCAATAATAAAGCCACTGCAGTACCTGTAAAGGCACCGTATGCAATTCCTTCTAAAATTCTTCCAGCAAATAGCATCCACACTCCAGTGTTGCCAAGCAAGAATAAGGTAGAAGCAATGGAAATCAAGATACTAATACGGACTACTCTTTTTAACCCCCATCCGTTACCTTTTGCTCCTACAATATGTAAAGTTGGCAAAAGAAAAACAGCATAAATCGCAAATAAAATTGTAATTTGCAAACTACTTAATTGATAATATTCGCTATACACAGGAAACAATGGTGTAACAAAAGTTGCACCACAAGACATCAATAATATAATTAATAACATTCTTTTCATTTACATATTCCTCTCTAATTCTTTACTGTTTGTTCTCAAAAAATCATAATGATCTATTTTTGATACTTTAAATTCTTATAATAAATTTCCATACTCTAAATACCTTTTGTACAATTTAAAATGTTCATTCACAGCTATTCTTAAGACAATTATTACTTCCTCACCACCTCATATATCTATTTATAACATATTGAGAACGGACGGTAAATAATTATTTTTTACCGTTCGTTCTCAAATGTTCATTACAAAATTTATAACAAAAAAGAATTAACTGGTATAAGTTAACTCCTTTCATTCACAATAAAATTATTAATTTAATATAGAAAGTGTCATATCAACAATATTTTTCAACTTATTTTTATCGTTAGTTGTTTTTGTTAATACTCGTAAACCTACAAAAGAATTATGAATAAACTGTGATAATTTATCTAAATCATGGTGGTTCGGAATTTCCCCTGTATTTTGACCACGCATTAGTAATTCATGAATAATTTCTTCTGTCTTAGCAAAATTTTGTTCAATTTTTTCTGCCACTTCTTGATCATGTAAAGCCAACTCAATTGCAGTATTCACTGTCAAACATCCGATTGATTTTTCGTTATCTTGAGTAATTACCGATTCTAAAATACTTCTAATAGCATCTTTCACAGATAATGATTGCTTAACTTGTAAATTCATTTTTTTCTTCATATTGTTATCGTAAAGTTCTAATGCTTTTATAAACAAAGTATGTTTATCACCAAATGTATCATATAAACTTCTTCTATGAATTCCCATATGATTAACAAGATCTTGCAATGAGGTTTTTTCGTAACCTTGATACCTAAATAACTCCATTGCTTTTAGTAAAACTTCTTTTTCGTCATATTCTTTATGTCTAGCCACGTTCGTACCTCCTTTTGAAAGATTATAGCATATTTAAAAATAATCTTTATATATTCAATAAAACCATATTTAAATTTTATAACTAATTACTAATTGTTTTTTAGTAAAATGCTTACTATTTTATCAAAATATAGCACCTTTACAGAGATTCATTACGATTCAATTTTGAGGTTAATAATAAAATTAATGGACAATTCCATTATTATAAAGTTGAGATTTTAATGGGTCAATGGGACGAACAAGACGCACCGAAGAATAAGTTGCCAATAAGTTCAATTACTATTTTAACTTTTTGAAAGCAAACCAGCTTTGTAATAATGGTAAAAAGTAGTTATTTACCGTTCATTCTCAATATGTTATATAATATACATGAGAAGAAATTAAATTATAACGTATAGAAAAATAGAGTCTATCGCTAGCTTATTTGTAGAGAAGTTAGGAAAGACCCCCTTTTTTAGAACGAACATTCTCAAAAAAACTATTAAATAACTAACTTATATAATTAGAAGTTCCTTTATTTGACGCTTAGGTAAAAAAATTGCTACGGAAGAGAGAAAAAATTGTTGAATTGCATTCCACTTGGCTTATGTCCTAATAAACACAATAGCCGAAAATTAGTGGATGGGGTAAAAAGTTCTAAAATGGATGTTTTAAATTTTTATATCATTTTTATAATGAAAATGTGGTTTTATTGTCAATAACCTTTTTCATTTAATGTTTCTTTCACTTTAGTTTAAAAGCATTTATAAAACCTAATACATTCAAACACTAATGAGGAGTAAAATTAATGGAATTAAGGGAAATAGAATACTTTTTGGCTATTTGTGATGAATTACATTTTACAAGAGCAGCAGAAAAATTAGGAATATCACAACCTGCTTTAAGCCGTCAAATGAGAGCTCTTGAAGATAAATTAGGAGTTCGTTTATTTGATCGCTTAGGTAAAAAAATTGCTA
>NZ_NTZO01000026.1 GCF_002559405.1 Bacillus sp. AFS001701 | reverse complement strand
CAAGTCCATTCATATAAAATACTTATGTAAAACAATAACAACAGGAAGATTACTCCTAATTTTTAACAAAATCTGACAAAGTTCTTTCTTCACTTTATGCTAAATTTCCCCAATTTACTGTCCATAATACCCCACTTATAATGAAGAATGGCAATTAATTTGTCGCAAAATTTTCAAAACTATTAAAATTCAGACATAAGAGGGGGAGAAATGGTTAGGGGGGAATAGAGCTTTAGCTCTATCTATTAAATTAAAGAAGGGAAATGAGAAAGGTATGAGCCATCGTAAAATGAAAAAGATGGTCATGTCAACGTTTCTTGCAACTTCCACACTGCTAGGATACACAGTTCCGGCGTTTGCCATGACAGGTGGAACAACTGCAAATGATAGTAAATCTGTCCAATATGACAGTAATAGCAAACTTGACTTGACTCAAGCGCAACAATTACAGAATTTATACTTGGAGAAACTTAAGTTTAATCCAAAACTTCTAGATTCATCAGATCAATTAGACTTGATTGTCCAATTTGATGTAGATCCAGCTCCAATTCAAATGCTAAATCAACAAAAAAATGAATCATCTGGCAAAATTGCCGTTAATAAAGAAAGTTCAACAGCTATCACACTTGAAAGTGCTCAGCAAGATGTTAATGAAACTCACAGCAATTTTAAGTCTTTTGTTAGTGGTATGTCTAAATCATTAAAAAGTGCTGGTGAAACTAGCTCAATTAAAATAGGAAGAGAATATACACAGGTATTTAACGGATTAGCTGTAAAAATACCAAAACAAGCACTCAATGATCTATTGGCTTTACCATACGTTAAGAGTGTTTATCAAAATGTTAAATATGCTCCAATACCGGCTTCACAAAATATTGATGTTCCTGATAGTGTTACAGGTGACGGTAAGGTTTCCTCTCAAAAATCAAATCCAAATTTACTGCCTAATACACGCTCGGAACGTAGTGCCACACAAGCAACTAATGGTACTACTAGTAGCCCTACTATATCAGGAAATTCGGTCGAACCTAAGTCTGGGACTGTTACAACTCCAGGCCCAGAAGGCCCACAATCTGGTGAAACAGCTGTTCTCGATTGGATGAAAATCCACGACCTTCAAAATGAAAATATTACAGGAAAAGGCGTAAAAGTTGGCGTTATTGATACAGGTCTTGACTATCACCACCCAGATCTTGCGGGTGAGTATCAAGGTGGTAAAGATTTTGTAGACAATGATAACGATCCGATGGAAACTGTTTATTCTGACTGGCTTGCTGCGAAGAATGCAAATGATGCTCTTCCACCAAACCAACAAGATCCAAACTTCCCGACAGATTATCATAATTATATTACTTCTCATGGGACGCATGTAGCAGGTACAATTGCAGGTCAATCAAGAAACAGTTCTCCGTATGCACTTAGAGGTGTAGCGCCAGAAGTGCAGTTATATGCTTACCGAGTTTTAGGGCCTCATGGTGGTACGGATGAAGCTGTTATCGGAGGAATTGAACAATCGTACAAAGATGGTTGTCAAGTAATTAACCTATCACTAGGTGCAGAATATAATGATTCGTTATCTCCGAATTCAGTAGCAATCAACAATATTACTGACCTTGGTGTTACGGCTGTTGTAGCTGCTGGTAACGCTGGTCCAGGCGCTGGTACATTGGGAACACCGGCTGCAGCTGCAAAAGCAATAACGGTAGGAGCGATTGCTGCACCGAAACAAGTTCCAACTTTTGACATACATTCTTATGGAACGTCAGAGTCAGAGTCATTTGCTATTACAAATACTCGCTTAATTGGGAAAGATTTTTCAGAATCAAATACAAAGCTTAGCGGATCAACTCAGTACGACCTTGTAGATGCTGGATTCGGTACGCCTGCTTGGTACGATTATCTTCGTAACCAAAATATTAGCGTGAAAGATAAAGTTGTTCTTGTAAAACGTGGTGCAGCCTCTATGAATTTGCTAATGATGTATGCAGCGAATGAACATGTAAAAGCCATGATTTTATGGAATCCATCAGATAATGCAAGCCTACTAGTTGATGATCAAGGCTACTATCCATTTTACTTTGGTTCAGCAGGTAGTACGGTCTATACGTTACAAATAGGCATGAATGATGGAACAAAATTCTATAACGCTTTTAAAGACGGTACGATTAAGAAAATCTCAATTTCCAATGCTGGTAATTTTGAAATGCCAGGGAATTCACTTGCTAGCTTTAGTTCTACTGGTCCTGTTACAGGTTCGTTAGCAATTAAACCCGACGTTGTTGCGCCAGGTGTCGACATTTTCTCAACAGCTCCTTATGATATTTGGGAGCCAGATAATAAGGGTAATTATTCATATGATTATCAAACAATGTCAGGTACATCAATGGCTACGCCTCACGTTGCTGGTATGGCAGCACTAATCTTGTCAGCACATCCTAACTACAAGCCTGAAGATGTTAAGTCAGCGTTGATGCAAACTGCTGACCCTATTGACAAACAACAAAGCGTATTCCAAATCGGTTCTGGTAAGACAGACCCATATCAAGCCGTACATTCAGATATGCAATTTAAAGTAAAGGACTTTGTTCAGTCACGTACATCAACTGATGACTCATCTAGTTCAAATATAGTTACCATTGCAAACACAACAGCTTCATTTTCGTTTGGCTATACAGCACGTTCAGAAGATGGTTCTGTTACAAAAACAGGTGATTTATACATTACTAACAATGGTAATGCTGCTAAAACTTTCAACTCATCGAGCGCTTTTTTTAAGGATACTTTCTTAAAAGATGGAAGAGATGGTGATGCAGAAGGCGCGAAAATTAGTATAAGTGATGTAGCGTCGCCTGCAACGTCATTAAAATCAGTCACTATTCCAGCAGGAGGAACGGTTCATCTTGCAGTAAAATTCACTGCTCCTGATTCAGCTGCTAGTGGATTTTATGAAGCATTTATAAACTTTATTAATCCCGATAGCCCTAATGAAACATATCGTTTGCCTCTAGCTATTAATGTTCAAAATAGAGGTGTTGATTTCAGGGTTCAAAGAAAGGCAATAACACTTTCTGGGAAACAAAACTTTAATCCTAATACGTATGCAATAATTCCAACATCATGGGGAGAACTTAGAGTAAAAAGTCAGGTTGACCCTTCCTATGGAATTAGACTTTATGTGATGGATTTAGCTGGCAAAAATTATATTGGTTATATCACTACTATTAACACAGCTAGCATTAGCCAAGGTGATTTAACGTATGTACCGTTTTTAATGAATGGAAACTACTATCCGTATAGTGCACCTATTTCCAAAGACGACCCTAACCTGTCTGTGAAGCTTACACAACAATTATCGACGCAAAAGATAGTTGAAGAAGGCGGATACAATATACAACTTCGAGCTTTAGATGCTTCAACAGGTAAGCTTTATGAACAAAACAGTACCGTTTATGTTGATAATACACCGCCTACATTACAAATGGATAAAGGCAGTGAACCAGGCATTTATGAAATTGATGCGGATGGTCCTACAACGGATGGCGTTCTGAAATGGTTCTCAGGAAAAGCTTACGACTCAAACGTTGATTATATGAAGAATGTTGGAAAAGAAACAGCGGTTCCTGCACCACCGAACTATGACACTGATACGAAAGTCAGTCAATCTTTAGGTAAAATTGACGGAATGCTTGGCGATTCAAACTCTGCTCCGTACGTAAATTACTTTTTAAATCTTAATGACGACGGAACATTTAAGTTTGGTGTATCAAAAGAGGATCTCGTGAATACGAGTGCCGACAATATGAAGGAAAATTATGGGGTTATGTTCAGATTTTACCCGGAAGATTACTCCTTCTCAGGTAATATGGATACTACGGCAAAATATTATTACTTTGTAAAAAAAGGAAATGAATATGTAGTTAATAGATACTCACGTCTAGATTCACCAGGATCGACAACATTAAATGGAGTTGACCCAGCTTTCCTTGCTGACAAAACATTGGTTTCGAATGGCGATAACTTTAAATCAACGCTATCAGTCAAATATCCTAAAAATCTCGTTGGTGGTAAATTCTGGGTGGACAAACTTGACTATGCAGAATTAACAGATGTTGACTTTAGTGATCAATATAAAGCATTTTTAGCATCTAAAGGAATTACTACTGAGAAAAGTTGGATCCATCAAGATTACGATATAAATGGTGATTATGTCTTTAGTTTCAATCTTCCCCAAGCTGTTCAAGCGCAAGGTGTATTGAATACAGAGGATACTATGAGTGGTGGAGTGGCACAGGAAATGCCTCTTATTGATTTAAAACATAAAGTAACGAACGATGCCGGATTAGATACAATGTACCCTCAATGGTCTGCTGTTGTACCGGAAATTACAACGTATAATGATGGTAAGAACGGAACGGATCGTGTCCCTACTTTCCAAGATAAATTCGTTTATGTTAGGGGCGGAGCATTTATTAGCGGTACCGTTAAACCGGAAGGCTTCCAAAATTATACGACATCGAGTGTATATGGAAGAACAACTCCGATAACAGCTGATGGATCAGGTATCGAGATAAAATTTGAAGATCCTAATACAGGTGGTGTTTCTAAATCAATACCAGTTGCTCAAGATCCAACTGGCGCTGCTTCTAGTTTAAATCAGGGAATCGTTCAAGCGGGCTTATTTACAACAAGTCTTCCTATGCCAGCAGGTACTAAGCCATACAATGTTACAATGAAAATACCAGGACACTTCACTTACTATGGAAATTTAACAATGACAAGCTCAGGACAATTTGGCTATTCTGCAGGAGGAACTTATTCTGTCAATGGTTCTGTTATGCTTGCGGGTGACGTAAATGGTGATGATGTAATTGATATGAAAGACATTGAGGCAGAAAGTACTGCATACAATGCTTATGTTGCAACACCATCAACTTATACAAGGGAAGCGGACTTTAACTTTGATGGCTCAATTGATTATTCTGATTTTGAATATATCATCAAAAACATCGGTAAATATAATACAACTGCTCCGAATGCAGACACATTAGCTGGAAAAATTGCAACGACTACAAGTAAGAATATTTCTTTAACAGGATTTAATACGATACCAAGTGGTTCGGATCTAATTACATTTAACACTGTTATTAAACCTGTACCATATATTAAAACAAGCGACAGCAATGCTTTTGTTAATTACGGTAAAGTAAATCCATTCCAATTGTTCTCTATTAGTTATAAAACACCAGACGCAAATGGGGCTACTACAATTGCACAAATTGATGATACAGCGTGGAGAAATGCAGTGGATGGAGCTGGAGGGCAAATCTTAATTGATGGTATTGATCGTAAGTCATCTACGAATATCTATAATGGTGTATCAACGAGTTCAATTATTGAGAAGGTTGTTTCTAACAAAGGCCAATATGAATTTGACCCAACATTATTTACAAAATCGGGTGTTCACACGATCGTGTTCAAAGCTCCAGGCTATATGGATCGCTCTATGAAATTTAAAATGCAAGATGGTGTAGGTAATAGTTTTACACTAATTGCACCAAATAATGTTAATACAATTGGTAAAGCACTAACGTTTAGTCGCCCAGATACGACTGGTTCAACAGCTGCACATTATCGTGATATTTGGCAGCCTAATATTACTTCAATCACTTTGACTGACCCGTCTGGTAATGTTGCAAAAGTCTTCAAAGGGGCTGAACTAGCTGGACTATTTAATCAAGTAACGCCGGCAAATGCAACAACATTTAACTTTACAGTTCCAGCTGGAGTTTTCTCAACACCATCGACTCCGAATGCAAGCGGAGGATTTAATGATTGGAAGATTAAGATCGAAGCCGATAATTTCGCAACATATTCATTCTCACAAAGAATTAATGCGTTCTCTGCACCAACATTAACAGCTGAACCAAATCGATACTTTAATGATAGCAATTCAAATCCAATTTCGATTGGAGTTGGAACTACTAATGATACACAAGCTTGGAGAGATGCGATTACAGCTATTCAAGTTGGTGGTATTACAATTAATAGAGCCGATTTTGAAACTAATAATATTATAGTAGGAGCTCCTGGAACACCAATTAAGATTGATAAATCACTAATTACAGCACCAGGAAGCATAGCAATTAATGTTATTGCAACAAATTATCAAACAGTGACAGTAAATCAAGCTTTCTATAAACAAGGGGTAACACTTACTAGTCCAGCAGGTACTATTTATGCTGGGAAGGACCTAGTAATGACGTTTAATCCAGGTACAACTTCATCTGATTGGATTTTTGCAATGAAATCTGGAGGGGATATTAAGTTTGGTACCTCATCTTCACCATCAATAAAAACAAGAGTCATTATTGACGAAAATGCGGGAACACTGACCATTCCATATGATTTGGTGAGAACGAATGGTGGAGCTGCCGTTTCAAAGAGTTTAATTGTTACAGCACCTGGTTATGCTGACGTTAACTTAAATAATACAGTTACACCTCAAACTGCACCTGCTATTACGCTTTCTGCACCGGCAGGAACACCACAGTTTGGTGATAAATTAACTTACTCAATTAACGGTTCGGATAATCCACTGTGGAGAAGTTCAATTTTACTTGCAGCAACATCAGATCAAACGACAGATTATGGTGATGTTACAATTCAGTTATCATCGGCTACATCAGTAAAACCTTATGTAACAACATCTGTATCAAATGGTACGGGAGTTGTATCAATTGATGGAAATGCAACACAATCGAATACAGCAGCAGGTAACAAGACTGTAAAGTTCATATCACCATACTTTACACCAATTACAATTGCGCAACCATTTAATCAAAGAACAGCACCAACGCCTGTTTTAACGCCAAGCGGTGTAGGTAAATCAGTGATTATGACTGTACCTAAAAATGATGAAAACATGAGATGGGCAAATGCTACAAAAGCAGTTACAGGTGATATTACAGTAGGAGGCGTATCTGTTAAATCGGATGCGACAATCTCTTCAGACGAAAGCAAAATTACAATTACGTTGCCAGGTACTGCATTCCCAGCAACAGGCAATGTTGAAGTTAAGTTCAAAGCTTATTGCTATCCAGATACAACAGTAACTCAAGTAGTTAAGAGCAATCCGCCAGTGTTTGCTTCAAAAATCGCATATATTCAAGAAGATACACCGATTACTGTTACCCACGATCAGGATTCAGCGTGGATTACAGCGAATCCAGTTGTTTCATTAAATGGTAAAGTAGTTGATCCAAGCAAGTATACTCTTACAGCTAAGGACATTACATTTAATGATAGATCAGTATTCAAAGACCTAGGTGAATATGAGTTTACAGTTACTGCGCCTGGTTATATTGACACTTCATTTACTGTTATCATAAGTGACGATTTGTCACATTTGATTTCGGCAACTGCGGACAGCAACGGTAAAATTGATCCAGACGGCTTCACTTCAGTGAAACATGGATCTAATCAAACTTATAAAATCACACCGAATACCGGTTTTGAGATTGGAAGCGTTAAGGTAGATGGACAAGAAGTAACAGTTACAAATGGCGAGTACACATTTACAAACATAACGAAAAATCACTCAATTGATGTAACGTTCAAACAAATCGTTCACATCATCACGGCTTCAGCTGGAAGTAACGGTGCGATTAGTCCAAACGGTAGAATTTCAGCGAATTACGGAACTAACCAAACGTTTACGATCACGCCTTATGAGGGTTATGAGGTTGCAACGTTTAAAGTAGACGGTGTGGATGCACAATTAACAAACAATACTTACACGTTTACGAATGTAACAAAAGATCATACGATTAATGTAACGTTTAAACAAATCGTACACACAATCACAGTAGCAGGTGGAAGCAATGGAACGATCAGTCCAAGTGGTAATGTTTCTGTAAATCATGGAAAGGATCAAACATTTACGGTTACACCGAATAAAGGTTATGAGGTTGCAACATTTACTGTTGATGGTGTGAATGCAAATCTTATAAATAATTCTTATACGTTTACAAATGTAACAAAAGACCACACGATTAACGTAACGTTCAAGAAAATCGTTTATACAATCGTAGTATCAGCTGAAGGCAATGGAACAATAAGCCCAAGTGGAATACTTTCTGTAGATGAAGGAGCAAATCAAACATTCAAAATTACGCTTGATAAGGGTAGTTATGAGGTTGAATCGTTTAAAGTAGACGGAGTAGAAACAAAGCTAACAAATAATACGTACACATTTACGAATATAACAAAGAATCATACAATCAGTGTTACGTTTAAACATAAGGGTAACAGTGGAAAGTAATGAATCTGCAGTAATTGCAATTCAAAAAATAAGTGTCGTTATATAAATAGAAAATATATTTTTTCGAATGAGGAAACAAAGGCTCATTTTGAGTCGCACTAGGCTGTCGGGTCCTTCTCGGCAGTCTCTTTTTTTGTGTATAAATCATTTAAGTTGGCGTAATTTTTGACTAAAATTTGGTTCAATTAAATAATTTTAAAATAATAAGCAAAACTTTCCTTTGGTTATTTTATATTGTTCACGAGACAAAGTTTAAATAAGCGCTTACTATATAAGGGTAGGGTTCATTAATTAATAGTGAGTCAGAATTTATTTTTCTAAAATAAGGACCTTAATGATAGATTTTTAACTTTTGTACATTGTTTAAATAGTTTATAATTATCAGATAAAGAAAAAAATTTTTTTAGAGCAGTTAATAATAGAAATATACTATTAATTAGATATAATTAAATAGTGATATACTATTATTAAAATGTAGCTTAAATGTGTTATACTATTAATAAGATATAATTGAGACAGAAAAGGTGTGTTCCTAGGTGGTGCCTTGCTTTTTGTGACACCTAAGCAGGAAAACCTACTTTTTTGCAAAAAAAGGGGAAAAGGAAGGTTATTATGAGCAACAGACAAACTAGAACAGACATTATCTTAATTGGTGCCGGAGTCATGAGTGCGACTTTGGGATCATTACTAAAAGAATTAGCACCGGAAATGGAAATTAAAGTATTTGAGAAATTAGAAAAAGCAGGAGAAGAAAGCTCTAATGAGTGGAATAATGCAGGTACGGGACATGCTGCATTATGTGAGCTTAACTATACATCAGAAAAAGCTGATGGATCGATTGATATTAGCAAAGCAATAAAAATTAATGAACAGTTTCAACTTTCAAGACAATTTTGGTCATATCTTGTAAACAACAACTTGATTGGTAATCCACAAGACTTTATCATGCCAATTCCTCATATGAGTTTAGTGCAAGGTAAGGAAAACGTGGAATTTTTGAACAAACGATTTGAAGCGCTTTCTAAAAATCCTCTATTCAAAGGGATGGAATACTCAGAAGACGCTCAAAAGTTGAAAGAATGGATCCCGCTAATCATGGAAGGACGCACATCTAATGAACCAATAGCGGCAACAAAAATAGACTCAGGAACGGACGTAAACTTTGGCGCTTTAACGCGTATGATGTTTGATCACTTAGAGAGTAAAAATGTGGAGATAAACTATAGACATAGTGTTGAAGACATTAAACGCACTAGTGATGGCGGGTGGGAAGTAAAAGTGTATAATATGAGCACTGGTAATATCGATTCCCACATTGCAAAATTCGTGTTTATCGGTAGTGGGGGAGCTAGTCTACCATTACTGCAAAAAACTGGTATTCCTGAGTCAAAACATATTGGAGGATTCCCTGTAAGTGGACTATTCTTAGTATGTAAAAATCCAGAAGTTGCCAAGCAACACCATGCAAAAGTATACGGAAAAGCTAAAGTTGGTGCACCACCAATGTCTGTTCCGCATCTTGATACAAGATATATCAATAACCAAAAGTCATTATTATTTGGACCATTTGCTGGGTTTTCACCAAAGTTCTTAAAAACAGGTTCAAACATGGATCTAATTAGTTCTGTAAAACCAAATAACGTCATGACTATGTTAGCAGCAGGCGTAAAAGAGATGTCATTAACGAAATATTTAATCCAACAAGTCTTATTATCGAATGAAAAGCGTATGGAAGAATTACGTGAATTTATTCCAAATGCTAAGAGTGAAGATTGGGATATCGTAGTTGCTGGTCAACGTGTACAAGTTATTAAAGACACGCCAGCTGGAAAAGGAACACTTCAATTCGGTACGGAAGTAGTTAGTGCAGCTGATGGATCGATTGCTGCATTACTTGGAGCATCTCCAGGTGCTTCAACAGCTGTTCACGTAATGCTTGAAGTTTTAGAGAAATGCTTCCCTCAACATATGATGGAGTGGGTTCCAAAAATTAGAGAGATGATCCCTTCATTTGGTTTATCTCTAGAAGAACATCCAGAACTTTTACAAGAAATTCAAACTTCAACTTCAAATACGCTTGGATTAAATGAAAAAGAGCTAGCTTATAGTTAATTTTTTCAATTAACATTAAAGTAAAGAACCTTCAATTGGAAATTGGATTGAAGGTTCTTTTTGTTGTGATAGGAAATAGGAAATTATGACTAGATAACGAAGATTATGATGAATCATGTCGATTTAAAATTTTTGAAAAATTGAAAAAAGTGTTCATGATTTAAAAAAGAGGTGATATACTACATACAACTGGTAATGACATCATTACTAAAGTGGCTTTATGAAATTTATAACTGGGGGTGAATGTTTTATTAGAAACTAAACATTTTTTGTAAGCCTTTTCAAACTAACTGGTAATAACATCATGACAACATGTTCATGGAGCACAATATTCCTAAACATGTTACTTAGAGCAACTACTGGATTAAAAGGCTATTAAACTTTTAAGAGAAAGAAGGGGAATGGGATGAAAAAGTGGCTTGTTTTGCTACTAACCTTGGCTTTAGGCTTACTAGGATTAGCTGGATGTGGCAGTAGTGGCACATCGGGGGATGCAAAAGATGGAAAGGTTGAAATTACTTACGGTTTTTGGGATAAGAAGCAAGTTCCCGCAGTTGATGAAATTATAAAATTATTTAATGAAAAGTACCCTAATATTAAAGTGAAAACCGAGCTTACTCCATATGCACAGTATTTCCAAAAGCTAGAAACGGCTGCAACTGGGGGAGCGTTACCGGACGTTTTATGGATGAATGGTCCACATATAGTTCAGTACGCGGAAGGTAAAGTAATTGTTCCACTTAGTGACTTAGCATCAAAGGACAATTATAGTCTAGACAATTATCCTAAGTCATTGGTCGATCTTTATACAGTAGATGGAAAGCTTTATGGTATTCCAAAAGACTTTGATACAACTGGACTTTGGTATAACAAACAGATTTTTGATGAAGCAGGTATACCTTATCCAGATAATACTTGGGATTGGAATAAGTTAAAAGAAGTAGCTAGGAAGCTGACAAATAAAGATAAGGGAGTTTATGGCTTTGCAGCTTTAATGGGTAACCAAGGCGGATATTATGATTTCATTTGGCAAAATGGTGGTCATATTATTTCCGAGGATGGCAAATCAGTCGGATTTGATCAACCTGAGGCAATTGAAGCACTTAAATATAATATTAGTTTTATAAAAGAAGGACTGTCTCCAACACAAGCTCAAATGACTGAAACAGCACCATCAGAGTTATTCTCTTCTGGAAAAATTGCAATGATGTTTGATGGACCTTGGATGGTTCCGGAATATAAGAAAAATCCAGATTTAAATGTAGCTGTCGTACCTAAAGGAAAACAGCGTGCAGTTTCTATTCATGGATTAGCAAACGTTATTGCAGCAAATACAAAACATAAAGATGCTGCTTGGAAGTTTGTTCAATTCCTAGGTTCTAAAGAAGCAGCAGAAGTATATGCGAAAACTGGCACTGTAATCCCTGCTTATAACGGTACACAAGATGCTTGGCTTAAAGCTGTTCCAAATTTAAATCTTCAAGCCTTTATTGATGGAGTTGACTATTCAGTTCCATTACCAAGTGTGAAAAATACAGGAGAAATCTGGCAGTATGAAACTGATATTTTGAAAAAGGCATGGAGTAATGAAGAAAGTGTTGAAGATGCCGCAAAAGAATTAACGAAAAAGGCAGACGAGGCACTAGCTAAGAACTAAAAAAGTGAAGAGAAGAAGCATCTAAAGCCTAAAATTACTTCTTCTCTTTATTTCCCTTAAAAGGAGTGAATACAGTGAAAGAAATGCCTCTACAAGTTGAAGTGAAACCAAAAAGTAAACTAAAAATACCAAGCTTATCAAAGACGAGAAAACGATCAGATTATTTTTGGGCGTATTGTATGATTGCACCAACAATGATTGGCTTAACTATTTTCTATTTGTGGCCAATCATTCAAACGATTTACTTCAGTTTTACAGAATGGGGAGCATTTGGACAATATGAATGGACAGGATTAGACAATTATAGGCGAATGTTAGAGGACTCTAACCTATTACAGTCGTTTAAAAACACAGGCATTTATATTGTTTTTACGGTTCCAATTGGTATTTTTTTATCGATTCTTATAGCAGTTCTCTTAAACCAAAAAATTAAGGGCAAATCTGTTTATCGAACCTTGTATTTTTTACCTGTTATTACCATGCCGGCAGCAATCGCTATGGTTTGGAGATGGTTATATAATTCTGATTATGGGCTCCTAAATTATCTTTTATCCATCTTTGGAATAAAAGGTCCACAATGGGTAAGTGATCCAAAAATTGCGCTGTATTCAATTATTGTAGTAGCAATTTGGAGTGGACTTGGTTACAACATGGTTATTTTTCTTTCAGGACTACAAGGGATTCCAAGATCATATTACGAAGCAGCGGAGATAGATGGTGCAGGGCCAGTCAAGGTCTTCTTTAAAATAACACTACCGTTACTTTCCCCGGTTATATTCTTCGTAACAATCATGTCCTTTATTGGAGCGTTCCAAGTGTTTGATTTAATTTTTATGATGATTGGGAAAAGCAGTACAGCACTCGAAAATACGCAATCAATTGTGTACTTATTTTATCAGCATGCATTCGTGTTAAATGATAAAGGTTATGCTGCTGCAATTGCAGTTTTACTATTAATCATCATTTTAATCATTACAGCGATTCAAATGGTTTTACAAAAGAAATGGGTTCATTATGATTGAAGGAGGAGTAACCATTGGAGAAAGCAAGACATCATATTAAAAGTAAAACAATCTTAATTCATTTAATTCTAATTGTCGGCGCCTTGGCGATGGTCTTTCCTTTTATATGGATGTTACTAACTTCATTAAAAACGTATGCTGAGTCGATTCATGTTCCACCTGTTATTGTTCCAAAACACTTCCAGTGGGTAAATTATAAAGATGTTTTTGATTTACTACCGTTTTTTAAATTTATGTTTAATACGCTAATCATTACAGTGATTCGAACAATTGGACAATTATTATTATGTTCATTAGCTGCATACGCTTTTGCGAGAATTGAATTTCCAGGAAGAAACATTCTTTTTTTAATTGCATTATCAGTTTTAATGGTACCTGGGCAAGTCTTTTTATTGCCACAATATATGATCATGGTGAAATTAGGCTGGTTAAACACTTTACAAGCAGTAGTCGTTCCCGGTTTATTTAGCGCATTTGGTACATTCCTTTTAAGACAATTTTTTATGGGGTTACCAAAGGAATTAGAAGAAGCAGCTAGATTAGATGGATGTAATCATTTCCAAATTTATTGGAAAATCATGCTTCCTTTAGCAAAGCCAGGTTTAGTTGCTTTAGGTATATTTACAACGCTATGGAGCTGGAATGAATTAATGTGGCCAATGATTGTTAACAGCTCACCAGAATCAATGACGTTGTCCGTCGGTTTGTCATCATTACAAGGACAATATTTAACTAACTATCCAGTTTTAATGGCAGGATCATTTTTAGCCATTTTACCAATGCTTATTTTATTTATGATTTTACAAAAACAATTTATTGAAGGAATTGCAGTTACAGGAAGTAAATAGAAATCTTAAAAAGCTTGGAGGAAACTAATTATGAAAGCAGCATTAATAGGAGCGGGAAGTAGAGGATTTTACGCATACGGTTCATACGCTTTACAGTATCCACATGAAATTCAATTCATTGCTGTAGCCGAGCCAAATAAAGAAAAAAGAGAAAAGTTTGCGGAAGCTCACAGTATCCCTGAGAATATGAGATTTGAAGACTGGACTGAGCTATTAGAAAAAGAACAGTTATGTGAGGCATTATTAATTTGTAGTCCAGACCGTAATCATTATAAGCCTGTTATGAAGGCAATTGAAAAAGGATATAGTATTTTATTAGAAAAACCGATGTCACCAGAACCAATTGAGACGTTAGAAATAGCTGAAGCGGCAGAAAGGCATAATACATTATTAACTGTTTGTCATGTTATGAGATATGCGCCATTTTATCAAGCATTAAAAGAAGTTGCTGATCGAAAAGTAATCGGCGACATCGTATCAATCCAATGGAATGAGAATGTAGGATACTTTCACCAAGCTCATAGTTTTGTACGTGGTAACTGGCGTAATTCATCTGAATCTAGCTCAATGCTCTTACAAAAAAGCTGCCACGATATGGATATGCTTGCGTGGCTGATTGGTACAGAGTGCAAGAGTGTCTCTTCATATGGAAGTTTAACTTACTTTAAAAAAGAAAACGCACCAGAAGGTTCAACACATCGCTGTTTGGATGGTTGTAAGGTAGAAAAGGAATGTCCTTATTCAGCAGCTAAATGGTATTTACATGACCGTGATGTTTGGCCAGCAAATGTTATTTCAGCAAGTTCAAGTCTTGATAGTAGACTTAAGGCAATTCAAGAAGGACCATATGGTCGCTGCGTATATCACTGTGACAATGATGTTGTTGACCATCAAGTAGTTAATTTATTATTTGAAAATGATGTAACAGTTGCATTTACTATGACGGCATTTACAAATGAAACATTCCGTAACTTTAAAATTATGGGAACAAAAGGTGAAATAATTGGAAACGATGCTAAAAATGAAATTGAAGTTAATTATTTTTCAGGTAAGAAGGAGTTAATTAAGCCATCAACTGTAGATGGTGGACATATGGGAGCCGATACAAGTATTATGGCTGATTTCATTCAACGCGTTACTAAGAAGGACAAAGGCAGCTTAACATCAGCGATCGTATCAGCTAAAAGTCATATGATCGCTTATGCTGCAGAAGAATCAAGAGTTTCAGGAACAATGGTTTCACTAGATGACTATGAGAAAAAATTAAGAATGACAGAAGAGAGAGTTTTGTAGAAAATTCTGTTGTGACATAAGGTGGTATCTTTTTCAATATTATGTATAATAGATGTATATTTAACTGGTTATGACAAAGATACCACTAAAGGAGCTAATCATGGTAGAAAAGGATTCCCGACTTCCTCTTTATTATCAATTAATGGATATTTTATTAGAAAAAATCGAATCAGGCGAACTTGCTGAAAACGATCAGCTACCATCTGAACGAGAATTATGTGACAAGTATCAAGTTAGCCGTACAACGGTAAGGCAGACGATGCAAGAGCTTGAAAAACAAGGCTATATTTATAAAGTTCATGGCAAGGGGACATATGTTTCACCAAGAACGTATAACCAAAGTCTTGTAAAATTTTATAGTTTTACAGAAGAAATGAAAAAAGCAGGGAAAATCCCAACGACAACGGTCGTTTCTTTTGAAAAAATCAATTGTGACAGTAAAGTAGCAAAGGTCATGGATTTATCGGTAGAAGAAGCGGTATTTAAGATCGTTCGGTTAAGACTTGCAGATCAGGAACCAATGTTATACGAAACCTCTTATGTACCCGTAAAGGATTTTAAAAATCTTTCGAGTGAAGAATTGGAACATACGCCGATGTATGAAATCTTCAGAACGCAATATAATGTGAATATTTCTAGCGCTTTAGAAAGCTTTATGGCTGTTAGTGCAAATAAAGTGGAATCGCAAATGCTAAACATAATCGAAGGTGCACCATGTCTAATGCTTAAACGAGCAACTTATGATCAAAGCAAAGTAATTGAGTATACAATTTCTATTGCAAGAGGGGATAAATTTACTTATACAGTAGAGTTGAAATAGACACTTCATACTGGCTGACAACGATCGCTTGCAATCGGTCTGAAAACCAGCTTTTAAGGGTTTTTTCTACACACTAAAAATAGATACAAAAGTATCTATTTAATCCAACTGGTAATGATGACATTAACAGTTAAAATAGGAGGAAGTAAATATGGAGCTATTAAAATCGAGTGAATATGAAAGAATGAATGTTGGCGCGAGCCATACAGCAAAAGAAATAGCCCAGCAACCTAGATTATGGAATGAAACAAAGGATATTCTTTTATTTAATCGAGACCGAATTCTTACATTTTTAAAGAGCATTGAAAATAAACACGATCAGTTACGAATTATTTTAACTGGTGCGGGTACATCTGCATTTGTTGGTGACACAGTCCTTCCTTATTTAAAACAAATCGTTAACAACAAAAAAATAGTAGTAGAGAGTATTGCTACGACAAATATTGTGTCAAATCCATATTCTTATTTAAACAAGGACCTTCCAACAATCATGATTTCATTTGCTCGTTCAGGAAATAGTCCAGAGAGCTTGGCTGCTATTCATTTAGGAGAACAAGTTATAGATAATTTTTATGGAATCGTATTTACATGTAATCATGATGGACTACTGGCTCAAAAGAAGAAAAATGATCCTAATCATTTGGTCATCTATATGCCAGAAGAAGCAAATGACCAAGGATTTGCAATGACGAGTAGTTTTACGACTATGCTTTTCTCAGCTTTACTGCTTTTCAATATTGATAAGATTCATACGTGGGAGAAGAAAGTTGATGAGCTTATACATGCTGGTCATTCAATTATTAGCGGCAGCGAGAAAAGTATTAAACAACTGGCGAATTCGTCTTTTCAAAAAGTTGTTTATTTAGGTTCAGGGGTTTTTGAAGGATTGGCAAGAGAAGCATCATTAAAATTGTTGGAGTTAACAGGAGGGACAATTCCTTCTACTTTTGATACTTCATTAGGTTTTAGACATGGCCCTAAGTCTATTTTAGATAAAGATACTGTTGTATTTGTATTTTTATCTTGTAACCCTTATACAAGACAGTATGATCTCGACATTTTAGAAGAAATTTACAAAGAAACCAATCGAGGGATAGTAGTAGCAATTTCATCTTTAAAGGATCAGGTTGCTGAAGAATATAGTGATCTTTTCTATTATGTGTATCTTCCTAAAATTAGCGAGGATATTTTTCTAACTTTCCCTTTTATCTTATACGCACAAACTTTTGCTATGTATAAATCTATTAATCTCGGCTTTTCTCCAGATAACCCTTCTCCATTAGGAGTAGTTAACAGAGTTGTTAAAGGAGTTACGATTCACCCTTTTACAAATGATACGAAGAATGGAGGAGATTTATCTTGATTACATCAAGAAGTACGATTCTTTTAGATGCTCAAACAAATGGCTACGCAGTACCGGCATTTAATATTCATAACTTAGAAACAATGAAAACAGTTTTAGAAACAGCTCAGGAACTTCGTTCACCGGTTTTGATCGCAGCTACACCAAGTACAGTTAGTTATATGGGGGAAGAGTTTCTAATTAGTATGATGGAAGCTGCAAAAAAAAGATACGATATTCCAATTTGTTTTCATTTAGATCACCATGAAAAAGTTAATGATATTAAAGCACTAATTGATAGTGGAATTCACTCAGTTATGATTGATGCTTCTCATCATGACTTTGAAGAAAATATTCGAATCGTTCGTGAAGTAGTCGATTATGCTTCTTCGTTTGGAGTTTCTGTGGAGGCGGAGCTTGGCCGACTAAGCGGGGTAGAAGATGATCTTGAAGTGGATGAAAAGGATCAAATTTATACAAATCCAGCACAAGCTAAAGAGTTCGTTTCTAGAACAGGAATCGATTCGTTAGCTGTTGCCATTGGAACGGCTCACGGTCTATATAAAGGAGAACCTAAATTAGATATTGAACGATTAAGTGCAATCCAAAAAGAGGTTGATATTCCGCTAGTTCTACATGGAGCTTCGGGCTTACCTGATGAATTAGTTCAAAAAACGATTAAAAACGGAATATGTAAAGTAAATATTGCTACTGAATTAAAAATAGCTTTTGCTAATGGATTACGTGGTTATTTAAAAGAACATCCAGATGCCAATGACCCTAGATATTATTTTAAAGATGCAGTAAGAGAAATGAAAATAGTCGTTGCAGATAAAATTAAAATGTGCGGTAGTATGAATCGGGGTTAGAAAAATGATTGCTACAATTACATTAAACCCGGCTATTGATATTCGGTATAATCTTCCTGTCTTTCACTTAGATGACGTCAATCGTGTAACAGCTGTAGATAAAACAGCTGGTGGAAAAGGACTTAATGTTTCACGTGTATTATCTCAGCTGGGAGTTAAAGTTACTTGTACCGGATTTTTAGGCGGAAAAAGTGGTGAGTGGATAGCTGGTCAGCTCCAAAATTACAATTTAATTAATCGTTTTGTAGGAATAAAAGGAGAGACAAGATTTTGTATAGCAATTGAATCGAAAGAAGGTCATACAGAAATTCTTGAACAAGGGCCAGAGATATTGGAGAATGAAAGAGAAGAATTTTTGAAAAATTTTGATACCATTCTAGAATCGAATAACTATATAGTAGGATCTGGTAGCTTGCCATATGGAATTAACTCCGATTTTTATAGAGACCTAATAGAAAAAACAAAACAAAAAGGGAAGTATTTTCTTTTAGATTCAAGTGGTGAATCACTAGCCCATGGCATAAAGGGTAAGCCTTTTTTAATTAAGCCGAACAGAGAAGAGTTTTGCAAGTTGATCGGGTTAAACCAATTATCAATAGAGGATATGATCTGGCACGCCAGAGAAATATGCCAAAAGGGTACTCAATACGTTTTACTTTCTTTAGGAAAAGAAGGTGCTCTTTTAATTAGCAAAAACATTTCACTGCAGGCAGTTATTCCAACTTTGACAGATGTGCACCAAGTTGGATCAGGAGATAGCATGCTTGCAGGCTTTGCCTATGCTCATTCGAAAGGTTATTCAATTGAAGATATTTTAAAATGGTCATGTGCCTGCGGAATATCCAATGCTGCCTCAGAGCGGACTGGGTCAGTTGAATTAACAAAAGTTCAACATTACTTTAATCTCATTAAAGTGAAGGAGTTAACAGGGGGCGATTAAAGTGGAAAATATAGTTTGTTTTGATATCGGAGGTACATTCATCAAATTTGGACTAATAAATCGTGATGGGCAAATCGTTTACAAAGATAAGGTACCAACGCCTAAAAAAAATATACAAAAGCTGCTTCCTGAACTTTTGGCTGAGAAAATAAAAAAGCTCCAAAATGATTTTTTAATAGCGGGAATCGGAATCTCCTCGTGTGGTCTAGTAAATCATGAAACTGGTGAAATTTTATTTTCCAACAATATACCCGACTATTCAGGTATGAAACTGGGCGAAATACTTTTTAATTTGGTTAATTTACCCGTTAGTTTAGAAAATGATGTGAAAAGTGCTTGCCTCGGTGAAATGTGGAAAGGTGCAATTCAAGGGAAGAAAGATGTAGTTTTTTTAACATTAGGAACAGGTATTGGAAGCACCATTATCATTGATGGGAGGATTGTAAGCGGATCTCGTCATTTAGCTGGTGAACTAGGTCATACCGTCATCATTCATAACGGACGTTCTTGTGGTTGCGGACGGAGAGGTTGCTTTGAAAGATACGCTGCTACTTCAGCCTTAGTAAGTGATTTTATTGATGAAAAGAACAAAAATGGTGAAGTCATAGAGAAAATCTCTGGAGAAGAAATCTTGGCTCTAGTAGAAGAAGGAGATTTAATTGCTACTGACGTATATAAAAAGTTTATCCGCTATCTATGCATTGGTCTCTCAAATATAGTCCATCTTCTGAACCCGGAGGCAATTATTATCGGGGGAGGAATTGCTGAGCAGGGGGACCGATTTATTCAGGACATCAACTCTAACATAAAAAAGGAAACCATGCCAATTTATCATCAAGAAACAACTGTATTTCCTTCGATTCTTGGGAATGATGCCGGGCTGTATGGAGCATGTTATTTAACTTTAAAAAAATTAAACTACTTACACGTGTAAGTTTTAAGCAAGCAGGCAGCATCCTATTTTGATGTTACCTATTGTTCTTTAAGAAAAAGTATTCTTGTGAACAATAGAGGGGGAAATGTTATGAAAGCAATTAAGGTAGAAAAGGTATATACATCTGATAAAGTAATTGAAGCTGGCTATATACTGATTAATAATGGAAAAATAAATGGAGTAACAACGAACAGACCCTCCTGTGAAATTTTGGATTATTCTAGTTTTGTAGCCATTCCAGGTATGATTGATTTACATATACATGGAATTGCTGGAAATGACACAATGGATGGTAGTACTCGTTCATTACAAGAAATGTCTATGTCGCTTGCACGTCATGGGGTTACGGGATTTTTGCCAACTACACTGACTCATGATTTCGAAAAAATTAAAAAAGCTGTAATGACCGTGAGTGAGGCGATAGGACAGACAAAAGGAGCGGAGATCATTGGATCGTATGTTGAAGGGCCATATATTACAACTGAGCATCGTGGTGCTCATCCGGTCAAGTATATTCGTGAACTAAATACTGATGAGTTAATTGAACTCATAAAGGTTTCCAATAATACAGTTAAAGTGATCACCATAGCTCCAGAAAAAGAGCATGCAGAGGAAGCTATTAAATTGATAACAGATAAAGGAATTCACGTGTCTATGGGTCATACAAATGCAGACTATGACACAACGAATAACGCAATTGAACATGGAGCAAGAATTTCTGTCCACACTTTTAACGGCATGAGAGGATTCAATCATCGTGATCCTGGGTGTCTTGGTGCCGTTCTAACAAATGATCAATGTTATTGTGAATGTATAGCAGATTTACAGCATGTCCACCCGGGAGCGATTAAGCTGCTATACAAAGCAAAAGGAACAGAACGGGTATTTTTAATAAGTGATTCAATGGCAGCTGCTGATTTACCAGATGGATCCTATACGCTTGGTACATTAGATGTTAAAGTGGAAAATAAAATTGCTCGAACAGTAGAAACAGGCTCATTAGCTGGAAGCACAACTAATTTAATGGAGTGTTTAAAAAATGTAAAAGACGTTTTAGAGGTGCCTTTAGAAACTATTTTACCGATGGTCAGCCTTAACCAAGCGAAATTACTTAATATCGATCATGAAGTTGGAAGCATAGAGTGTGGGAAAAAAGCAAATATCGTCATAATTGATCGTCAGTTTAATGTTCAAGCTACTATTGTGAATGGAGTATTTGTATTTAGGAATGATCATAAATAATATGAGGTATTTTAATAAAGAAGTAAATTTTAATAAAAGGTAACTAATTGAAGTATGTACAGAAGAAATTAATAAATAATAAGGATGACCTTACTATAAGTGATTAAATGATCATTTTTGGGTAGGTCATTTTGATTTTTGAGTGTACGAAAATTAATAATAAGATGAAATAATAATGATTTTAAACGAGGACTATTGCCTAAAAGATAAAAACGTGGTAGATTAATACAGTATATACATTAGAAAAAGAATAGAGGTCATATTTTCCCTACTTTAATTTTACTATACAAATCCTCTTGAGTCAACCCCCATTTTTATCTTTTAAAGGAGTGCATGAAAATGAACAACGAACTTCAAAAAGAACAAGTAAGAGTAAATGCTGTACTAGATCTAATTACGGACAAAATTAGTAAATTAACAGATGAAACAGCCCAACGTAGAAACGAAGTAATCAATGTTCGTAAAAACTTTTGGGATGAGGTTAAAGTTAATACAGATAGCTTTGATGACTATTTAGAGACGGTTATTAGTTTAAGACAACAATCTCAACTTTTGGCGATCGGCCAAATTAATCATAAGCAATCTTCAAACCGATTATCAGCACTTCGTCGGATGAAAGAGGTTCCTTATTTTGGTCGCATTAACTTTACAGAAGAAGGTTTGTCTGAAACAGAGCGTATTTATATTGGTGTTTCAACGCTAATGGATGAAACTGGAGAGAATATTTTAGTTTATGACTGGAGGGCTCCAGTTTCGAGTGTTTACTATGATTATCCACCAGGTCCTGCTGAGTATGATACACCTGGGGGAAAAGTGAGTGGCGTATTAGACCAAAAATGGCAATACATTATACGTAACGGTGTAATTGAATCAATGTTCGATACAAGTCTCACTATAGGTGATGAGATTTTGCAGCATGTGCTAGGTAAAGGTACAAACAAGCATATGAGAAGCATAGTAGCCAGCATTCAAAAAGAACAAAATCAGATTATTCGTTATGACAAAGGTAGATTACTGATTGTTCAAGGTGCAGCTGGTAGCGGAAAGACATCTGCAGCTTTACAAAGGATTGCCTATTTGCTCTACAAATATAGAAATTGGATAAAAGCAGATCAAATTATCTTATTTTCTCCTAACGCAATGTTTAATAACTATGTATCGAGAGTTTTACCTGAACTAGGCGAAGAAAATATGCAACAGGTTACATTCCAAGAATACTTAGTTCATAGGCTAAGTGATTCGTTCCAAGTTGAGGATAATTATGAGCAATTAGAATATGTGCTAACTGCTATAGATGATCCATCCTATAAGACTAGGACCTCAAGCATTCGATTTAAAGCTTCAACTCATTTCTTTGAGACAATTAAGGCATACAGACAATCACTGGAATTATCCGGAATGGTCTTTAGGGGATTTAAATTTAGAGGCAAACCAGTCGTTACAGCTAAACAGATTTATGAAAGATTTTATAGCGCCGACACTTCTTTAAAATTTAACAACCGATTAGAGAAGTTAACGGAATGGTTAAACAAACAAATCAATGACATGGAAAAGCTGGAATTGAAAAAAACATGGGTACAGGATGAAATCGAGTTACTCAGCAAAGATGATTATCAAAAAGCATATAAGTACTTACAGAAAAAACAATTTAAAGATAATTCATTCGATGATTATGAACAAGAAACTAAAGTATTAGGTCGAATGGTTGTACGTAAAAAACTAAAGCCACTACGTGAATGGGTTCGAGGATTGCGTTTCATTGACATAAAGGGTGTATATAAACAGTTATTTTCCAATCCAACTCAAATTGAACAGTGGATTGAAGGGGATACTCCTGAGAATTGGGAGGACATATGTCAGTTAACATTAAATATGTTAGATGAAGGCAAATTGTTTTACGAGGATGCTACACCGTATTTACTTTTAAAAGAATTGGTTCAAGGCTTCCAATCAAATGTTACGATTAAATTTGTACTTGTTGATGAAGCTCAAGATTATTCTCCTTTCCAATTTGAATTTTTGAAGAGATTGTTTCCTTCTGCAAAGATGACTGTTTTAGGTGACTTTAATCAGGCGATCTTTGCGCATGCCAGTGAAATGGGAGATTTTAATGTCCTTAAAGGCTTATATGGGCCAGATGAAACAAAAGTGATCAATCTGACCCGCAGTTACAGATCAACAAAACCAATTGTAGAATTCACACGTAGACTCATACCTGGAGGGAATCTAATTACGCCTTTTGAACGAGTTGGAAATAAGCCTGTGTTAACACAGTTATCTAATCGAGAAGATTTGCATAGTCATATTGCGTCTAAAATCGAAGACTTAAAGAAAAGTGAATTTAATACAATTGCTGTCATTTGCAAATCTGCAGAAGAAAGTTTAGAGGCATATGAAGCATTAAAAGATATAGAAGGAATCAAACATGTGAAGAGAAACTCGGTTGAATATGAACAAGGTGTAGTCATTATTCCTGCATATTTGGCAAAAGGAATTGAATTCGATGCAGTGATTATTTATGATGCATCAGCTCAAGTTTATGGAGATGAGCGTCTCCGAAGACTATTCTATACTGCATGTACACGAGCAATGCATCAGTTACATCTATATAGCTTAGGTGAAGCGACTCCTTTTTTATCTAATATTAACTCAGAGTTCCTACTATTAAACCAGACCATAGTTCATGACTAAAATTAAACTTCCCTTAATTTAGATAAGGGAAGTTTTTTTCATTGAATATTTTATCCTCTAGATTGTAACTATTCGTAAAGAAAATTTTTATTTAAAGTTCATACTTAATTCATATTTAGTCGATATATTCATCTTGTAATAAGTCGTAAAGGAGGAAGTAAATTGGAATATTTAAATAAAAAAATAATTACCCCAAATAATGGAGATTTGGCCGTAGAAGCGAGTGGTTTAGTAAAAATATTTGGTGAAAATCGTGCAGTTGATGGAGTTGATCTAAACGTTCGTGCTGGAAGTATTTACGGTGTACTTGGTCCAAATGGTGCAGGGAAAACAACGACAATTAGAATGCTGGCTACGCTACTTAGACAAGACGCAGGTACTGCACGTATATTCGGACATGATGTTTTAAAAGAAGCTCAAATTGTTCGTCAATTAATTGGTGTTACTGGCCAGTACGCTTCAGTAGATGAGTCACTTAGTGCTACAGAGAATCTTATTATTTTCTCAAGATTACTAGGTCTAGGTAGAGCGGAATCGAGAAAGAAAGCAGCTGATTTATTAGAGGAATTTGGCTTAACAGAAGCAGCAAAGCGCCCGCTGAAAAATTTCTCAGGTGGAATGCGTCGTAGGTTAGACTTGGCGGCAAGTTTAATTGCTCAGCCACCACTTATCTTCTTAGATGAGCCGACAACTGGTTTAGACCCTCGTACAAGAAATCAAATGTGGGATACTATTCGTCGTTTAGTAAAAGAAGGTTCAACAGTTCTATTAACTACACAATATCTTCAAGAGGCGGATGAACTAGCTGACCGTATCGCAGTAATAGATCGTGGTCATGTAGTTGCGGAAGGTACTGTTGATGAATTGAAGGCTTCAGTTGGTAGTTCATCATTACAATTAAAAGTTCAAGACGTTAGAGATGTTCAAAATGCACGCCAGACAGTAGAACATGTACTAAAAGTAAAAGCCAATATCACATTAGCAGAAGGTAAGATTAATGCCCCAATGGCTGATGCTGATCGAGTAACAGACCTACTAATCGCCCTACGTGATGAAGGCATTCATCTAGCCGAAATGAGTGTACAAAAGCCGACACTTGATGAAGTATTTCTTACAATTACTGGTAACAGCGTTGATAATGATAGATCAAAGGAGTCAGATAAAACAAAAGAAATGGAGGGCGTAAGGGTATGAGCACATCAATAAAACGAGCTGCTTATCGTGAATTAAAAAATAAAACTAGCTTCAGTCAATCAGTAAAAAATTCATTTACGATGGCTTATCGTGGTCTACTAAAAATTAAGCGTACACCAGAACAATTATTTGATGTTACGTTACAGCCTATTATTTTTACACTTATGTTTACTTATATCTTTGGTGGAGCAATCTCTGGGGATGTTAAGAGTTATTTACCAGTAATCATACCAGGAATCTTAGTACAGACGGTCATTACTACTTCAATTGTTACAGGTGTACAATTGCGTGAAGATATGGATAAAGGTGTATTCGATCGATTCAAGTCGTTGCCGATTGCACGTATTGCACCACTGGCTGGAGCTTTATTGGCGGATACGATCCGTTATACAATCGCTACTGTCCTTACTTTCACTATGGGGTATATAATGGGATATCGCCCTGAAGGTGGCTTAGGCTATGTCGTTTTAGCTGGGCTACTAGTAATTGTATGTTCATGGGCGATTAGTTGGATTTTTGCCTTTTTTGGAGTAATTGCACGTACAGCGTCAAGTGTACAAGGGATTTCTATGCTAGCACTATTTCCATTAACATTCCTTTCAAATGCCTTTGTACCAGTCGATACAATGCCAAATTGGCTTCAGTGGTTTGTAAAAATAAACCCAATTTCTCATCTGATCACTGCTGTAAGAAATCTTACGAACACAGGATCTGCGGGTTCAGATCTAATCATTTCGCTTATTGGAGCTGCTGTCATTGTAGCAATTTTTGCACCGCTAACTGTAAAAGCTTATATGCGTAGAACATAATAGAAGGTGTTCCATTAGTTTTTTTTCTAATGGAGTACCTTTTCTTAGCATTTTCTACTTGAAAATATTGAATAGCATGTGTAACATAATGGTACAAATATATAAATAACTCATATAATCATGGGGATATGGCCCATAAGTTTCTACCGGACGACCAATATAATCGACCGACTATGAGTGAAAGCACATCTAGGGTTCCGCATTATTGTATAAGTAAAATGGCTGGTCCGAGCGATGTGGGCACTACACGTGCTACACCATTAGGGATAAAAACCCAGAAGGACAGGTTTCACTTGAGAGAAACATACTCAAGTGGCACCTGTCCTTTTTGTTTTATAAAGAGTAATAACTGCACGCCAGTCAATATAGACAAATTCAGCAATGACAAGGGAGAGAATCAGATTGTTAAGTAAACAAAAAGCATTTACATTAGGTTTTCAACACGTCATGGCTATGTATGCAGGTGCAGTTGTTGTACCTCTTATAATAGGTGGCGCGCTTAAACTTACGCCAACTCAGATCGCTTATCTGATTGCAGCAGATTTATTTACATGCGGTATCGCAACAATCCTTCAAAGCATGGGGACTAAATACATTGGTAGCAGATTGCCAGTCGTTTTAGGATGTACTTTTACGGCGGTAGGTCCGATTATTGCAATTGCATCCTCTTCAAACTTACCGACAGCATACGGTGCAATCATTATTTCTGGGATCTTTGTTATATTAGCTGCTCCTTTTTATGGAAAGCTTTTAAAATTTTTCCCTACAATTGTAACAGGATCAGTTGTAACGATAATTGGACTTTCTCTGATTCCTGTAGCTATGAATAATGCAGCAGGTGGACAAGGGAGTCAAGACTTCGGTCAAGTACACAATTTATTACTAGCCCTTCTTACACTTATCGTAATTTTAGTCGTTAACAGATGGGCTAAAGGATTTTTACGTACAATTTCCGTACTTGTTGGTTTGGTTGTAGGAACAATTGCTGGCTATGCAATGGGAATCGTTCACTTTTCAAGTGTATCGGCAGCATCGTGGTTTAGTATCGCTCAACCATTCTATTTCGGAGCACCAAAAATCAGTATTACAGCTATTATCACAATGATAATTGTTTGTATCGTTAGTATGGTTGAATCAACTGGAGTCTATTTCGCAGTCGGAAAAGCGACTAATCAAAAGGTTAAACAGGATCAAATTGTAAATGGATTGCGTTCAGAAGGTCTTGCAATTATGCTTGGTGGTATTTTTAATGCATTTCCGTACACAGCATTTTCACAAAATGTTGGTTTAATCTCACTAACAAAAGTTAAATCTAGGGAAGTTATTTATGCTGCGGGAAGTATCATGGTTGTACTTGGATTATTGCCTAAACTAGCAGCTTTAACGACTGTTATTCCAAATGCCGTTCTTGGAGGCGCAATGATAGTTATGTTCGGATCTGTCGCAGCTGCCGGGATATCGATTCTTTCAGAAGTCGATTTAGGTAAAGGAGAAAACCTATTAATCGCAGCTTGTAGTATAGCAGTAGGATTAGGTTCAGCAACCCTTCCACAAATGTTCGACCAACTACCTGACTTTTTAAAAATGTTAATGCAAAATGGAATTGTGTCAGGTTCATTAACTGCAATTATTTTAAATTTATTCTTAACAAAACAAGATGTAGCAGTAGAAGTGCAAGTTACGAAAAAAATATCATAAACTAACAAAAGAGACCCCTATCTAGTCATAGGGGTCTTTTTAGTACTTGTTACTAATAAACTTCGATTTTAAATAATGCAAAATCATGTACGAACTGACAACTAACCTTGCCGTACTCCCATAAACGCTAATAAATTTGCCTTGTATTGCTGAAATCTCGATATTAAATTGCATACGTTTTGAATATCGATCCCAACATCCAAGAAGTATGACCGTGAGGAAACCGATTTGTGGAGAGAACACCGGCTCATCAAATACCCCTGTAAACAAAATGATTGGTAGGCCGAGTAAAAAACTGTTAAAAAAACATTTTTTACTGCGCTCAAATAAGAATAGGTGGATGCATTTTACAATATTTATACTAATTAATGTTATAAAAGCCAATCCTCCTAATGTTCCGTATTCCGCAAACATACCCAGCAGTAAATTATGTGCATGGGGGATGAAATGACCATATTGCATTACATATTCTTGACCAAATCCGATCGGAGTCACACCAAAAAATGGGTGATTTTTCCATATGGTATATGCGTTTTTCCAAATGTCCAACCTTTTATGCCCTGCTTGAATAACTGACTCGGCTCTTGGCATTATATAGAGCAACCATTTCGAAAAGAATAGTCCGATGATAGCACAAACAAAGAAAAAGATTCGATTCAGTCGGAAGATAAAAAGTAAATAAATCAGAATCATCGTCGCAAAGCCAGCTCTTGAACCCGTGAGATAAATTCCATAACTAAGTAGAAGTTGAATCTGAAGTTGCCACGACAAGCTAATATAATGTTTCCTTTCTAGACTAGAAAGTAGACTGGCAAAGAGAAAAGAAATAGCAATTAATAAAATAAAAACAGTAAAATTGGGATTATAAGCACAACCAATTAGACGGTTAAAATTCTTAGGTTCAACTTCTCCAAAAAGCACTGTCCCTAATAAATAACCAACAATTTTAGGAAATAACAACCATTTGGATATCCATCCAATTACACAACTATATACGCCTCCAAAGATTATGATCATGCGAAATCTCTGAAATAATTGACCTTTCTCAGTTACTAAAATCCTACAATATATTCCCCAGTAACCAAGAATCATGATACTGACCAATAAAAATAATATATTTCTAAATACAAGGGCAGCACCAATAGTAGAAATAAGTAGGCACAAGAAAAAGTACGAACTAAACGAGTAAATAAACCGTTTATTAATAAACCATTGAGTATAGAGTGTACGAAGCCCGATGATCAATAGCAATGAAATACCTACTGGAGGTAAGAGAAAGCAGAGAAGTGCGCTTTTCTCCACTAACGAGAAATTTTTATAAAACTGTATAAACTTTTTCATTGTATACCCCTAGTTAAGTGACATAAATATCCTTAATCATATGGAGGATGTTGTCTTTTCATCTGTAAAATGAATTGTATTTTAGTTAGGTTGTCATCAGATTTAACAAACATATTTTAAATACATAGGTTTAAAATACCACAATAGTTTATTAATTATGTTTTGAATTTGTAAATTGAGCTTAAACTTTTTTGCCAGGCAAATTAATGTATAGATTATAGATTTATGCATCTTTTAAAAGAAAAATTGTTAGTAGTGGTTTTATAAATATGTCATTTATTTGAACAAGAATACGAATTATTAAC